>MHDI01000049.1 GCA_001804915.1 Nitrospinae bacterium RIFCSPHIGHO2_02_FULL_39_82 | reverse complement strand
TTATCTCCTGCTCCTTCTTATTCATCACCTTTCTCTTTTTTTCAAGTCCTGCCACAGCCCTGTTTATTGCCTCCTCAAAATCATTCATCTCTACAGCCTTTTTATCTCTCCGTACTGCAAGGAGTGCAGCCTCATTGACCACATTGGCGAGGTCTGCACCTGCAAAACCCGGTGTTCTTGCCGCCAGAATTTTTAAATCTATCCCATCCGACAACTTAACCCCTTTTGTATGAACCTTCAGTATTTCCTCCCTCCCTTTTATGTCAGGCCTGTCAACGAGTATCTGTCTGTCAAATCTCCCCGGTCTCAAAAGTGCTAAATCAAGTATCTCAGGTCTGTTTGTTGCAGCCATTATGATTACACCTTTCTGAGTATCAAAGCCATCCATCTCTGCCAGGAGTTGATTCAGTGTATTCTCTCTCTCCTCATGACCACCACCAATCGGTGCTGCCATCCTTGCCTTTCCGAGGGCATCCAGTTCGTCTATGAATATGATGCATGGTGCCTTCTCCTGTGCCTGCGCAAACAGGTCTCTTACCCTTGATGCCCCCACACCGACAAACATCTCCACAAAGGCAGAACCGCTCAACGCAAAGAACGGTGCCTTTGCCTCACCAGCCACTGCCTTTGCGAGAAGGGTCTTTCCTGTCCCCGGCGGTCCAACCAATAATATCCCTTTTGGAATCTTCCCTCCTATTTCTAAATATTTCTGCGGGGTCTTCAGAAAATCTATAACTTCTTTAAGTTCCTCCTTTGCCTCATCACATCCAGCCACATCATTAAATGTAACCCCTGTATCCTTATCTATGTATATCTTTGCCCTGCTCTTTCCAATAGCCATTATCCCTGATTCGGGGCTCATCCTCCTTAATACAATCATCCATATAATGATAATAACCCCCATTGGGAGGACCCAGGCAAGGAAGAAATCTTTAAGCCATGACTCATTAAACCTTCCTGTGAACTTCACATTGTATTTCTCAAGTTCCTCTACTAATTTAGGGTCATCTACCCTTACAGTAGTAATATCTTTCCTGAGCTTTTCCTTCCCCTCCTCCTTCTTTAAAAGTGCCTTTATAGTTTTGTCTCCCAGAACTACTTCTTCAATCTTATTTTCCCTCAGCATGTTTTTAAATTCACTGTAAGGGACTTGTGTAGGTGAGGTTGGTGCAAAGAAAAAGACATTTACAGCCCACATGATAAAAAAGGCTGCAACCAGATACCATATAGAAAAATGGATTTTATCTTTCATGCTGAAAATATTAACATCTCCATAAATGAAATTTCAACTTAAAAGAAGACAGACAAAAGAAATCAGACTCTTTCATAAAATCAGAGTTGAAGGGATTTAATATACAGTTTAATCCGAAAAAGAAAACTCCTTTATAAGTAATGCAGGGAGGATATTCACTCCAACAATGCTGTATGGTGTTGGGAATGCCTGCCTTTCTTTTGAGATTACCTCTATCTTTGAAAAGGCGTCTAATATTGATGCTGTAAATCTCATATCTTCAACCGGATATCTTATTTCCCCATCTTCAATATAAAATGTCCCGTCCCTTGTCATGCCTGTCATTGATGCCGTCTTTGTGTCTAATAGTCCGTTTACATAGTGAAATCTTGTTACGAGTATACCTCTATCAACCATTGAAATCATCTCATCAAGGGTGCAATCACCTTCTCTTATGAAGACATTTGTCGGGAATGGTCCTTCAGTATCATCAGGCATAAGTGCATGACCTGTTGTTTTTTTTCTACATTTCTTTGCAAGGAGCGTATCATAGGCAGGAGAGATTGCCACACCGTTTTTTATAATATCAAGCCTCTTCTTTTTTACTCCTTCAAAATCAAAAGGGACAGGGAAACCTCTCGTATCACCCCCGTCATCGTATATTGTAAGTTTCTTACTCATGATTTTTTTACCGATATTGCCTGTCATAAAACTTGTGCCGTCAATAAACACACTGGCACCAAAAGTAATATATATAAGCCATTCAAGGATTTCATTTACTGCAGGTGGTTCAAGGATAACTTTATATCTTCCGGGCTTTAATTTATCCCTTTTCTTTGCAATACACTTTTTCATTGCGGTAGAAAGGAGTTTATCTGTATCTATATTTTTTACATCCCGCTCAAATTGATTTGCAAAGCCCAATGAGGGAGGAGAAGAGGTTATCAGACTCAGATGTGCTGATGTGAACGGCTGATAGGCCGTAAGATTATTTGAATTTGCAATGCCTATCTCTGTTTCAGAGGTTGAAAATGCACCGCCTACTCTAATTTCGGATTTTGGATTTTGGATTGCGGATTTTGACTTTTTGAAGACATTACCAAGGATTTTTACTTTATCAGATATTGTAAGGGTTGCAGTTTTGGGATAGTGTGTTTTTATATTTGGATATTCTGAAGGCTTTGGCAGGGAATCAAAGAATTTTAATGGTTTTGACTGTCTCGCAATTTCAATTGCCTTTTTCATACATCGCCGCAAATCCTCTATATGTAATGAATTTGCAGAGGTAACGCCAATCCTCTTGTCTAATAAAACCCTAAAATATACTGTCCCGTTAGATTCCTTTATATTTTGTGTGATTACAGAATTTGCAAACCTTGTGGTAGAGTTATGACTGCCGACATAGAGTGCCTCAGCCTGTCCGGTGCCGCTTTCCTCTGCCTCTCTTACCAATTTTCTTAATAATTCTATTACCCTATCTCTGCCTAACATTTAACTGTCCCAACCTTTACTTTATTAAACCTTGCGGGTGCTGCCCCGTGTCCTACTGCTATGTTTTGAATAGGGTCACCCTTTCCACAGTTGCTTAACCCATAAATCTTCCATTCCTCCCTGCCACATACTGCATTGCATGACTTCCAGAACTCAGGTGTTATGCCGGAATATACAGGATTCTTAAGAGGTCTTGTTATCCTGCCCCTTTTAATCTCCCATCCTATCTCCACCCCGAACTGAAAATTAAGCCTTAATGTGTCTATGCTCCAGCTTTTATTTGTCTGGAGAAGAATGCCGTCTCCTGCATCGGCTATTAAATCACCCAGATTCCCCTCTCCTGATTCAAGATTTATATTGCTCATTCTTATAAGCGGTATATGACTCCAGCCGCTTGCCCTTACACTGCCGTTAGATTCCATTCCTGATAACTTTGCTGTCTCTCTTGACGAAAGAAAATTTACAAACCTTCCGTTCTTTACAATATCAATCCTCTTTGCCTCAGTCCCTTCATCGTCATAGATATAACTCCCCGCACCCCCTTCAATTGCAGGGTCGGCAGTTATATTGACAACATCGGAGCATATTTTAGTTCCGATACTATCAGCCGTCAGAAATGTGCCACCTGCAAGGCTTACCTCCATCCCCATTGTTCTGTCAAGTTCAACTGCATGCCCTATGGATTCATGTATCTGTAGTGCTACCTGAGAGCCGCCGAGGATAATAGTCTTTACACCTGATGGACAATAATCTGCCTTTAAAAGCATAAGTGCCTCTTCAATTATTCGTGGAGTGTTTTCTGGTATATCCATCTCAATAATCCGCTCATATCCACCCTGCCTGAAAATGCCGTTGTGGGAATCAGGAAATGACCTCACCTGAACATCCCTGCCATCAATCGCTATAACTTTTATCCCTGCACCGCTTAAAAATATCTCCTGCTTAATAAAACTCCCCTCTGTATTAAGAAAGGTCTTGTGGGTCTTCTTAAAGTCCATGAAACCCTCTATAGTATGGATTTTTTTATACTGTCTATAATTTTTATGCAGTGATGTCGCCTTTAAAATCGGATAGAGCCGTTCTTCAATCGGTATGATAAAAGGGTCAATGTGGCAGGGAGATTTATGCTTAAATTTAACAGGGGGATTTTTATGTATTGCCCCTTGCCCCTTGCCCCTTGCCCCATACCCCATTTGAGATATTGCCTTTGCCTGAGAAACTGCATCATCTGCTACCCTTTTTGCCTCTGTCTCTGTCAAAAGGGAGCTCGCAGCAAAGCCCCACGCACCTTTATGTAAAACCCTTATGCCAAAGCCTGTATCAAGCTTATCCCACAGCCTGTCTATCTCGCCATCCCTCACCATCACACCCTCTGAAACACACTCCTCAAGACGGATGTCTGCATAGCTGACACCCTGCCTTTTCAGATAAGTGATGGTATGTTCAAGGACATTTATAAAACTGTGTTTGGTTAATGGAGTATATGTCATTCTTGAAAACTGAACAAAGTTAATTAACCACGAATAAATATAGATTTTAAAATAAGAAAAATATTTTAGTCAGTGAAAATCTGTGGCTAAAGATTTTATTTATCAGTTGCCATTCTCTTGTGCCCTCAGTACTGCAACTATCCCTCCTCGCTGGGCGACATTTACAATCTCTTTCTTTGATGCCCTTCCGAGGATGCCAAGCCCTTCAGATGTCCCTGCAAGTCCATAAACCGTATGAAATTCCTCAAAAACCATGTCGCCCTTTTCATCAAATGATGGGAAAATCTTTGTAGATACTCTCTTGTATTCTTGTACAATCCATTTCCCATGCTCTCTGCATCCCCTGTCAATCATCTCATCCCAGTGGGACCGGGTTGTATCCCTCCCGATAGCTATGCCATATCCACCGTAACCACGGTTTGGCTTTAACACAAGGCTGTCCTTATTTTTGCTGGCGTAATTTAAAAGTTCAATATTTTCGTTGGAAGGCGACTCCGTCCTTATATCCCTTATAACCTTTGTCCATGGAATATATTTTAAAGCATCAGAAGTCCTCAGCAATTTTAAAAATGTAGAGTATCTTTTGTCCCTCAGCACCTCCCAGCATGCCTTATGGTCAAACTCACCTGCGATTCCTGATATAACCTGATTTTTCTTAAAGGCGGTTTTCATCGCACTTATATACTCACCTTTACCCATTTTGAAGAGGTCAAGGAGTTCAAAATCCCGGTATATTATGTCTATCCCATGGTTTTTATAATATACCTCATCATCTTTTAAATGCAGTTCCCTTGGGTCAATCATGTATATCCTGATGTCAGCCCTTTTGCCTATTTTCTTATTATAAAACTCTGCAAGTGATGGAAATTCTGTTATGCCTGATGTGAGGGTCTTATCCTCTACAAAGGCGATGTTGAGCCTTTTCCTGCCAATAGCCTTAGCATGATGTATTATTTCATGATAAAGGAGGTCGTGTATATCATTATTCTTTTTCAGAGAGATATTTTTATTCACTCTTTTCAGTCTCGGCAGGACAATATTTGTAATCAATTCTTCCGCAACAGGCACATAGTGATTACCACCGACAGCAACTGAATTGTTTTCAAAAAATGTAATAGTGTCCTTCCAATACGGATGATATATGTCAAAGTGAAAATCAAGCCTGTTCCATATACCCGGACTATTTTTGTGCTTACCTGTCCATACATCTTTTATCCAGCGTTCCTCTTCCTCTGTCATGGGGATGACTTTTCTTATCTCCGGAAATTTCAGATAGAGGTCTGTAAGTTTTGATAATGCACTATTGATAATGAGGCAGATTTTATGGAGGTATCTGACCTGTTCAGGGCTTGCAACAAGCGGAAGGGGGAGGAGGTTTATTACATCGTATCTACCTTCCCTTTCATAGGTAAAATTTCTTTCCTTTGCGGCATGGTAAATCTCTTTAAAAATATCCCTTATCTCCTTTTCAGGGATACTTAAAAAGGCATGCCTCAACTCACAATCCCAATGCCTGATATTAGATTTATAAGATTTATCTTCTGACATTTTCCCTTAGTATAAATCTAAAACAGTGTATCATCAAGTTTATGGTATAATTTTCAGTGGTAAAATGGATATAAGGAGAGGATTAAGATGTGGTAAGCTTAATTTATTTGCCCGAAATAGCCGATAAAGTCTTTACATAGGAAGCAATAGCCTTTACCATATCATTGGTAAATGCCCTTCCAAAGATTGGCATTTCCCTGCCTTCTTTTTTCGCCAATCCTTTAACATGAGCCAAAATGTCCTCCTCGGTAAGTTTAGACATTAAAACGGGGTCATTCAGGGCGGCAGGTTTACCCACTAATCCCCTTGCAGCCCATCCCTTTCCATCTCCTGAAATGCCATGGCAGGGTGAACAATAGTGGAGATAATATATCTTTCCCCTTTCCATTGGTTCTTTAAATCTCTTTGCCCTTTCCTGAGGAGAGGGAACCTTTAGAGGTCCCCTGTCAACTGCTATTGTCCTGAGATAATAAACGATATCCCAACCTGTGGATTCTGGTATTTCGTCACCCTGACCAGGCATCTGGAGATAGGGAAATACATCTTCTCCATAGCGAATTATCTTTACTATCTCATCATCTGATATCAGGGACATATAGGCTTTATCCGTCAGGTCACGGGGTGAAATCCCACTGATCACAGCACCCGGGCCATCCCCTGATCCTGTCTCGTCATGACAAACACTGCAATATTTTTCGTATGCCTCTTTGCCTCTCTTTATCCTCTCATCATCTTGTGCCATGGCATACCGGTTTGCGAAGATTGAGAGAATCGCAATAATACAGAGAGTTATATAAATTATCCTTAAAGGAAAGATTGTATATAAAAATTCACTTCGACGCATCAGGGTTGTCTCCATTACGAGTGCCGTTACAACTTGACATGGCCGACATAGTCTTTCAATAACAAATTACGAATTATGAATTAGAAATTTAGGAATTATTCCTTAATAGGAGAAATTAGTTGTAACGGTACGAGCAAAATATACAATTAAATCGTCAAAATGTCAAATCCGGTCCTAAGGTTTTCTAAAGATTCCTTCAATTTGATACAATATTAGAGGGTATGTTATCCATATAAGTCATGCATCGCTTTTCTTATAAACAGAGTTAGTGTTAATCCTTTTCCGCCATAACTGTAATACTAACTATTTTAAATGCTGTGTCAATACCTTTCACTACCTTATCTGCCCGTTTTGCAATTGGGTCGTTACTATCAAGGCAGTTTGAATTGCTTTTTTGTAAGATAGCGGAACTGGAGAGACCTGCATCTTCTATCATTTTCAGATAATCATCCATCTGAACAGCGCCAGCAATACATCCCACATAGGCATTCACATTATTTTTAATCCGTGATGGCAGTTTCCCTGTCAGGACAATATCGGATACAATCATCCTGCCGCCAGGTTTTAAGACTCGGTAGATTTCTTTGAAAACTCTGCTTTTATCAGGTGCAAGATTAATAACGCAATTGCTGATAACAACATCTATGGAATTATCCTCCACGAGTAGATTCTCTATGTATCCAAGTCTGAATTCAACATTTTTAAAATTCCCCTTTCTGGCATTCTCCCTTGCCCTTTCTATCATTTCAGGGGTCATATCTATACCAATAACCCTCCCTCTATCACCAACTCTATTAGCCGCGAGAAAGCAGTCTATCCCTGCACCTGAGCCTAAATCCAGAACCGTTTCACCTTCTTGTAAGGAGGCTATTGCAACTGGATTACCGCAGGAGAGACCGAGGTTCGCTTCCTCTGGTATGGATGATAATTCTTCATCTGAATATCCTGACACTTTTGCCGCTATATCTGCCTTCACCTCAGTGCCGCAGCAGCTTCCCTTTTTAGACGCTATGCTCCCATAAGCCTTTTTTACAGTTTCTTTTACATTGTGCATATATTGCCTCCTTTTTAATTA
>MHDI01000048.1 GCA_001804915.1 Nitrospinae bacterium RIFCSPHIGHO2_02_FULL_39_82 | reverse complement strand
AGAAGGTTGAAGAAAATCTAAAACGAATTGAGTTGTTCAAAAAGAATCTGACTGTTTTATCCGACAGCGAAGAATCTGCTAAAGAATTTGGAAAGGTTAAAGCCAATCTAAAATCAAAAGGCAAAATAATAGAAGATTTCGACATCCTGAAGAGGTTTACAGGGAAGTTTATAAGATTAGGAAAGAACATTGTCCAAAGATGAATACTCCTTCGGTTTAAAAAAAAGAGGAGGAGATAGTCATTGTCTCCTCCTCTAAAAAAAATTATTTTTTAACTAACTCCCCGTATCTTCACTTAAAATAAGGAAAGAGAGGGGTTAAGCTTAATACATCTCTCCGCCGCCCGGTGGCATTGGTGCTGCTGGTTTCTTCTTTTCCGGAATTTCTGTCACCATTGCCTCGGTGGTAATGAGCAGAGATGCAATGCTGGTAGCGTTCTGAAGTGCATAGCGGGTTACCTTTGTAGGGTCTATAATGCCTGCCTTTACAAGGTCTTCAAACTCCTCTGTAGAGGCGTTAAACCCCACACTTGATTTTTCATTCTTAATCTTTTCCACAACTACCGAACCCTCCCATCCGGCATTATTTACTATCTGCCTGATCGGTTCTTCAAGTGCCCTCTTTACTAAGTTCACACCAACCTGAAAATCACCCTTGAAATTGAGTTTTTCAAGGGAAGGGATACACCTTAATAAGGCAACACCACCGCCCGGGACAATCCCCTCTTCTGCTGCAGCCTTTGTAGCATGCATAGCATCTTCTATCCTCGCCTTCTTCTCCTTCATCTCGGTCTCTGTAGCTGCCCCTACTCGGATTACTGCAACCCCGCCAGCCAGTTTAGCCAGCCTCTCCTGAAGTTTTTCCCTATCATAGTCAGATGTGGTTTCTTCTATCTGGGTCCTTATCTGCTTTATCCGCCCTTCTATTGCTGACCTTTTTCCAGTGCCTTCTATAATTGTAGTGTTGTCTTTATCAATGATTACTTTCTTTGCCCTTCCGAGGTCATCAAGGGTGATATTCTCAAGCTTTATGCCGAGGTCCTCAGTTATAGCCTTACCACCTGTCAATACTGCTATATCTTCAAGCATCGCCTTCCTTCTGTCTCCATAGCCAGGGGCTTTAATTGATGCACATTTGAGTGTGCCTCTTAACTTATTAACCACAAGGGTCGCAAGTGCTTCACCTTCAACCTCTTCAGCAATAAGCAATAAGGGTTTCCCTGTCTGGGCAATTTTCTCTAATAGAGGGAGTATATCCTGCAGAGAACTTATCTTTTTCTCGTAGATAAGTATTAACGGGTCCTCTAACTCTACCTCCATTCTCTCGGCATTTGTAACAAAGTACGGTGAGAGATAACCTCTGTCAAATTGCATCCCCTCAACTATCTCAAGGGCTGTTTCCATTGCCTTTGCCTCTTCTACTGTAATTACACCGTCCTTTCCAACCTTGTCCATCGCCTCTGCTATAAGGTCTCCGATAATCGGGTCGTTATTTGCTGATACTGAACCTACCTGTGAAATCTCTTTCTTCCCCTTTACAGGGATACTCATCTTTTTCAGTTCATCTACTACAACCTCCACCGCCTTCTCTATCCCCCTTTTCAACTCCATCGGATTTGCCCCTGCCGCTACATTTTTGCTGCCTTCCCTGAATATTGCCTGTGCAAGGACTGTTGCTGTGGTGGTTCCATCTCCAGCGACATCGCTAGTTTTACTTGCAACTTCTTTAACCATCTGAGCGCCCATATTTTCAAATGGGTCCTCAAGCTCTATCTCCTTTGCTACTGTTACCCCATCTTTTGTAATGGTAGGAGAACCCCATTTTTTATCAATGACCACATTTCTTCCCTTTGGCCCAAGGGTTATCTTAACAGCATTGGCAAGTTTATCAACCCCTTTAAGAATTGCAGCCCTTGCCTCTTCACTGTAAATCAATTGTTTTGCTGCCATAATTAAATTCACCTCCAAAGCTTATTCCTGCAAAAGCAGGAAACCATTATTTCTCTATTATCCCGAGTATATCATCTGCCCTCAGGATAAGATGTTCTTCACCTTCAATCTTTACCTCTGTCCCTGAATATTTGCCAAAGAGAACCATATCCCCTTCCTTTACATCAATTGGTTCTCTCTTTCCATTTTCAAGAATTTTTCCAGAACCAACTGCTATGGCCTTACCACGCTGAGGTTTCTCTTTTGCCGTATCGGGAATAATAATCCCTCCACTGCTCTTAATATCCTCTTTTACTCTTTTAACTATTACCCTATCAAATAAAGGTCTGATCTTCATAAACCTCACCCCCTTTCAAAAATAATTTAATAAATTCACACTGATTCAATATATAATATTTATTGTCAAGTTGCAAATAAGTTTACTTTGATTATTTTAAATTAGCAACTTATTTGTTAAATTTAAAAAATTTTATATGATTGAGTGGATTCAATACGCCATATTGCTGTCTTTTATCAGGCTTATAAACATATTCCCATTTAGGATATCCCTCAAATTCTTTAGTGGAATAGGGTTACTACTTTATCTTTTTGATAAAAGACACCGAAATGTGGCTTTGGAAAATTTAAGTTTTGCATTTTCAGATAAGAGTAATGCTGAAATTAAAAAAATTGCAAAAAAAAGCTTTAAAAATATTGGTCTTACTATAGGAGAGATTGCAAGAATCGTCAAAGAAGGTAAAGATTTTATCAATAATATTATAGAATATGAGGGTATAAATAATATAGAGAAGGCAATAAAGAAAGGGAAAGGGGTAATAATCATGAGCGCTCATCTTGGCAATTGGGAGATTGGCGCACTTGCAATTGGGAAAAAGTGGAAATTTAATTCAGTTGTAAGACCTTTGGATAATCGGTTATTGAATGAATTTTTATATAAAATACGGACGGTTTTTAATGGCTGTGTGATATTAAAAAAGAATGCAATGAAAGAAATATTAAAATGTTTAAAGAGGAACGAACTTGTTGCAATACTAATGGACCAGAATACAAGCCGCGATGAGGGCATCTTTGTAGATTTCTTTGGTAAAAAGGCGTGTACAACACCCGTAATAGCGATTCTTACTTTAAGAACAGGTGCCTCTGTTATACCTACCTTCATCATAAGAGAAGATGCTGGAAAAATTAGAGTAATTTTTGAGGAGGAGGTAGAAATTATTCCATCAAGTGATTATAGGAAAGATATTGAAAAATATACAGCAATCTTTACCAAGATTATAGAATCTGTAATCAGACGATACCCTGACCAGTGGCTATGGCTTCACAGACGCTGGAAGACACAACTATAGGAAATGCAAAATGCAAAATGCAAAATGCAAAATTAAGGAAATCAAAAAGATACTAATAAGGTGTCCGAATTGGATTGGTGATGTGATGTTATCGCTACCTGCGATATCGGTGGTCAGAGAGGTATTTCCATCCATCAATATATCGGCTCTGATAAAATCAAGTCTGAGTCCTTTAATAGAGGGGAATCCTGATATAAATGAAATTATCTCTTTCAGTCCTGAAACAATGTCAGTCTATGAAAGATTAAAATTTTACAGAGGCTTGAAGGATAAAAATTTTGATAGTGCAATCCTCTTGACAAACTCTTTTGAGTCTGCCCTATCTGTTTATCTGGGAGGGATAAAAAACAGGATTGGATATAACTCGGATATGAGAAGGATTTTTCTCACAGAGAGTATTCCTGTGCCATCAAGAAAGTATCCAAGAGTGCACCAGGCAGATTTTTACTTAACATTGATTAAAGCCATTTCAGAAGCCAGAAGCCAGAAGCCAGAAGCCAGAAGTAAAAATGTATCTTTCTATATTCCAGAGGATATTCAGAATAGTATTGATAAATTCTGGGAAGAAAAGGGATTATCTATAAAATCACCTGTCATAGGTATGAATATTGGTGCCTTTTACGGCTCCGCAAAGAGATGGCTGCCTGAAAGATTTGCTGAGGTTGGAGACACGATTTATGAGAAACTTAGGGGAGAGGTCATAATTTTTGGAAGTCAGGAAGAAAAGGCAGTTGAAAATGAAATAAGAGGGAAAATGAGATATAACCCCATATCCATGGTGGGCAAGACAACCATGAAATCACTTGCAGCAATGATAAAAAGGTGTCATCTATTTATTACTAATGACTCAGGACCGATGCATATAGCAGCCGCAGTTGGAACACCGATTGTAGCCATCTTCGGCTCCACAGACCCATCCGAGACTTCCCCGTTGTGCAGTAATTATAAAATTGTAAGAAAGCCTGTAGACTGCTCGCCGTGCTGGAAGAGGGAATGCCCGACAGACCATAAATGTATGAAGTTAATAGAAGTATCGGATGTTATGGATGCAGTTAAGGCGATGCTTACCATCTAAAATGGAACTGCTAAAAGGGGTAGACATATTTTTCTTTTATATAATTAATCAAAAAATACAAAACAGTTTTTTTGATATACTTATGCCATTTGTAACAAATTACAATAACTGGTATTTCATAGTAATTGCGGTAATTGTTACGATGATTATAAGAGATTGGAAAAGAGGGATAATAACAGTCCTCTTGATTATCATTGCCGTAAGTATAAGCGATTACCTCAATTCTCATATTATCAAGTTTATATTTGGTAGGATTAGGCCCTGCAATGAACTTCCCCGTGAAACTATCCATCTCCTTATCGGTTGTCCCCCAAATCCATCTTTCCCATCTTCCCATGCCTCAAATATATTTGCTTTAAGTGTAGTATTGATTTATAGATACAGGGTTCTCTTGATTTACATGCTGACCATTGCTATTCTTGTATGTCTATCGAGGGTATATCTTGGTGTTCATTATCCATCTGATGTAATAGCAGGTGGAGTTTGTGGTGTTGGTTATGGTGCATTGGTTATTTTTCTATATAATAAGATAATATATGCTACTGAAAGTCAAAAGATTGTCTAATCAGGCAAGACTACCTGTAAAGGCTTATAATGGAGACCTTGGATATGACCTTTATTCGGCAGAAAGGTGTGTTTTAAAACCATCAGAGCAAAAAGCGGTAGGAACAGGGATTACAGTAGAATTGCCCGAAGGATGGGGTGGATTTATTAAGGACAGGTCTTCAATGGCAATGAATATGATATACACATCTGCAGGGGTGATTGATAATGGTTACAGGGGTGAGATAAAGGTTGTATTAAGAAACAATTCTAATACATCTTTTGCAATAGAAATAGGGGATAAAATCGCCCAGTTAATTCCAATACCTATAACAAACTGGGGGATAAAAGAGAGTGATGCTTCTGATATCAGGGATTCAGACAGGAGTATTAATGGGTTCGGTTCGTCAGGAAAATAATTTCCATTAAATTTGAATCCCAATCAATTGTTAGGGTTTCCTTGATTTTGGATAATTAAATATGCTTTCAAAAATATTGAGCAGTTCCATATATGGAATTGATGCCTATATGGTGGAGGTAGAGGTTGACCTTTCCACGGGTCTATTTGGCTTTTTCACTGTTGGACTCCCTGATGCTGCCGTCAAAGAGAGCAGGGACAGGGTTATGTCTGCAATAAAGAATACAGGATTTGATTTCCCTCAGAAAAGGGTTACTGTAAACCTTGCACCTGCTGATATAAAAAAGGAAGGCTCGTCGTTTGACCTTCCGATAGCGGTGGGAATCCTCAATGCCAGTGGATTTATAAAATCCGACAAAATCAAAGAATTTATAATCCTCGGTGAACTATCTCTTGACGGCAGGATAAAGCCTGTCAAAGGCGCCCTTCCGATTGCAGTATCTGCAAAGGCAAATAATATAAATGCAATAATTCTCCCTTCAGATAATGCAAAGGAGGCAGCAGTTGTTGAGGGAATAAGTGTATATCCGGTAGAGAATCTTCCACAGGTAGTAGAGTTCTTAAACGACAATATAAAAATAATCCCTCTTTCAATTGATATTGAAAAGGTATTTGAGGAATATAGAAATTACGATGTAGATTTTTCTGAGGTAAAGGGACAGTATCATGTAAAACGGGCATTAGAGGTGGCTGCTGCAGGTGGGCATAATATAATAATGATAGGACCGCCCGGGGCAGGCAAGTCCATGCTCGCAAAGAGAATACCTACAATCCTTCCTAATATGACTCTTGATGAGTCAATTGAGACAACAAAGATTCACAGCATAATGGGACTGTTGGGAGATGGCAAGGCTCTCGTATCAACACGCTCATACAGGTCTCCTCATGCAGGCATATCAGATGCGGGACTGATAGGCGGCGGAAATTTTCCTATGCCTGGAGAAATCTCTTTAGCTAATAATGGTATATTATTCCTTGACGAACTGCCTGAATTCAGAAGAAATGTATTGGAGGCATTGAGACAGCCCCTTGAGGATGGAAGGGTTACAATATCAAGGGCATCTGGCTCACTTACATTTCCTGCCAATTTCATGCTTGTTGCAGCCATGAATCCATGTCCATGTGGTAACAGAGGTTCTCAAAAAGAGTGCAACTGCACGCCTCTACAGATACAGAAATATCTCTCCCGCATATCGGGTCCACTCATGGATAGGATAGATATTCATATAGATGTCCCTTCGCTAAAATATAGAGAACTCTCTGATGAGACAGGAGGCGAGAAGTCGGAGGCAATAAGGATGAGGGTAAAGAGGGCAAGGGATGTCCAGATTGAGAGATTTAAAAAGGCAAAGATATACTGCAATGCCCAGATGTCTGCAAAACATACAAAGAAATTCTGCCAGATAGACAATGAATCAAAAGTGCTGTTGGAAATGGCAATAAATAAAATGGGTCTTTCTGCAAGGGCGTACGATAGGATATTAAAGGTATCAAGAACTATTGCAGATTTATCAGGTGAAGAGAATATAAAAACTGAGCATGTTTCAGAGGCGATTCAGTATAGGAGTTTGGATAGGGAGAATTATATATGATATTATGAA
>MHDI01000047.1 GCA_001804915.1 Nitrospinae bacterium RIFCSPHIGHO2_02_FULL_39_82 | reverse complement strand
TGTCTATCTCACCCATGATTATATTTCCTTCTTTCTTTATTGCTGTGTAAAGGGGAATCCTTTCTCTTTGAAATTCTTCTACTGATGAAGATAGCAATGTAATGCTCTTATCTTCTGTTGCATCCCTTTCAATCTCGTATAACAATTTTCTGGTTTTATCATCCGCATTATTGAGTATAACGAGCAGGTCAATATCCGAATCCTCATGCGCAGTTCCCTTTGCCCATGAACCGTAAAGTATAAGGCATTTGAGATTGTCGCTAAATCTTTCAAGCAGTCTTTTTCGTATGACCTCTATAGTCTTGTTTATTGTTGGGTGAAGATTAAGCATGTCTTATTAAGCAGTTCCATCTGTTCCAGCCGTTTAAACCGTTCAAACCGTTTTTCTGACTACTTCTACATACCCGCAGCCCATGCTGTTGTTCTGTCCGAAGCCACAGTCCAGTCCGACCCTTATCAATTCTTCAGAGCCGCTTACTGTAAATGGCTGGAGTGTGCCTTTTATTTCGCCTGTTATCTTGCCGTTTTTGAAGACTTTGAAGGATTTAAACCGTTTAAACCGTTCAAGCAGATTAAACCGTTCCAACCGTTCCAATGGTTCAAGCCGTTTAAGATGTTCAAACTGTTCAAACCGAAAATCGAACTTCAGAGGTTCTCCTTTGTATGGTTTGCCGTAGAGTGTTGTGTATTTGTGGATGAGGTTCTGGTTGAGTAATTCTTCATGATTTTCATCTCCGGGAAAGAGGTATATATCCCGTTCTCCTTCCGGCATAGGCTTTTTTACAAAGATGGGGGATTCCAAAGGCTTCATTAAAAGACTGTTCAAACCGTTCAAGGCAATTAAACCGTTTAAACCGCTCAAGCCGATTGAACTACTTGAACTGTTGGAACGGTTTAAACCTGTTCTTCCTAATGGGTCGGGGAGGGTTTCGACACGATAGACTTGCAATGCCTGTCTGCCGAGTTTGATTTCCCGTCCTTCTTTAAAGATGCCTTCTATCAAATGCTGGATGAACTGATGGACAGGGGAGGCTATTTGAAAGGAGAGGGTAAAGGGATTTATCGGAGAAGCCTCAAAGAAAAAGCCGTTCAATCTGTTTAAACCGTTTAAGCCGCTTGAACCGTTTGAACTGTTGGAACAATTTATCTTTATCGGGGCATTGAATGTTATGCCGGAAAAGACAAATAATTTAAATCTCTTGTCTTTATCATAAACAAATCCCTGTTCATGAAGCCATGAGGAATAATCGGGGTCTGAGGATGATAGGAAGGAGTAAATTAATCCCTGTATCTGGTGCTGGTAGTTGAAGTCAATGATACCGGATTTATCTGTTGATAGGGTTATTTTTATTCGCATGGATGGGTAAAATATAATCCCGATGACTAACATTGTCAAGGACTAAACCCTTTTCCTGAAAGGAAAAAAAGGAGGGTCAATATTTGACGGTGGTTGACGAATGATATAAGATTAGGATGAATTTATGAAGGTAATTACAACACATCTTAATGCGGATTTTGATTGCCTTGCCTCAATGCTGGCTGCAAAGAAACTCTATCCTGATGCGAGGATTGTATTTCCCGGGTCACAGGAGAAAAATGTCAGGGATTTTTTAAAATCTTCAGACTACTCCTTCCAGTTTGATAAACTCAAGAATATACCCCTTGAAGATATAACTACCTTGATTATTGTGGATACAAGGCTTGCAGGCAGGATTGGTCCTTTTGAGGATGTGGTAAAGAGGAAGGGGATATCTGTCCATGTATATGACCATCACCCTAATACCCCTCAGGATATAGAGTCAGAGGTATCAGTGGTAAGGGAGAGGGGAGCTACTACTACTATATTTGTGGAATTATTGAGGGAAAAGGGTATCTCCATTTCACCTGCAGAGGCAACCATAATGGCATTGGGTATTTATGAAGATACTGGCTCCCTTACTTTTACATCCACTAAACAGGAGGATCTTGAAGCGGCTTCGTATCTCCTGTCAATCGGTGCAAATCTCAATACAGTCTCAGATTTCATTGAGAGAGGGCTTTCAGCAGAGCAGGTCTCTCTTTTGAATGACCTGATTCAGGGACTTGAGATATACAATATAAACGGTCTGCCTGTTGCCATATCTACTGCCTCATTAGAAAATTATGTAGGGGACCTGGCAATCCTAACCCATAAATTAAAGGATATGGAAAATCTGAATGTCCTCTTTGTATTGGTAAGGATGGAGGACAGGATACACCTTGTGGCAAGGAGCAGGATAGAGGCAGTAGATGTGGCGGCAGTTGCCCATGATTTTGGCGGCGGGGGGCATACTACTGCATCTTCTGCAACAATAAAGGATATGAGTCTTATCCAGGCAAAGGAGTTTCTCCTCAACATTCTCAGGGAAAAGGTGCATCCGATAAAACTTGTCGGTGAGATGATGACCTATCCGGTAAAGTCTGTCCATAGGGATGAGAGTATAAAATCTGCAGAAGAAATAATGACCCGATACAGCATCAATACCCTCCCCGTGCTTGATGGGAATAAGCCTGTTGGACTTATAACAAGACAGATTGTTGAAAAGGCTATATTTCACCATCTGGAAAAGGAAAAGGTATCAGACCTGATGATAAGCGAATTTTCCCCTGTTCACCCTGATACACCATACCACCGCGTAGATGAAATCATCATATTAGGTAAACAGACACTTGTCCCGGTAGTAAATGACTCAGGCGACTTGGAAGGAATTATAAGCAGGGGTGATTTGCTCAGGACAATCTATGGAGATACGCTAAAGAAGCCTGCAATTCTTCATCCAAAGGAAGGGACTACAAGGTATCCATTTTCAAAGAATTTAAAAAGCCTTATGGTGGAGAGGCTCAACGAAAGGATATTGAAACTCTTGGATGATGTCTCGGATGCAGCGGACAGGATGGGCTTTTCAGCATATTTAGTGGGTGGTTTTGTAAGGGACATCCTTTTAAGGATAGAGAATTTTGATATAGATATAGTGATAGGGGAGGATGGTATCTCCTTTGCTGAAAGCCTTGCTGAGAGGGTATCGGGAAGGGTGAGAAGCCACAGAAAATTTGGCACTGCTGTAGTAATACTCCCTGATGGGTTCAAGATAGATATTGCAACGGCGAGGATGGAATATTATGAACGGCCGGCAGCACTGCCTGTTGTGGAGACAGGTTCACTTAAAAACGACCTCTATCGCAGGGATTTCACAATAAATACCCTCGCCATAAGCCTCAATAAAAGGGAGGGATGGAATCTCGTGGATTTTTTCGGAGGGCAGAGGGATTTGAAGGAGAGGACGATAAGGGTCCTCCACAATCTGAGTTTTATAGAGGATCCAACGAGGGTATTCAGGGCAATAAGATTTGAACAGAGATTCAATTTCACCATTACTAAACAGACCATGAGCTTACTTGAAAATGCGGTAAAGAAAGACCTCTTTAACCACCTGTCAGGTTCAAGGTTATACTTAGAACTCGTCCTCATGTTGAAAGAGAGGGAACCTGTTAAGATGATAAGGAGGATGCATGAACTTTCTCTTCTCAGATTCATCCATCCAAAGATTGTTTACAGCGACTCCATGAAGGATTTATTTTTAGATATCGGCGAGGTTATCTCCTGGTATCACCTCCTCTTTACGGGAAGGGAGGCTGAAGGGTGGTTTATCTATCTGATAGGTCTTCTGGATGAATTGAATGACGAAGATGTTATAGAGGTATGCCGGCGGCTTTCCATATCGGAGAGATATAAAAAGAGACTGCTGGAAAACAGAAACCAGATAAGAATTGCATATCAAAAACTATTATCCTTAAATGAAGGTAAGGGGCAAATCAAGCCAAGTCAGATATATGATGTCCTTCATCCCCTCCCTCTTGAAGCCCTCCTGTTTATGATGGCAAAGGTGCCGCAGCAGAGGATAAAGAGGGCAATCTCCTTTTACCTTACAAAACTTATGCATGTGAGGATAGATGTTACAGGAGATGACCTTATAAATATGGGAATAGCGAAGGGACCTGAAATAGGCTTAATACTTAAGGCTGTAAGGGATGCAAGACTTGATGGACTTGTTAAGAACAGAGAAGAGGAACTGGAATTTATAAAGGATATGCTAAAAAAAGATAAAAAAACAGGATAAACTGTTTTGCCTGCCATAAGGATGCCGAGTATGGGTCAAAGGAAAAGTTTTTATAATCCACCGGAAAAAGTCGTTCAAAATAGATATTAAAATCTCTTTTTCAAATTTGGTTAAATGTTTTTTAATTGTTAAATACAGCTTTTTAAGATATATTTTTATTATGGCAGATATCGGCTCTGTAATTCAGTTAATTTCTGTATTGGCTGTCCCAATGCTTATAGCAATTACCTTTCATGAGGTCGCCCATGGATTTGTAGCTGATAAACTCGGTGACCATACGGCAAGGCTGGCAGGGAGGTTAACATTAAATCCCTTGAGCCATCTTGATATGGTAGGAACACTTGTCTTTATCATGACGAGAATGATAGGCTGGGCTAAACCAGTACCTGTTGACCCTCACAACCTCAAAAATCCCATGAGGGATATGATGTGGATAGCAATGGCAGGTCCCGGAATAAATCTCATTATCGGTGTTTTCAGTGCAATTACATACAGATTTATAGTGGAAATGCCCCTCCCGGATAGTAAATATCTTCTGATGATTATTGACCCGGTAGGGCTTATGGTATATTACAGCGTTGTGATAAATGTCGGGCTGGCAATATTTAATATTATTCCATTCCCCCCTCTTGATGGTGGAAGGATACTGGTGGGCCTCCTGCCAAGGAAACAGGCACTGCAGTTCAGTGCAATAGAGCCGTATGGTTTTATAATACTGCTCATTCTTATTATAAGCGGCGCTGTGGATAAGACTATCGTGCCGATTATAAGTATTACTATACACATACTTCTTGGAAGACCAATGTAACGAAACAAGGCTGAACTTAAGGCTGAGGTAAACATTAATACTTCAGTCTTCAGCCATCAGCCTAATTTTATGGAAAAGAAACGGGTTTTAAGCGGAATGCAAGCATCGGGGAGGCTTCATCTTGGCAATCTCCTCGGCGCATTGGAAAAATGGAAAAAGTTGCAGGATGAATATGAATGTTTCTATTTCATAGCAGACTGGCATGCATTAAGCACATCCTATGAAGACACCCATGAGATAAAAGATAATGTGTTTAATATAGCCGTGGATTGGCTTGCTGCAGGTATCAATCCGGAAAAGAGCACGATATTTCTGCAATCTATGATACCCGAACATGCAGTATTGCACCTGCTCCTCTCCATGATAACACCTGTTCCATGGCTTGAGAGAAATCCTACATATAAGGAAAAACAGCAGGAGATAAAAGACAGGGATTTGACCACTTACGGATTCCTTGGTTATCCCGTGCTTCAGGCTGCCGATATTATTATATACAAGGCTAATTATGTGCCGGTAGGAATTGACCAGCTTTCACATTTAGAGTTGACGCGCGAAATTATAAGGAGATTTTATTACATATACAAAAAGACTATATTCATAGAGCCCGAGGCTCTGGTCTCAGAGGTTCCGAAGCTGCCGGGTTTAGACAATAGAAAAATGAGCAAGAGCTATGGAAATGCCATTTTTCTCTCTGATACCCCTGATACAGTTACAAGAAAAGTCAGGACAATGATAACCGACCCGCAGAGGGTGAAGAAGAGTGATATAGGAAATCCTGAGATATGCACCGTTTTTAAATTTCATAAAATATTTTCACCCGCCAGGGATGCCTCAGAAATATATACAGGATGCACAACTGCAGGTATTGGATGTACAGATTGCAAATTGATGCTGGCAAGAGATCTCAATGATTATGTAAAACCCATCTTTGAAAAAAGAAAAGAACTGTCGGGGAAGCCGGAGAAGATTAATGAAATACTGCAGGAGGGCTCAAAGAGGGCAAGAACGATAGCCAAGCAGACCCTGTCAGAGGTGCAAGAGGCAATGGGATTACTGGTATCCTGAAAAAATTTCCAATCTCCTTTTGAATCTCTTTCTCTCGGCAGATATAGATTAGAAAAATTGAATTATGGCACTTGTAGTTCATAAATATGGCGGCACATCAGTAGGTAATCTTGAAAAGATTCGCGAAGTAGCCAAAAAGGTTGTCACTGCCCACAATGCAGGGGACCATGTAGTTGTTGTGGTATCTGCTATGGCAGGGGAAACGGACAGACTGCTGAAGATGGCTCATCAGATTTCCAGTGAACCGGACCAGAGGGAGTTGGACCTCCTTCTGTCCAGTGGTGAAAGGATATCTGCATCGCTATTGGCAATGGCAATCCAGTCTATGGGATACAGGGCTATATCCTTTACAGGGAGGCAGGTTGGCATTATTACAGACTCATTCCATTTCCGTGCGAGGATAAGGAAGATTACTGCCGATAGATTGAAAGAGGCGATTGAAAATGGGATTACACCTGTTGTTGCAGGATTTCAGGGAATAAGCGAGATGGGAGATGTAACAACACTCGGCAGAGGGGGGTCTGATATAACTGCTGTTGCTCTGGCATCAGCCCTAAAAGCTGAGAGGTGCATTATTTATAAAGATGATGTTGACGGCGTTTACACTGCTGACCCTTCGGTAGTTCCCGATGCCCGCAGGCTGAGTAAAATCAGTTATGAAGAAATGCTTGAGATGGCAAGTCTCGGGGCAAAGGTATTGCAGAGCCGCTCTGTAGAGTTTGCAGCAAAGTTTGGCGTCCCAATCCTCGTAAAACCCACATTCGGGAAAGGGGAAGGGACCCTCGTTACCATGGAGGATGAGGAAATGGAAGAGGTATTGGTTTCAGGTATAATTTTAGATAAAAATCAGGCAAAACTCACTGTTGTAGGTGTCCCTGACAGACCGGGAATTGCAGCAGAGATATTTGGAAAAATTGCTGAAGAGGGGGTCAATGTGGATATGATTATCCAGAATGTCAGCGAAAGGGGATTAACGGATATATCGTTTACTGTGCCTAAATCAGACGCAAAGAGAGGACTTCGCACAACAAAAAAACTGGTAAGCAAGATAGGAGCCCATGATGTTAAATTAGATGAGAATATTGCAAAGGTATCTATTGTAGGTGTTGGAATGAGAAGCCACTCAGGTGCTGCTGCAAAAATGTTTGCTGCGTTATCAAAAGAAAACATAAATATTATAATGATAAGCACATCTGAGATAAAAATTTCCTGCGTGGTGGACTCTAAATATGCAGAGATTGCAGTCAGGGCGCTGCATAATACATTTAATCTTGGGAAGTGATTACACCGATTAAAAGATAAGATTACACCGATTTTTATAATCTCTGTAATCATGTTTTAAAATCTGTGTAATCTGTGTATGAAATGAAGCACATAAAAATTTACGATACAACATTAAGGGATGGAAGTCAGTCAGAGGATATCTCTTTCTCTCTTGAAGATAAGGTCAGGATTGCCTTAAAGCTTGATGAACTCGGTATTCACTATATTGAAGGCGGCTGGCCGGGAGCAAATCCCAAAGATACGGAATTTTTTAGGGAGATAAGCAGGCACAAACTGCAACATGCAAAAATCTCTGCCTTCGGAAGCACCAGGAGGTCAAAAATAAAGGTAACTGAAGATGAAAACATATCAGCCCTTTTAAATTCAAAGGCACCAGTTATAACAATCCTCGGAAAAACATGGGACCTTCATGTAAGGGATGCCCTCCGTATTAGCCTTGAGGAAAATCTTGATTTAATTCATGACTCTATTAGATATTTAAAAACCTATGTCAATGAGGTCATGTTAGATGCTGAGCATTTTTTTGATGGATATAAGAAAAATCCGCAGTATGCCTTAAAGGCTTTGAGAGCTGCCGAAGATGCCGGTGCAGATGTGATTGTCCTCTGTGATACCAACGGAGGCACAATGCCAAATGAATTGCCTGCTATATTTGAGGATGTGAAAAAAAATATTTCAAAACCCCTCGGTATACATACCCACAATGATGCTGATGTGGGTGTGGCAAATTCAATAATCGCAGTAATCCTCGGCGCAGAGCAGGTTCAGGGGACAATAAACGGGTATGGAGAGAGGTGCGGTAATGCCAACCTTTGCTCAATAATCCCAAATTTAAAATTAAAATTGAAACTGGATTGTATAACAGATGAGCAGTTGAAGAAATTGAGGGAGGTCTCTTATTTTGTGGACGAACTTGCCAATATGAGACACTGGAACCACAGACCTTATGTGGGCAAAAGTGCCTTTACCCATAAGGGAGGGATTCATATCAGTGCGGTAATGAGAAACCCTGAGACATACGAGCATATAAGACCTGAAATGGTAGGCAATACCCAGCGCATACTTATATCCGAGCAGTCTGGTAAGAGCAGTGTTTTCTGGAAGGCAAAGGAATACGGAATAGACCTTGAAAGCAGCGACCCTGCCGTAAGGCATATAGTGCGTGAACTAAAAGAGCTGGAGAATCAGGGTTTTCAGTTTGAAGGAGCTGAAGGGTCTTTTGAACTGCTGATGAAGGAAGCGAAAGGAATCAGAAAAAAGTTTTTTGAGTTAAAGGGATTCAGAGTAATAGTAGAAAAGAGACACATGGATGAGGAACCGATTTCTGAAGCAACCATAAAGATACAGGTGGGTGATAAACTGGAGATTGCCGGTGCAGAAGGAAATGGCCCTGTCAATGCCCTTGACAATGCACTCAGAAAGGCCCTTGAAAAATTCTATCCGGCACTGAAGGAGGTAAAACTTCTTGATTTTAAAGTCCGCATACTTGATGAGAGAAAAGGGACTGAGGCAAAGACAAGGGTTTTAATTGAATCAGGTGACTACAAATCAAGGTGGGGGACTGTAGGAGTATCTGAAAATATCATTGAGGCAAGCTGGCAGGCACTTGTAGACAGTATTGATTATAAACTGCATAAGCAAAAATAGGGACAGCTACCATTTTAGACATAAAGTTGTTTCTCTCTTTTTCTATGTCAGCATCTAAAATGGTAGCTGTCCCTATTTTTCATCGCCATATAAGCGGCACCGAATATACCTGCATCATCACCCAATTCTGCTTTAATTACCTTCACCCTTTCACCTGTAACGCGATATGTCCTTCTTCTAATCTCTTCCCGTGTGTATTCTATGAAGTAATCCCATGCCTCCGCAACTCCCCCACCCAGAATAAAAACCTCAATATTTAGTATATTTACAATGTCAGCTATTCCTATTCCGAGTATTCTGCCCATCTTTTGAAATATCTCAAGAGAATATCTATCTCCATTTTTTGCAAGTTGATATACCATATCCGCAGTAATATTCTTTTCTCCTAATTCCGAACTCCGAACTCCTAACTCTTCTTTTGCCATTCTAACAATCCCGGTAGCAGATGCATATTGCTCCAGACAACCCCTATTGCCGCAATTGCAGGGATATCCATCCGGATACACGGTTATATGCCCCAACTCTCCTGCCATTCCATACTCGCCACGCCATATTTTCTTATTAAGGATAATCCCTCCACCTATGCCTGTGCCAAGGGTAAGCATACAAAAATTATCAAAACCCTTCCCTCCCCCAATCCACCCCTCACCTATTGCAGCCAGATTTGCATCATTATCTATAAAAAATGGGATATTCAACTCCTTTTCAAGTCTTTCCTTTAAATTAAAATCTATCCAGTCAGGGAAATTCGGGGATTGGGCAATAATACCTTTATCAAAAAATATTATCCCCGGGATCCCCATTCCAATGGCGGATAATTTAAGCCCTTTTGTTTCCTGCCTTATTGTATCTATTATCTTTAAAATATTTGCAATAACCCTCTCCCTGCCCAGAGGGACTTCTGTAGGTATCTTTACCCTGTGCAAAATCTCTCCTTCCTGTGTAACAGCAGCAGCCCTTATATTTGTACCGCCAAGGTCTAACCCAATAAAGTAATTCTTCATAGATTGTACTTCGGGTTTCATAAGTAAACACAAAAATCTTTACATAAATATCCTGAACATACGGTATTATAGCATTGTCACTTACAAGGAGATAGTCTCTTTTATCTGACCAATTACAGAGCTAAAACTTGACTCACAATTTTACCGCCTGATATAATTGCATCCAGCAGAGGAGATTAGGAATTTATGTCAAAGATACCTTTTTATAAGATAAGCGGGAGTGGAAACGACTTCATATTGATTGACAACCGCTCTGGATTAATAAAGGAAGATGCAGGCAGATTTGCGGCAAGGGTTTGCAGGAGAAAGTTCTCAGTCGGGGCTGATGGTCTTATACTGATAGAGCCTTCGGATAAAGTTGATTTCAGGTGGAGGTTCCATAATTCAGATGGCAGCGAGGCAGAGATGTGCGGGAACGGCGGGAGGTGTGCGGCAAGGTTTGCATATATTTTAGGGATAGCAAAGGAAAACCTCTCTTTTGAAACAAAGGCAGGTATTATAAAGGCAGAAGTAAGGGGGAAAAGGGTTAAACTTGCATTACCTGAGCCAATGGATTTGAGAAGGAATATTGAGATACCTGTTGATGAGAGGATAAGAATACTGTCATTTGTAAATACAAGTGTCCCCCATGCAGTCAAGATTGTTCCAAATGTAGATAATTTTGATGTGGTGGGGATAGGCAGGAAAATTAGATACCATAAGGAATTTCAGCCTGCAGGAACAAATGTAGATTTTGTCCAGATAATAGATGAGCATAATATACTGATGAGAACATACGAAAGGGGTGTGGAGGATGAGACACTGGCATGTGGGACAGGTGCAGCAGCCAGTGCTATAATAGCATCACTCAGTGGAAAGGTAAAACCTCCGGTAGCTGTTAAGACAAGGGGTGGTGAAATCTTAAACATATATTTTAAAATTGACCATACAGGATTCAAGGATGTATATTTGGAAGGTGATACATCAGTTGTTTATAACGGCGAGATATGGGAGGAGGGGTATTAACATAGATTACAGAGATTACAAAAGGAGATTACATAGATTAGAATAAAATTGATGTAATCATGTTCTAAAATCGCTGTAATCATTTTATTTTATGTTTAAAGGTTCGTTTGTAGCGATAGTTACACCATTTAAAGATGGTAAAATAGATGAGAGGGCTTATGCTGACCTCATTGAGTTTCAGATAGAGGAGGGTACAAATGGAATTGTCCCATGCGGGACTACCGGTGAATCTGCCACCCTATCCCATAAAGAGCATGAGCGTGTTGTAGAACTGACAGTAGAGATAGCAAATAAAAGGGTTCCTGTGATTGCCGGGACAGGTTCAAACTCTACATCAGAGGCTATAATGCTGACAAGACATGCAAAAGATGCTGGTGCAGATGCCTCCCTCTTAATAACCCCATACTATAACAAGCCTACGCAGGAAGGGTTGTATCGGCATTTTAAGACAATAGCAGAATCTGTGGATATGCCCCAGTTTCTCTATAATGTCCCCGGCAGGACAGGTGTAAATATGCTTCCCGAGACTGTTGAGAGGCTATCAAAATTAAAAAATATTATTGGCATAAAAGAGGCAACAGGTGATTTGAAGCAGGTGAGCGATGTAATAGGATGTTGCGGGGATAACTTTATCATCCTTTCAGGTGATGACTTTACTACCTTCCCGCTGCTGGCTGTAGGAGGGCATGGGGTTATATCTGTTACTGCCAATATTGCACCGCATGATGTAGCCATAATGTGCAAAGAATTCTTTAAAGGAAATATTGAAAAGGCAAAAGAGATGCATTATAAATTGCAATCTCTAAACGAAGCTATGTTTTATGAGACAAATCCGATTCCTGTCAAGACTGCCCTATCTCTGATGGGCAAGGTTTCGGGAGAAATGAGACTACCCTTATGTCCCCTGTCTGAAAAAAATCTGGAGAGACTGAAAGGGGTAATGAAGGGATACGGGTTAATATGACTAAGTATGCTGCAAAAACCTTTTTTGCAGCGTGTCATAAATGAGAGGATAATCGTGGTTAAAGCAATAGTTACAGGTTCTGCAGGGAGAATGGGCAGCAGGATAATAAATATTATAAATGAGACAGATGGTATAAAACTTGTAGGGGCTGCCGAAAAAAGAGGTTCAAAATTTATAGGTAAAGATTCAGGTGATGTGGCAGGTATAGGTAAAAACGGTATTATTATTTCTGACGATATCGTGGAAACAATAAAAGGATGTGATGTTATCATTGACTTTACATCTCCTGCCTCATCGGTGGAATATCTCTACACAGCAGCAGAAGAGAAAAAGGCAATTGTTATAGGAACTACCGGCTTTTCTGACGAGCAATTGAAGAGGATAAATGACCTTTCTAAAGAGGTTAGATGCGTCCTCTCACCAAATATGAGTGTCGGTGTAAATGTGATGTTCAAGGCGATTAAGGATATAGCAAAGATACTTGGAGATGAATACGATGTAGAAATAATAGAGGCACACCACAGGATGAAAAAGGATGCACCAAGCGGCACTGCCATGAAAATAGCAGAGATAATAGCCGCATCTCTAAACAGGGACATTTCTAAAGTTGGCGTCTATGCAAGAAAAGGGGCTATTGGAGAGAGAAAGAAAGATGAGATAGGTATCCAGACGATAAGGGCAGGAGACATCGTGGGTGAGCATACAGTAATATTTGCAGGAATCGGAGAAAGACTTGAGATTACACACAGGGCACAAAGCAGAGATAATTTTGCAAAGGGGGCTGTTACAGCAGCAATGTGGATTGTTGGAAGACCGCCGGGCATCTATAATATGCAGGATGTATTGGGATGCTAAATATAAATATTACTGGAATTTTATAATAATTTTTCTTTTATCTTTTTTAAAAGGGTGATATTCTCTGTATGTCCTGTCATTCTGGCAGTTATGCGACCCATTATCGGTTTACCGAGCAGATAAAAATCTCCGATTATATCAAGTATCTTATGTCTTACAAATTCATCATCAAACCTTAACGGTGTATTTATTACCTTTTCCTCATCAACTAAAATCACATTGCTCAACTTACCACCACTGCCCAATCCCATCTCCTCTAATTTTTCATAGTCTTTTATAAAGGCAAAAGTCCTTGCCGGTGCTATCTCCTTTTTAAAGGACTCTTTACCATCCGATGTGAATGTATACTCTGATTTCCCGATAGGAGGTGGATAGTCCATTAAATAATGGATAGAGAATTTTTCAAATGGTTCTATAAATATATACCTGCCCGATGAAATATCTCCAACCATGTATTTATCATCTATAATCAATTTTTCTATCATCTCATCTTGTTCTTCCATACCTCCATCTTCGATTAACTGACAGAAATCTGCAGCAGAACCATCCATTATAGGCACCTCATCACCTATTTTAATGAGCAGGTTTGTAATCCTATACATGTGCAGGACTGCCATAATATGCTCCACTGTTTTAACGGAGGTCATTCCCTTCTTGAGTGTGGTGGCATAATCAGTTGATTGGATATAATCCAAACTGGCAGGAACAGTTTCACCCGATGATATATCGCCGAATATTATCCCGCTATTTGGAGGCAGAGGTGAAAGGATTAAGCCTGTTTTTAAACCCGAGTGCAAACCCTGTCCGCATAAAACCACACTCCTCTTAAGGGTCTTTTGAAAAATGCCATTTCTCTGAACAGAAGGCGGTATGGATTTACCCTGTTCATCAATTGATATTCCAAGGTTTCTCATCTTCTTAAGAAGGCTTGCTCTATCAGTATTCAGACTGGTTGCAGTTTTTGATATATCCATGTTATGCCTTTTCAGGTGATGGATGACAAACTCCCTCTCCCATGCCCTTTCAGCCTCTTCTATAGAACTGTAACTATCAAATCCACCGGCTGAGATAATGGGGAGGGCTGTGGATACATCTCTTGTATTGATTATACTGCCATTTGTAGTCATTATAATATGCTCAAGCACATTTTTTAATTCCTTTACATTCCCCTGCCAATTGAAGTTAATCAGCATATTCATTGCCTCATCATCCACCTTCTCTATATTTTTACCATACTCGGTGCTGATAGATTTGATAAAGTATTTTATAAACCCGGGGATATCATCCCTCCTCTCATTCAACCGGGGAAGGGTTATAATTATTTCTCCCATGAGATTTAAGAGTTCTTCTTCAAATTTACCTTTTTTAACCTCCTCTCTCAGGTCCTTATTTGATGAGGCAATAAACCTCACATTGAATGGAATTGAACGTCTGTCTCCTTTTACATTATATTTTTTATCCCTTATTACAGTTATCAGTTTGTTCTGAAGTTTTACGCTGAGGCTCTCTATATCATCGAGAAATAATGTACCCCCTTCTGTCCATTCCGTTGCTTCCCTTTTTGCCAGGGCAGGCTCTCTTTTGATACCAAACAAAAATTCTTCGGCTTCATCCTCCTTTATAATAGAACAGGTCATTTTTATAAATGGCATATCTCTTCTAAAACTATGAAGATATACTGTCCTCGCAATAAATTCCTTTCCAGTCCCCCTCTCCCCCTGAATGATTACATTCGTATCACTGTTAGATGCCATTTCTACAAGGGTCTTTACCTCTGACATACTGCTGCTATTTCCTATTATTTCCTCTCTTTCAATACCAGATGGGGTATCAACCAGCCGGGTAAGTTTTTTATGCCTCAAGGCAGCATATACTGTTGAAACGACATTCTCAAGGGAGAGAGGCTTTTCTATAAAATCAAATGCGCCGAGTTTAGTTGCCTTAACCGCCGTCTCAATAGTACCATGCCCTGACATTATAATTATATCCATGTCTGTCCTTATTTTCTTTATAGTTTTAAGTGCCTGAATGCCATCAAGACCTGGCAGCCATATATCAAGTAAAACAAGGTCGGGTGAAATGGATTTGATTTTATTCAGTGCCTCCAAACCATCCTTTGCCTTTGAGACAGAGAAGCCCTCATCCGTCAGTATACCTTCCAGAGAGGAAAGTATATTTTCTTCATCATCTACGATTAAAATGTGTCCTTTCATAGATTAATTTGAGATTTGACGACCCACTTTTGTGGGTGCCCCGAAATTTGAAATCTTTAGATTATGCCGGCAATTCTATTACAAACTTTGCACCTTTAGGCATATTGTCCTCAACCCTTATAAGCCCATTATGGTCGGCTATTATTCTGTTTGCAATGGCAAGCCCCAATCCTGTACCCTTTTTCTTGGTAGAAAAATATGGCAGAAAGAGTTTATCCTTATTTTCATCCGGGACCCCCGCACCATTATCTGTCACTTCAATTTTTACGGTTTTGTCACCGGTATCAAGAAATGTCTTTATTTCAATGACCCCCTCTCCATTCACGGCGTCTATAGAATTTTCTATCAGATTAATAAATACCCTCTTAATCTGCTCATTATCTACATTTATGTTATCTATTCTTGAATCGTAATGAGTCAGGAGTTTTATGCCCTTTCTTGTATCCCTGTAAAGCACAAGGGTATCATCTATAATTTTATGAAGGTTATAAGGTCTGGGATTTGGTTCCGGCATACGGGCAAACCTGGAAAATTCATCCACTAATTTTTTAAGCCCCTCAACTTCTTTAATAATAACATTCGTGCTTTCATCAAATACATTTTCAAAATCTGAAGAACCCTCCTTAAATTTCTTCTTCAGTCTCTGAGTATTCAGCTGTATCGGCGTGAGGGGATTTTTTATCTCATGGGCTATACCCCTTGCCACTTCACGCCATGCAGCTGTCTTCTGGGCTTTTATCAATTCCGTAAGGTCATCAAAGACTATTACCATTCCAAGATATTTTCCCTCCCAATCCTTCAGAACTGTTACATTTACCATGAGGGTAAGCAATCTCCCTGATACCATAAGCCGAATCTGGCTCTCTGCATTTTCATTCTCCATTTCGTTCATACCTTTTATCATTGCCCTCACAGGATTCAGATAGGAGGCATCAAAGACCTTTTTATATGCCTCCCCTCTAACATTCTGTGGGGAGACATTAAGAATCCTTGAGGCAGCCTGATTTATTGTGGAAACCCTGCCATGGCTGTCAATAGATATGACACCGGTAGCTATATTTTCAAGTACCGTTTCTATATATCCCTTACTCTGCCCCATCTCAATATTGGTCTTTCTTAATTCCTCATTTGCCTTCTCTATGGCGAGTTTACCAGCCCTTAAATCTGATGTCATCTGATTGAAGGATTCCACCAGCATACCAATTTCATCATTCGCCTTTACATTAATCCTGAAATCCAGTTTACCTTCAGCAACAGATTTAGTAGCCTCTGCCAGTTCTTTTATTGGAACCGTTATACCCCTGGCGAGATAGAACCCAAACCATATAGCCGAGAACAATATCAATAACGTAATAAGAAGAAGGGTTATTTCATAACTAAATTTAATGGGATACTTGAGGAGTTTGAGCTGTTTATATTCCTCAAAGGCACTGACAATATTTTTTATTTTATTCACAATCTCATTTGACAGGAACCATGAGACAACTGTCAATCCTTCGCCTTTTATAATGGATATTCCAGTTACAAGACTTTTATTATCTATCTGGATAATCTCCATTACCTCCTCTCCCTTTAAAGCCCTCCTTAAAAGGGGGTCTAATTTATCAGCAATTAATTTATTTTTGAGGTCTGGCTCTATTGACTCAGCAATCAGATTCAGTTTCTTATCAAAGACAAGAATACCATCAACTTTGTAGTCAACCCTTTTCTTAAGAACGGTGTTTCTGAGGGACTGCAGATTTTCCCGATTCATCATCTTTTTCTCATAAAAGAGTTCGCTCATCATATTTGCATAGAGGAGTATATTCTTTCCTGAACTTTTATAATATCCCTCCACGACATCCAATGATTCTTTCAGAGATTTTTCTATCTGCTGATTAAACCAGTTGTTTATGCTGTTTGTAAGCAGACCGCTTGCCACAAGAAATAATAAAAGGGAAGGGACAAAGGTAAGAACAACAAATGCCAGAACTAATTTTGTCCTGAATCTTGCACCGATGATTTTCCATTTTCTCTCCAGATATAATTTAACCAGGTTCTTTGCAACTATCAAAATCAATATTGCCAGGAGAATGATATTGATGTTAACAATGAGGAGGACAGCGATATTACTGGCAATGGGGGTTGAGATATGAGACCCCTGAATATAAATTTCGAGGGCAGTTAAAACAATTAAGAGGATAAGAAGACCGAATACAGCCCAGCGGGTTCTCCTTCTCTTTTTACGGAGATACTCTTCAGAAAGGTAATAGGAGGATGAATTTACATTATCCTGAGGCATATAAGGTCTCTTAATTAGATTCTGGTAAAAAATGACTTTTTCAGTATCAACTAATTAATCAGCAGTAAATGGAGATGATACCTCCCAGTCTGTGGTTATATCCCAGAATGATACGAAAAATAATATATAATTAAAAGGAAACCAGAGGCTTATGGTCTTAAGGTCTGCCTTAATGCTTATATAGTATTTGTCACCAGCTGCTATTTGTTTTGATGGAATAAGACTTATGGATTCGAGATTGGCTAACCATTTTTTCAATTCATCAAAATCCTTTGTAACCTTTTCAACATTATTTTTCTTATTAGCCTGAGGTATAGAGTCCTCTACATCTTCACCGAATTTATATTCTTTCGTCAAAACATTATATTTAACGCTCCTTTTAATAGTCTTTGAATATTCAACACTATCAAACCACCCCGAGCGATGACGCACGAGTTGTATATAATATGTAAAGGTAGTAGGGGCTCCGCTGTTTATTATTTCTACAATATCCTTTGTAATCCCCCCCTTTAATCTGGCGGAGAAGGCAATATTTTCTGATGATTTAATTACAGAAATATCTCCTATGAATGGACCTGAAGCAAATGCATAGTCTTTGATAACTAAAAAACAAAAGGTAAAAAGCAAAAAACAGGTTAGCAGTCTTTTCAGCATTTTTCTTGAATAAATTTTAATCGTCATAAATAAAACTATATACTGTATTTAATGGAAAATCAAACCCCTTCCCTTCTGAAAAATTTTACTGTCTTGGCAAGCCCCTCTTCAATTGCATATCTCGGCTGCCAGTTACATTCAGAATTTATCCTGCTGGAGCTTATGACACTCCTCCTCTGTTCCCCCATTTTTGCCGGTCCATGAATTGGTTTTATATTTAAACCTGCAATCGTCAGTATTGTATCGCAGAGTTTATTGACAGAGGTCTCTATGCCGGTGCCTATGTTGAATGTCCCATTGAGATTATTCTTTGCTGACAGAATATTTGCATAAATCACATCCTCTACAAAGACATAATCCCTGGTCTGTTCTCCATCACCATTGATAACAGGCTGTTCTCCTTTTAATATCTTTTTAGTAAATATAGCAACAACTCCTGCCTCTCCATGAGGGTCCTGCCTTGGTCCATATACATTGGCATATCTCAATATGGTGTAATCAAGATTATATGTCATCTTATAAAAATAGAGGTATTTCTCTAAGGCAAGTTTTGAAATACCATAGGGGCTGAGCGGGTTCAGCGGATGACCCTCATCTGCAGGAAAATACTTTTGCTCTCCGTAAATTGCACCACCGGTAGAGGCAAAGATAAATTTTTTGATTCCATATTTTACTGATAATTGCAGAAGATTTAATGAACCGAGTATATTGACATCCCCATCGTAAATGGGGTCATCAACAGACCTCCTCACATCCATCTGGGCAGCATGATGATTAATACAATCAAACTTATTTCCCCTGAATATATCCTCCAATCCTTTCCTGTCTCTTATATCGGTTTTGTAAAATTTTGCAGATGGATTTAAGTTTCCAGGTTTTCCAGTAATCAAATTATCCACAACTATTACATTATGACCTTCTCTGATATACCCATCCACTACATTGGACCCAATAAATCCTGCGCCGCCTGTAACAAGTATATTCATATATCCCCCCTCAAAATAAATGCATCTGATTAACGGTTGGTCCCTCTGCATCTGATTTCTTTGTCAGCCTCGGTCTCCCTGCCTCATCAAATTCCTTATTCTCCAGATTCATCAGCACCTCCTTTGCCCTTTCAATAATCTCTTCCGGCAGCCCGGCAAGTCTTGCAACCTGAATTCCATAACTCTTATCTGCACCACCCTCAATAATCTTTCTTAAAAATATTATCTCCTCATTCCACTCTCTTACCGCAACATTATAATTTTTTACCCTCTCAAGGGTCATAGCCAACTCCGTAAGTTCATGATAGTGAGTAGCGAAAAGGGTCTTTGCCCTTGTGTTATGATGGAGATATTCTACAACAGACCACGCAATACTTATTCCATCAAAAGTGCTTGTCCCTCTTCCTATCTCGTCAAGTATGATAAGGCTTCTTGATGTGGCATTATTCAGGATATTGGCAGTCTCATTCATCTCAACCATGAATGTGCTATGTCCCTTTTGCAGATAATCCTGTGCCCCTACCCTTGTAAATATTCTGTCAACAATACCAATCTTTGCCTCTCTTGCAGGGACAAAAGAACCAACCTGTGCCATAAGAACAATCAGTGCCACCTGTCTCATATATGTTGATTTACCTGCCATATTTGGACCGGTAATTATCATAATCTGATTATTGCTATCAAGACAGGCATCATTCGGGATGAATCTCTCCCCTTCTATAATCCTCTCAAGTATAGGATGTCTGCCATCTGCTATTTCAACAACATCACCATCGTTTACCATTGGGCAGGTATAATTATATATACTTGCAATCTCAGCAAATGTGGATAATACATCAATCTCCGATAAGATACCTGCCATGCTTAATATCCTTTTCCCTTCCGCTGCAATCTTTTTTCTTATCTCTTCAAAAATTTTATACTCTATATTCTTAATCTTTTCTTCTGCCCCCAATATCTTTTCCTCATATTCCTTAAGCTCAGGTGAGATATATCGCTCTCCTGTAGCAACAGTCTGTTTTCTTATATAGTTCCCAGGCACCTTTGATAAATGCTTCTTTGTTATCTCTATATAATATCCAAACACCTTGTTATATCCTACCTTCAGGTTTGCTATACCTGTCCTCTCTCTCTCGGCAACCTCCATCCCCACTATCCAATCCCTGCCATTTCTCCTCACTCCCCTAAATTCATCCAGTTCTCTGTTATAACCATCCTTGATTAGACCTCCATCCTTCAGAGATAAAGGGGGGTCATCATTTATAGAAATATTTATAAGTTCCCGTATATCAGAGAGGTCATCCCAGTTTGAAAGCATCTCATTGATTATCTCACCTTTTGGAATCTCACCTAAAAGTTCCCTTATTTTCTTCAAAGGGGTAATGGAATTTTTAAGGGCAATAAGGTCTCTCGCATTGGTGGCAGAAAGGGTAATACGTGCAGTAAGCCTCTCCATGTCAAGCACCTTATTAAGATTATCCCTGATATCCTTTCTTACCTTATGAGAATTCTTTAAACTGTCCACAGCATCATGCCTTCTCTTAATCCTCTCTATATTTATAAGCGGTTTTAAAATCCACTCCTTAAGCTTTCTCCCCCCCATTGATGTAACCGTTAAATCCATTAATCCCAGCAGTGACCCATCCCTTGAGCCATCGTAGTTTCTCCTTATTAACTCAAGATTCCTCTGCGTGGAGAAATCAAGATTCATGTGTTCATCAGACCTTAAGAGCGACATTCTATAAAGGTGAGTAAGCGGACTCTTCTGGGTTTCCCTGAAATAATAGATTGCAGCGCCAGCAGCAGATACCGCCAGTGGTATATCCTGACAACCGAAACCATCAAGCGATATTGTCTTAAATTGGTCAAGCAGCATTTTATAGGTATATTCATAATCATATACCCGGTCCTCACAATAATTGACAGCAGCAGACAGTTTATTTCGTAAAAACAATATAATGTCAGACGCAAGAATGGACCCCCTTCGCTCTTCACTAAAACTCTTCGGCATCAGGACTTCCTTTGGCTCTAATTTAAGGAACTCATTTTTAATCCTCTTTATAACATTTTCCTGTTGAATATCTGACGAATAACTGAATTCAGCCACCCTGAAATCACCGGTGGATATATCAATTACTGCAAGTCCATACCCATTTTTATCAGGATATAGGCTGACGAAAAAATTATTCTCCTTCTCACCAAGCAGATGGGGATTTAATACCGTCCCGGGTGTAATGACCCTTATAACCTCTCTCTTTACCAATCCCTTTACAACCTTTGGGTCCTCCATCTGTTCACATACTGCAACCTTAAAACCTTTTTTTATAAGACGACCAATATAGATATCAACTGCATGATGAGGGACACCACACATAGGGACAGGATTTTCCTTGTTTTTATCACGGGATGTAAGGGTAATGTTCAGTGCCTTTGATGCTACAAGCGCATCCTCAAAAAACATCTCATAAAAATCGCCAATACGAAAGAAAAGTATAGAATCAGGGTAACCCTTTTTTATTGTCTGATACTGCCTCATGGCAGGCGTGGTCTCATTTTTTGAAATCATAAATCAATTTTAATATAACCTCGGTTTATACACTGCATTCTAATTTTTAAAAAATTTTATCAAAATGAGTCCGGCGAAAAAACCTCCAATATGGGCAAACCATGCAACCCCGCCTCCTTCAGAGCCAGAGGCGACAGCACTGTTCAAGAACTGAAATACTATCCAGAAACCCAGAACAACTATTGCAGGGATTTTTACCATCCTTATAAAAAAACCAAGAGTTACCAGAGTTAAAACCCTTGCACGGGGAAATAATAACAGATAAGCCCCAAGAATACCTGAAACTGCACCACTGGCACCTACCATTGGTATCTTTGAATTTGGGGTAAGGAATATATGTGTTAATGATGCCACTGTCCCGCAGATAAGATAAAAAAATATAAACCTGATATGCCCCATTGAGTCCTCTATATTATTTCCGAATATCCAGAGGTAGAGCATATTCCCTATTATGTGCATTAAACCGCCGTGCATAAACATTGATGTATAGACTGTGAAAAATACAGGCATCTGAATCTGGGGACCAATATCCACACCGTGGGTTATCTCATAAGGGAGGGCGCCGTAGGTAAATATGAATTTTTCATATCCTGGACCTAGGGAGAACTGATATATAAATACAAGTATATTAGCTGCAATTATCCCTATGGTAACAATGGGAAAAATTGTCGTAGGGTTATCATCTTTTAATGGAATCATACAGAATCAGAATACAGGAGTCAGAATACAGAATCCAGAAGTTTTTTGAAGTAATCTTTCAATCTCTGGCAGTATCTCTCCTGCCTTGCCTATAAGTGATTCATTAACAATACCCGATATAGGGGTCTCTTCAGCATTTACCTCAATCACAAAGGCGCCATGCTCCTTTGCTATAATGGGGAGGGATGCAGCAGGCTGGACAACGGCAGATGTTCCGACTACCAGCATTACATCACATTCGTTTGCTGCCCTGTATGCCTCCTGGATGGCATCGTAAGGGAGTGATTCGCCAAACCACACTATATGCGGTCTCAACATCGCTCCGCACTCACAGGATGGCGGTATTCTGGACAGCGGCACTTCAAAATTATCTGTTACCTTACCTTCTTTCAGGCATCTTACCTTCCAGATATTTCCATGAAGCTCCACCATTTTTTTACTCCCTGCCTTATGATGGAGACCATCCACATTCTGAGTAATCAGCAGAAATTCAGGAAATCTCTTTTCAAACCTTGCAATCACCTCATGTCCTTTATTCGGCTTTAACGGCTTGAGCAATTGCCTCCTCCAGTCATACCACTCCCATACTAATTTTGGGTTATTTTTAAATGCCTCAGGAGTTGCAAGCTCTTCTGCCCTGAAATTTCTCCATAATCCGCCCTCACCCCTGAAAGTAGGGACACCGCTCTCTGCAGATATGCCTGCACCGGTAAGAACTACTACATTTTTTGCAGAAAGAAGGGCATTTTTACAAGATAACATCTTATTCATAAAAATTCTCAAGATGTTTACTATAAATATCACAAGAAATCATCAAGTCTGCTAACTGGAGAAAAATATCCATATCCAATAAATGTCTTCAGAATCTTATTTCCCATCTCCAAATTAATCCTCTTGAGCCTTATCAATTCTAAAAGAATACCAATACTTCCAGAGAGTCTAACTCCTTCCCGCAAAGCAATTTTTCTGACAGCCATATCATCGGTCAGGAGATCATATCTCCTATGTACAGCAATAGCGAGACAAGATGCTTCACCTGCTCCTAATCTTTTAATCAATGTTGCAAACAGAGATTCTTCTTTTCTATTCTCTAAATTTAATCTCTTTAACCAATCCAGTTTAATATCGAGGAAAATTCTTTCCTTTACTCCCCTTTCAAATTCAGCAATAACATAACCTGTTGTGGCTCCTCTTCCTTTGCAATAATCTTTAAGGAGAAGCGATTCCCCTGCCAGAGCAAAATTTGATAAAATAGTATTATCTATCAGAATCATTTTAAGTTTTCCCTGATTCTCTTTGCAGCGGTTCCCTCAGATACTATTCCTTCCTTTGATTCTTCTCCAATCCTCACAGGTATACCTCTCGCCAAAAATAATTCTCTGAGCTTAACAGGATGGAGATTTAATAATTCTGCAGCCTTGCCAAAATTTATCTCCCCGTCAATATAAGCGCCTATTATCAGCTTCTCTCTCAACACAGGCTCCTTCTCTAAAAGTTCCTCAACGGCAGTATTTACCATATCTGGTTCTACTTCATGAAGTCTCTCAAGCTGTTTTAATTGCCACATACTTACACCTCCTTTTTAATATATACTATGTTTGTCTAATCATTTTTAAATTTAATAGTCTTCATTATTTATCTCCGATTATGCACGCATTTTTTTGAGATAATTAATACAAAACCATTATATTGCGTTTCCTCTTCATTTTCAAGGAGTTTGCGATTCTTTCTTCTTGACTATCTCACCTTTAATTTCTATAATCCATCATAATGTTGAATAAACATAAAAAAGAATGTTAGGCTTCTTATAAGCATTTAGAAAGACTTTTATGGAGGAATAGCACATGAAAGAAGAGAAAGATGAAATTTTCCCCAGACCTTTAAAGAGGGTTGAACCCAAACAAATAGAAGAAGCTATCGCGAAAGCTCTTAGTGAATTGACTGGTGAAGAATATGAGGCAGAAATCCTTAATCTAAATTTTAATCCTGATTCTGTGCTTAATGCACAGTTTCGAGATGCTGTTGAAATCAAAGTTCAATTAATGCAACCATTCAAATCAGAATTATTTAGCAGCGATAGCAAGTAGAATAGGTAGGATAGAAGACGGAGTTGAAATGGTTGATATATCTTGTGAGAAGAGAGCCTAACAAATCGCTGCACCTGACCCTCTCTTCGCTCGGGCAGGTGAGCTAAATCGTGAAAATGAACTGCATCCGACAAAAGAAAAGACTTTAAATTTTAACCAAAAGAATGTAGAATCCCAACATGGAACTATGGAACAAGGATGTTGAAAAGAAGTTCTTCGCCTCTTTAGGTTTGATTCAAGGCTAAAGCCTTGAGTTACAGGATTCTTCGTGTTCTTCGTGGTTTTAATGTTTGTGGTTGTGGCTTTGCCACGCTGTGTTTACCCTGTTAGATATTTGCTGTTGAATGGGGATAATTCCATTGAATATCTATTATCTAACAGGGTTTATCTGTGTCCATCCGTGTGTATCTGTGGTTAATTAGATTTTTGTTCTTTGTGGTTTATCTTATCAAAAAACTCCTTCACATCTTCAATAGAATCTGTCCTGAGGCAGTCAGGAAGGGAGGATAAGAATCTCTCCCCGTAAAATCTTGTCTTCACCCTTGGGTCAAGGATTACCACTATCCCTTTATCACTCTGTGTCCTTATCAATCTCCCAAAACCCTGTTTAAAGAGAAGTATGGCATTGGGTATCTGATAGGAAATAAAGGGGTCTTTACCATTCTCCTTTAATCTCTCAAGCCTCGCCTCTGTTACAGGATCATCCGGAACCTTAAATGGCAGTCTCACGATAATCACACACTGCAAGGCATCCCCCGGAATATCCACTCCTTGCCAGAATGTATGAGTGCCAAGAAGGACGGTATGGCTGTTCTTTTTAAACTCCTCCACAAGCTTGTAACTGTCCATCCCTCCCTGCCTTAAAAAATTTAAACTGTTTAAGCGGTTTGAACTGTTTGAACGGTTCAATGCATCATATGACTTATTCAGCATCTCATAACTGGTGAATAAGATTAATGTCCTTCCCTGTGTAATGTTTAAAATCACCTTTATGGAATCTATCACATCCCTTTCAAATGCCTCTGCATCCTTTGGGTCAGAGACATCTGATGATATATAGACCATCGCATTGTCTCTGTAATTAAAAGGGGAATCAAGGGCTAATTCATCACCATTGTTTATCCCCAATCTCTCCTTTAAAAAGGTGAAATCTCCATGGACAGATAGTGTTGCAGAGGTGAGTATTACAGGGCTGATATTTTCAAATATCTGGCTTCTTAATATTGGTGCTATATCAATCGGCGTGGCGAATAAGCTCCGTCTCCTGCCTTCAATCTCAGCCCAGTAAACATACTCAGGCAATCTCTGCCCTATAATATCGGCAATATCGCCTGAAAGACCGTCGCACCTCTCAATTAGCGAGAGAACCTCTTTTTCCTCCTCCTCCTTTTTTACCATCCCCGCCACTGATTTAAGTCCTTCGCGGAGCTCTGCCAACGGCTCATGCAGCAGATTAGGTATAAAATTTTCCTCTCTTATCCTCTTTGTGGGTTCTTCCAACCTTCCAGCCAAGATACTAAAAAACTTATCTCCTGCACTCCTCACACTGCCTGCCAGTGAATTTATTTCTACAAATGTATAAGGGGTAAGCCATTCCAGTCTTGACAACAGACCTTTTCCTGTAGATGGGTTTGCAATAGCATCAAGGAGGCTCTTCAGCCTGTAATTTGAGACCTCTATTCCAAGATAGCCTGCTGCCACATCCTCTAACTGGTGAGCCTCATCAAATACTATGCCGTCAAATTTCGGAAGGACATTCCAGCCTGATGCAATATGGGCAAAAAAGAGGTGATGATTTGTAACGAGTATATGAGAGCTTCTTTCGACAGCCTTTGCCTTCTGATAAAAACACTGCTCGTAATAACCGCATTTCCTGCCAAAGCATATA
>MHDI01000046.1 GCA_001804915.1 Nitrospinae bacterium RIFCSPHIGHO2_02_FULL_39_82 | reverse complement strand
CACTTATCAACCAATTATTCAAGTATGCTGTTCAGATTCTGCTGAATTTTTTCTGCCATCGCAATCAGGGTTTCGTATCTTTCACTATCCTTTTTTACTACATCCTCAGGTGCCCTTGACATAAAATTGCGATTTGAAAGTTTCTTATTCAGAAATGCAATATCGTTATTAACTTTATCAAGTTCCCTTGTCAGTCTTCCCCTCTCTTCCTTAATATCAATGATACCTTCAAGGGGGACAAAAATCTCCATATCCCCTATTATGGCAGTAGCAGACATCTTAGGTTTTTTTCCATTTCTTATAACACTCAATGTATTCAATCTTGACAGCTCGGAAATGTATGAACTCTGTTTTTGAATCGTATTTATTTTTTTTTCATCTTCTGTCCTTATGATTGCATTCACTTTCTTTACCGGAGGCACATTCATCTCGCTCCTTATATTCCTTATTCCCCTTGATATTTCCATAATAAGATTCATTTCCCTCTCAATATCTTCATCTACCAATGACTTATTATATGCGGGATATTCAGCGACCATGATGCCTTCCCCTCTACTGGATTCAAGCAGGGGTAACTGCTGCCACAATTCTTCTGTAATAAAAGGCATAAATGGATGAAGCAGTCTCAAGCTATTCTCCATGACATATAACAAGACAGCCTGTGCGGTCTTTCTCTCTTCTCTGGATGCCCCAAGCCTTGCTTTTATCATCTCTATATACCAATCACAGAGTTCACGCCAGAAGAATTGATAAATAGCACCAGCGGCATCATTAAACTTATAGTCCTCAAGCCCTTTTCTGGTATCGCTTATTGCATTCTGCAGTCTGCTCAGAATCCACCTGTCTGATAACTGAAGATTCAGGTGTATCAAATCAGCAGTAGAAATTGTGTCTTTAAAATCAGCTAAATTCATCATTGCAAATCTGAAGGCATTCCAAATCTTATTTGCAAAGTTTCGGTAACCTTCTATCCTTTCCTCTGATAACTTTATATCTCTGCCCTGTGCCGCAAATGCTGCCAATGTAAACCTGAAGGCATCAGTTCCATATTTTTCCATCATTGTAAGCGGGTCTATAACATTCCCCTTTGATTTGCTCATTTTTTGCCCTTCTGCATCTCTAACGAGGGCATGGATATATACCTCTCTGAACGGTATATCACCCATAAATTTAAGCCCCATCATAATCATCCTTGCTACCCAGAAAAATAAAATATCAAAACTTGTCACCAAAACCGATGTTGGATAAAAAACATCCAACTCCCTCGTTTTCCGGGGCCATCCAAGAGTTGAGAATGGCCAGAGGGCTGAACTGAACCATGTATCAAGGACATCACTCTCCTGTTCAATATTCTTGCTTCTGCATTTTTTACACTCTATCACATCCAGCCTTGAAACCATTATCTCTCCACAGTCCCCGCATGTCCAGGCAGGTATCCTGTGACCCCACCATATCTGCCTTGAGATACACCAGTCTTTTATATTATTCATCCATTCAAAATAGGTGTTTTCCCACTCCTGCGGAATGATTTTTATCCTCCCTTTCCTTACTGCCTCTGCAGCAGGTTCAGCCAACTGTTTTATACTGACAAACCACTGTTCTGACAGATTTGGCTCCACAATCGTCTTACAGCGATAGCATTTCCCCACAGAATGAGTATAATCCTCTGACTTAATTAAAAATCCATCCTTCTCTAAATCACCTGTCAGAGCCTTTCTACACTTATATCTATCCAGCCCCCTGTATTTTCCGGCATTCTCATTCATGGTTCCATCTTCTGCAATTACTTTTACCTGCGGCAGATTATGTCTTATTCCTATTTCAAAATCATTTGGGTCATGGGCAGGTGTAATCTTTAACGCCCCTGTCCCAAACTGCATATCTACATATTTATCTGCTATCACAGGTATTTTTCTGCTGACAATCGGCAGGAGGACAACTTTTCCAATGAATCTTTTATATCTATCATCATCGGGATTAACCGCTACTGCCGTATCTCCAAGCATTGTCTCAGGACGGGTAGTGGCAATAAGTATAAAATCTTCTGTCAGATTTCCGGTATCATCCAGTATTGGATACTTTATATAATAGAGATGTCCTTTCTGTTCTTCATGCTCTACCTCTAAATCGGAAAGGGCGGTATGGCATCTTGGACACCAATTGATAAGCCTGTTACCCTTGTATATCAATCCGTCTTCGTATAATCTTACAAAGACCTCCCTTACTGCCAAAGAGAGTCCTTCATCCATTGTAAATCTTTCCCTCTGCCAGTCGCAGGACGCCCCCAGCCTCTTTAACTGTCTTATTATCTCCCCACCCGATTTCTCCTTCCATTTCCAGACCCTCTCAACAAACCTTTCTCTGCCAAGTTTATGTCTATCTACCCCCTCTGCTAAGAGTTGTCTCTCCACAACATTCTGGGTAGCTATCCCTGCATGGTCAGTCCCGGGCATCCAGAGGGCATTAAAACCCTGCATCCTTTTCCAGCGGATGAGGATATCCTGAAGGGTATTATTGAGGGCGTGTCCGATATGAAGTGCGCCTGTTACATTCGGCGGGGGAATTACAATACAGAAGGGTATTTTATCCACACTTTCATCGGCATGGAAATAGCCCTTATCCATCCAGAACTTATACCATTTATCCTCTATTTTTTTTGGGTCAAAAACCTTTTCAAGGCTGGTCATAACTGAAGGCTAACTTATCTCACCACTCTTCATCTTTTCATTCTCTTTTTTTCTAAAAGATTCTGCAATGGTAGCGATAATCTCATAGACAATATTTTCCGTTGTTTTCAGTAACTGCGGAGTTAAAGATTGGACCAATTTTTCAGTTGTATCACTTATTAGCTTTTCTGTATAATTTTTTAAACCCTTTTCAAAGAAATCACCAAATTTCCTTTCAAAGGCATCCTCTACAGCTTTAATAACAATACCTTTTATTTTCTCTTCTGTAATTGATTTCTGTTCTAACTTTGATATAAGATTTTTTATATCCCTGTAGGCTTCAGCAATCTCTCCTCCCCTGCCCTTTTCTAAGATATTCTCATCCTCTTCAAATTTCTCTATTTCAGCTTTTACCTTTTCTATGTTTTCACCATCCAACAATCCATATGTATCTATTTTTTCTTCCTCCATTTTGGTTTCAGGAGATACAATCTCAACAAGAGATAGCGATTCTTCACTTATAATCTCCTCACCTATAATTTCATCATCAAGCTTTAAATTCGATGTCTCAGTATTTTCCTCCGCCTTTTCCTCTTCAATATCCTCCACCAAATTAATCTGATGCCCTATATTTTCTTCTGCAAAATCCATAACAGTCTCTATTGCACTTTTTCTGCCTGCAATATCTTTTACCTTTTTTATAAGTTCGTCTGATTTAAAAGGCTTCGTAATGCAATCATCAGCACCAACCTTGCCAATCAGATGCAGGTCAAATTCATCAAACTCGCTTCGGAGTAATAAGACAGGTATATCTCTATAGTTTTCATTCTTTTTTATCCATTCACAAAGGTCAAAACCATTCATACCGGGCATTGATATATCGGCAATAACAACATCAGGCTTTGACTCCTTTAATTTTTCAATTGCCTTATCCCCGCTGTAAACAGAAATCAGCGTAATATCTTCGCCCTCAAAGGCAAGTTCCGCTACCTTTTGAACTGTAACACTGTCATCTGCAAAAAGGACTTTAATAGACATGGGAATTAAGTTAATTAGTTCACACTGAAAAATGACCTTTTTTTCACTTCCGTTATTTTTCCTTTTGCCCTATTTTATTGAAATTATTACATTATGGAACAAAAGAAAAAATAAAAAGTCGTTCAAAAAAGTCATTTTTCAGTATCAATTAATTATTTATAATACTCCTGTAGTGATTTAACATCAAGTCCGCTTTTTTGAAAAGACTTTATGGCACTGGCGGCAGCAAATGCACCCGGAATAGTAGTGCAATAGGGAATATTATGTGTCAGCGCTGTTCTTCTGATTGAATATGAATCAAGTGCCGATGCCTTCCCAAAAGAAGTATTTATGACAAGGCTGATTTCCTCATTTTTCATGTAATCTACAATATTAGGTCTCCCCTCCTTAACCTTAAATACCCTTTCTACAGGAATACCTGATTTCTCAAGGGCTCCTGCAGTGCCGGAAGTAGCTGCTATATTGAATCCCATCTCTCTAAACTGTTTTGCAATCTTTATTACAGCAGGTTTATCTTTATCTGCCACACTTATAAATACCTTGCCATTTTGCGGAAGCAAAACTCCTGCACCCAATTGAGACTTGGCAAAGGCAATGCCAAATGATTCGCCTATACCCATCACCTCACCGGTAGATTTCATCTCAGGACCAAGTATTGTATCAACACCAGGAAATTTTATGAATGGGAATACTGCCTCCTTCACTGAGATATATCCTACCTCTTTTTCTCTGATAAATCCAAGCTCGCCAAGACTCTTCCCTGCCATCACCCGTGCAGCCAGTTTTGCCAGCGGAACTCCGATAGCCTTGCTTACAAATGGTATTGTCCTTGATGCCCTTGGATTCACTTCCAAAACATAAATGTTACCATTCTTAACTGCATACTGAATATTTATCAGACCCACCACATCCAATTCTTTCGCCAGCGCCCTTGTCTGTCTCTTTATTTCTTCTATCAATTCCTTTGAAAGAGAATAAGGTGGAAGAGAACATGCGCTGTCACCTGAATGAATACCAGCCTCCTCTATATGTTCCATAATTCCACCGATTACAACCAGATTCCCATCTGAAACAGCATCCACATCAATCTCTATTGCATCCTCCAAAAACCTGTCAACAAGGACAGGATATTCAGGTGATGACTGAACTGCATGGGTCATGTAATGGATTAAGGCTTTGTCATCATACACAATCTCCATTGCCCTTCCACCGAGTACATAGGAAGGTCTCAATATAACAGGATAGCCTATCCTCTTTGCAATTTCTAAAGCCTCTTTCTGAGAAGTAGCTGTGCCATTTTCCGGCTGTCTCAACTTTAGTTTATGGAGTAATTCCTTAAATCTCTCCCTGTCCTCTGCCCTGTCTATGTTATCGGGAGATGTGCCTATTATCTTTACGCCTGCCTTTTCAAGCGGGATGGCTAATTTAAGAGGTGTCTGCCCACCAAACTGGACAATTACCCCATCAGGTTTCTCAACATCCACAATGTTCATCACATTTTCAAATGTCAGGGGTTCAAAATAGAGCCTGTCAGAAGTATCATAATCTGTGCTGACAGTCTCTGGATTGCAATTTACCATTATTGTCTCAAAGCCATCATCTTTCAGTGCAAAAATACCATGTACACAGCAATAATCAAACTCAATCCCCTGCCCTATCCTGTTAGGTCCGCCTCCGAGAATCATTATCTTTTTTCTCTTTGTCGGTTCTGCCTCACATTCTTTTTCATAGGTGGAGTATAGATATGGTGTATGTGCTACAAATTCAGCAGCACATGTGTCAACCCTTTTAAATACTGCATTAATCCCGGCATCCTTTCTTAAGTTCCGTATTTCTGTTTCCTTTGTATTCAACAATTCGGCAAGCCTTCTATCAGAAAACCCTAATTCTTTTGCTTTCTGCAAAATCTGTGTAATCTGTGTTTCTTTAATCTGTGTAATCTGTGTCTCAAACTCCACTATCTCCTTCATATTATGCAGGAACCATCTGTCAATATTTGTAAGCTCATAAATCTCATCCAAGCCCATTCCGCTCCTCATAGCCTCTGCTATATACCATACCCTCTCCCAATTTGGCACCCTTAATTTCTTTTTAATTTCTTCTATACTCCCGACTCCTGACTCCTGACTCCCGACTTCTTCCAGTCCATACCTATCAATCTCCATAGAAACTATTGCCTTCTGCAGAGCCTCTTTAAATGTCCTTCCGATTGCCATTGCCTCCCCCACAGATTTCATTTGTGTGGTAAGGGTCTGGTCTGCCTCAGGAAACTTTTCAAAGGCGAATCTTGGAAACTTCACAACACAATAATCTATTGTTGGCTCAAAAGAGGCTGGGGTCTCTTTTGTAATGTCATTTGGTATTTCATCAAGTGTGTAACCTACTGCCAATTTTGCAGCTATCTTTGCTATTGGGAAGCCTGTTGCCTTTGATACAAGTGCAGAACTCCTTGATACCCTCGGATTCATTTCTATTACAACCATCTTCCCATTTTCTGGATTAACTGCAAACTGAATATTTGAGCCTCCTGTCTCTACACCAATCTCTCTTATAATCTTTATAGAAGCATCCCTCATTACCTGATACTCTTTGTCAGTCAGGGTCTGGGCAGGTGCTACTGTTATGCTGTCCCCGGTATGGACACCCATCGGGTCAAAATTTTCAATAGAGCATATTATGACCACATTATCCTTTAAATCCCTCATCACCTCTAACTCAAACTCCTTCCAGCCGATGACAGATTTTTCTATCAGGAGTTCATGGACAGGACTCATTGAAAGACCCCA
>MHDI01000045.1 GCA_001804915.1 Nitrospinae bacterium RIFCSPHIGHO2_02_FULL_39_82 | reverse complement strand
CCTTCTTTTAACCTCTTATTGACACCTGAGGATGTAAAAGAACCGGAGAGGATACTATCCATAATTGCCTCAAGGTTTAAGATTGATATGGACAGGATTAAAATGGAAATTAAAAATAGTCATGCCCTGTTTCAACCAGTAACTCTTAAAAGGAATTTAAGCCGGGAGGAGGTAGCATTTATAGAGGAACACCGCATAGACCTCCCCGGAGTTTTTCTTGATATAGAACCTGCCAGAAATTATGTACATGAAGAGGCTGCTTCACATATCTTTGGATATGTCGGTGAAATAACAAAACCGCAATTAGATAATCTGAGAAATTCAGACTATCGTCTCGGTGATTTGATAGGGCAATATGGAATTGAAAAGAGATACGAATCTACGCTGAAAGGTAAAAGGGGAAGCAAGTATATAGAGGTGGATGCAACAGGCAGGGAGCTAAAGGTATTAAGAGAGGTCAAACCTGACTTCGGTTATAATCTTTACCTTACAATTGATATTGAATTACAAAAAGAGGCAGAAGGACTCTTTGAGGGGAAAAATGGAGCCCTTGTAGCAATAGACCCGAGAGATGGAAGCATCCTTGCAATGGTCAGCAAACCGTCTTTCAATCCAAATTTCTTTGCAGGGGGAGTATCAAAGGAATATTGGTCAAATCTTACTGCAGATAATTATAAACCTTTACAGAACAGGGCAATTCAGGGACAATATCCTCCGGGTTCTGTATTTAAAATAATAACTGCTACAGCAGGGCTTGAAGAGGGGGTTATCACACCTGCCACGATAATCAATTGTCCCGGCTTTTTTAAATTAGGAAAGAAAACCTACCGCTGCTGGAAAAAAAGTGGACACGGAAAAATGGATTTACAAAATGCACTCATACAATCCTGCGATGTGTTTTTTTATACAGTTGGCTTTAGATTAGGGGTGGATAGATTATCTCAATATGCCTATAGTTCTGGACTGGGGAATTCTACTGATATAGATTTAGAGGGGGAAAAAGCAGGCTTGATACCCACATCAGACTGGAAAGAAAGGGCAAAGGGTGAGCCGTGGGTAGCTGGTGAAACTTTATCTGTATCTATTGGTCAGAGTTTTAATCTTGTTACTCCTATTCAACTGGCAAATATGATTTCAGCAGTTGCAAATGGAGGGACTATATTTAAACCAAGGATAGTGTATAAAATAGAGACAGAGAGTGGAGTCAATGAGGTAAAACCTGAGATAAAAGGAAAACTGGCAGCAGCTCAGAAAACTCTTGATATAATAAGGGACTCTCTTCGGGGAGTAGTTAGTGATGCAAGAGGAACTGGAAGGGCAGCCACTATATCAGGCATAGTGGTAGCAGGAAAGACAGGGACTGCCCAGGTAATAAAAATGAAAGAGTCAGAGGATAAAGCTGACGAGGACTTACCATACGAGTTTAGAGACCATGCATGGTTTGTAGCCTTTGCCCCTTATGAAAATCCAACAATTGCTGTAGCAGTTTTAGTTGAACACGGGGGACATGGAGGGTCTGCTGCTGCACCTATAGCCGGAAGGCTTATAAAAAAATATCTTTTAACACAATAATTTTTAAGAATGAATAACAAAAATATTTTCAGCTCCCGCCTCATTTCAAACTTTGACTGGATTTTATTCGGGCTTACAATTGTCATATCTGTAATAGGGGTTGCAGCAATATACAGTACGGGGGGTGCAGGGAATGGCGAACCAAACAGAACATTTATAAAACAGATATACTGGATTTTACTCGGACTAATTGGAATGACGCTGATACTTCTCGTTGACTACCATTTGCTGGAAAGATTTACCTATATATTTTATATTGCCATCATAATAATATTTATAATAATTGCACTGACGGGAAAGAGTATTTCAGGTGCCAGAAGATGGCTGTCAATAGGTCAATTAACATTCCAGCCCTCAGAGATAGCCAAGATTATTTTAATAATAACACTGGCAAGGTATTTTGATGACAGAAATATAAGGGGGGCTTATCAAATCAGAAATTTAGCTGTCCCATTCATAATAGTCCTGATTCCGGTCATTCTAATAGCAAAACAACCCGATTTGGGAACTGCTGTAATATTATTTTTTATATTTGTCTCCATGTCTTTTTTTATGAAAATAAATCCAAAATCATTTTCCATTTTAATCGGTTCCTTTGTTTTATCACTTCCCCTTTTATGGCATTTCATGAAGAACTATCAGAGGAACCGCATACTGACGCTTATGAATCCCCAGACAGACCCCCTCGGCAGTGGATATCACATAATACAATCCAAAATTGCCATAGGGTCAGGCGGCTATGCAGGCAAAGGATTTATGAGTGGAACACAGAGTCAATTAAATTTCCTCCCGGAAAAGCATACAGACTTCATATTCTCGGTTTTTGCTGAGGAAATGGGATTCATTGGCGCTACTCTGCTGATATTTGCATATCTGGTCATTTTAATTAAGGGAATAGATGTGATATATCATGCAAGAGATAGGTCGGGTGCCCTTATGGCAATAGGGGTGGTTTCAATGCTTACATTCCATATAATATTCAACATCGGTATGACCACAGGCATATTCCCGGTTGTAGGAATACCTCTCCCTTTTATGAGTTATGGTGGTTCATCACTGATGACCAATTTTATGGCTATAGGACTTCTCCTCAACATAAAGATGAGGAGATTTAAAGGAATAGATTAAAACCTTATGAATATACTGGTAATAGGTAACGGTGGAAGGGAACATGCCCTCGTCTGGAAGATAGGACAGAGCCCTCTCATCAGGAAGATATATTGTGCACCCGGCAATGCAGGGACATCCGATATTGCAGAGAATGTTGACATTGAATTGACCGACATAACAGGTTTTGCTGATTTTGCAATAAAAAACTCCATTGACCTCGCAGTAGTCGGACCTGAACTCCCCCTGACATCTGGAATCGTGGATGAATTTGAGAAAAGGGGGCTGCGCATCTTTGGTCCTCGTAAAGAGGCTGCTGAAATTGAGGGGAGTAAAGTATTTGCAAAATATATGATGCAAAAATATGGAATCCCAACTGCAAAATATGAAAGCTTTGATTCTCCTAAAGAGGCAAGAAATTACATCCGTAAAACCGCACTCCCTCTTGTAATAAAAGCCGATGGCCTTGCGGCAGGAAAGGGAGTCATAATCTGTAATACAGCCCGGGAGACAATAGAGGCAATTAATGCCATAATGGTAGAAAAAAGATTTGGTAGTGCGGGTAAAAAGATTGTTATAGAGGAATTTCTAAAAGGTGAAGAGGTATCTTATATGGCATTCTGTGACGGGGAAAATGTCCTCCCTTTAACTTCTGCCCAGGACCATAAACAGATTTATGATGGAGACAGAGGACCAAACACAGGCGGTATGGGTGCCTATTCTCCTGCCCCAATTATTACTCAAAAACTTGACAGGGAGATTATTGACACAATTATGAAACCCTTAATCGCCGGGATGAAAAATGAGGGGAGACACTATAAGGGCATCTTATACGGCGGTCTGATGATTGTAGGTGGTAAGCCATTTGTCCTGGAATTTAATTGCAGATTTGGCGACCCGGAGACACAGCCTGTCCTTGCAAGAATGAAGAGCGATATCGTTCCTGTAATGATTGCAGTGGTAGATGGTAAATTGAATGAAATGGAGATTCAGTGGTATGATGAAGCATCTGTCTGTGTAGTCATGGCAATGAGAGGGTATCCTGATACCTATGAAAAAGGTATAGAGATAAAGGGACTGGAGGATATAAAAAAATTGGAGAACCTCATGGTATTTCATGCTGGCACAATCAAAAATGATGACAAGATTTCTACAAACGGCGGGAGGGTGCTCGGTGTTACATCTCTCGGTAAGGATATTAAAGATGCAATAGATAAGGCATACAAAGGGGTAAATCTGATTTCGTGGAAAGGGGTATATTACAGGCGGGATATTGGGAAAAAGGCCATCCGGTCATAACCAGCCGCAGCAAGTAAGTTATTTAATACTGCAAAAACCCTTCTTTCTCACTTCCATTAATTTTTCTTTTGCTCTATTTTATTTAAAGTATTACACTATGGAACAAAAGAAAAGTTAAGAAGTCGTTCAAAAAAAAGGTTTTTGCAGAACATTTATTCGGAAATTTATTAATCCGTAGCCTGTTCAGAGTAAAACTGGTAGTTGTTTTTACCCTTTTCTTTGGCTTGATACATTGCCATATCTGCCTTTTTTAGCAAAGTCTCTATATCATCACCATCATCAGGATAGTGGCTGATACCCATACTGCCAGTAATCTGGAAGGTATATTCATTAATCAAAAATGGCTCTTTCAATATATTAAGTAATCTAAGGGCAATCATATTTATCACCTCTTTCACGGTAATTTGAGGGAGAATGAAGATAAATTCATCACCTCCCAATCGCCCGATGGTATCACCCTTCCGGATACCTTTCATCAACCTTTTTGTTATGGACTGCAGCAAAATATCTCCCACATTATGACCAAAGTTATCGTTAACAGATTTGAAACCATCTATATCTAAAAATATAACGGCAATTCTTTGTTTGCCTCGTTGTGCATTGGCGAGGGCTATTGAAAGGCGGTCATAGAAAAGGAGCCTATTTGGTAGTCCTGTCAATATATCATGATAAGCCTGATATTTTATTTGTTCTTCATATTTAACCCGCTCGCTCATGTCTCTTGCCATTGAGATATAATGAGTGGTTTTATTATTTTCATCCTTTACAGCAATAATAATCTTCCATTCAGGATAGATACTGCCATCCTTTTTTCTATTCCAGAGATTGCCTTCCCACTTACCACTTGTAATTATAGAATCCCACATTTTAGTATAGAATTCAGTATCCTGTTTTCCGGACTTTAGTATTCGCGTGTTTTTACCTATGACCTCCTCTTCACTATAGCCAGTAATCTCGGTAAATGCACGATTCACCTTTTGGATGACAGCCTTGCTATCGGTAATTACTATCTCATCCATAGCATTTTCAAACACCTTTGCTGCCAGATAGAGTTCCTCTTCTGTCTTTTTTTGTTCATTCCCCTTTAAATTTCTCTCCATCTTTTGTTTATAGAGGGCTGTCTCTTTTGTCATTATTTTTACGAAAAAAGCCTCTCTATCCTCTTTTTGTCTAATTTAATAAATAGATTTTTATCCTGCGAGCATAAAACCTTTCCAGCCTCTGCACCCTTTGGCTTTCTTACATATTTTCTCAGGGTATATATCACATTTCCCTTTCCAGCGGATTTAAGTTTGCTAAAATAAACTGCCAGAGCAGCAGCATCCAGCAAAGATTCTCTTGGTATATCTTTCCTGCCTCCCATCTGTATCACAACATGGGAACCAGGAAAATCTCTAACATGTAACCACATATCATTACCTTTTGCAATCCTGAATGTCAATTCATCATTCTGTCTGTTATTTTTACCAACAAATATTGTCAAGCCATCACTTGATCTAAAAGTTCTCGGGGAAGACCTTCCCTCATTCTTCTTGGATACGAAAGATACCGATAAAGCAGATATATGTTCCTCTAAAAAATTTTTATTCTCCATCTTTTTCATTAAGTTATCTATTTTCTCTTTTGTCAAATTTATCTGTTTTAATATTTCATTTTTCCCCCTCTCATATTTTTTATACCTCCTGAAATATCTCTCTATATTCTCTGAAGGAGATAAGGACGGGTCTAACTCTATTTTTAAGAGGGAATCTCCGTGTTGATGATAATAGTTTTTTACAGTAATTATCTGCATCCCCCTCTTTAGACTCCTGAAATTCACCTTCAAAAGTTCACCTTTTATATTGTCCTCTTTATATCTTTCAAGCTTGACTAAATCGGATTTTAAACCTACCACTTTTTTCTCAAGTTTTTTAATCTTTTGGGCCGTTTCTTTTTTAATCTTTTCTATCTTAATATCCCTTTCAATTGTCCCGTATCTTTCAGCTACTTTCATATTAAAAGAGATATTATTATGAGATAATTGGTCTGTAGAATGAGCGGGAAGGATATGATTTATTAATTCATAATAACTATCTGTGACCAAATCCATATTTTCTCCCTCTCTCTTGAGGGCAGTAGTGAGGATTTTCATATCACCATTTGCTAAAATTATATTCCCCTTCCTTCCATCCAATTCCGCAATAAGATTGTATTTGATATACTCACCAATTCCGATATTTTTTGCCAACCTGATTATAACAGCCCTCCTATCATGCAATTGTAAAATTTCCTCAATCCTTGCACTCTTTAAATGTTTCCGAAGGAACATACAAAATGGGTATGGAGTGGATGGATTTGGATACTTCTCACTGATGAGGTGGATTCTTGAAAGGTGAGGTTCAGCCGAAAAATACAGAAGATGATTTTTATTCCCCGCCCTTATCTCTAATGTCAGAGAGTATTCTGAAGGCTGATATATATCCTGAATTCTTCCATATTGGAGAGAGGCTTTAATCTCAGAGAGTATTTCTGATATTTCCTCTGATTTTAGACTCATGTTATAATTATATCACGATTTAGAAGGTCACCATTTGGTGTCTGGTGACTTGGTGAACTAAATTATGGACTATCTTAAAAAATTTCATGATGAAAATTGGCATACCCCAAAGGGGAGAATGATAAGAGAGGTCATCTTCGGGGTGAACGATGGGCTTGTTACTGCCATAGGTTTCATTGCAGGGGTTACAGTATCTATGGCAAATATAAAGGCTGTTCTCCTTGCAGGCTTGGCAGAGATGGTGGCAGGTACAATCTCAATGTTCTTTGGTGCATATCTCTCAACAAAGTCCCAGAGGGAATTCTTTGATAATGAGATTAAAAGAGAGACAAGAGAGATTGATGAGATGCCGGAAAAGGAGAAGGAAGAAATAAGAGAGATATATACCGACCTCGGATTTAAAGCTGACGAAGTGGAGATGATAGTAAAGAGGGTAACCTCGGACAAAAAATTATGGGTAAGATTCATGATGAGAGAAGAGCTTGGAATACTGGAGGAGACCTTTGACGACCCGTTAAAGGTTGGTGCAATTATGGGCGTTTCCTTTGCCATAGGCTCGCTCCCGCCTCTAATACCATATATGCTTATGGATAATCCGATGACAGCCTTAAAGGTTGCCATTGTAACATCTCTCATATTTTTATTCTGTGTTGGTGCAGGAAAAACAACTGTAACAAAGGGGAGTTGGGTAAAAAGCGGTATAGAGGTGGCAATTATAGGAAGTATCGCATCAGGGGTTGGGCTTGTAATAGGGAAGATAGTTTCATTAATAATATTGTA
>MHDI01000044.1 GCA_001804915.1 Nitrospinae bacterium RIFCSPHIGHO2_02_FULL_39_82 | reverse complement strand
TCATCAAACAAATCATACGCTACAGGTATGACAATGAGGGTTAGAAAAAGTGATGTGAGAAGTCCACCAATAGTTGCAATTGCCATTGGTGTGCGGGTCTCTGAACCTTCTCCAAACCCGACAGCAATTGGCATCATACCAAATACCATTGCGAATGTGGTCATCAATATGGGTCTGAGTCTTACAGGTCCTGCCTGGAGTATTGCCTCTCTCCTCTCTATCCCTCTATTCCTCAAGGTATTTGTATAATCAACGAGGAGTATTGCATTCTTCTTTACAAGCCCCATCAGAAGGACAAGTCCTATAAAACTGAAGATATTGAGGGTATTACCTGTTATTAAAAGGGCGCCAAAGGCACCTATAAAGGAAAATGGCATTGAAAGTAAGACTGTAAAAGGATGGATAAGACTTTCAAATTGAGACGCAAGTACCATATACGCAAGGACTACACCAAGCATGAGTGCAAACATAAGATAGTAAAAGGATTCACCCATCATCTCTGCCATCCCCTTATATCTTCCGGAATAATCAGATGGAAGTATCTTTGCGGATATATCATCAAGTTCCTCTTTTGCCTTACCAAGCGGCTTTCCTTCAAGATTTGCAAAGAGTGTTATAGCCCTCTGCCTGTCAACCCTGTTTATTATACCCGGTCCCCCTCCCTCCTGAGTATTAACTATGTTGGATAACTCAACAAGCATTCCATTCTTTGACCTTACATATATTTTTTTTATATCATCGGGATTTACCCTGTATTCAGGATTGAGCCTAACCCTGACATCGTATCTTCTCCCCCTTGTTTCATCCTTGAACTTTGTTACATCCAGCTCGCCTCCAAACAGAATACTTATGGTCTCAGCAATACTCTGAATATCCACACCAAGGTCTGCAGCCTTATCCCTATTTATAAATACCCTTATCTCGGGTTTTCCTGTTTCAAGCGATGTATCTACATCAACAATACCAGGCAATACTGAAAATTTATTCGCAACTTCTCTGGCATATTTCTCAAGGATTGATAGGTCTCTTCCCATTATATGATATTGTATGGGAACCATCCTCTGCCCCCCACCAGTCAGACTCACTTGTTCAGCACTTCCTTTAAGTCCCGGGATATCTCTGAACTTCTTCCTTACCTCCACCATTATCTCATCCTGACTCCTCTTCCTTTCTACCCTTGGCTTAAGCCCGATAAATATAACCCCCTTATTTGTTTCCCCCCCTGACCCCTGTGAATAAAAAACAGTATTTACCTCAGGAGTGGAGATAATGATTTCCTCTGCCTTTTTAAATAGTCTATCAATTTCATCAACCGAATAATGAACCGGTGCCTGCAGTCTCGCGATAAACCTTGACTGGTCTTCAGGCGGGAGAAATTCCTTTCCTATAAACTTTGTAATATAAAGACTAAAGATGAAAATTGCTGTTGCTGAGATTAATACAATTACCCTATGATTGAGTGCTATCTTTAATAATATTTTATAAAGGTCTTCAAACTTTTTGTATATACTATCAAGCCAGTGACTTTTATGTTTGACTGTTTTTAAATATCTTGATGCCATCATTGGGGTGAGTGTAAAAGAGACAAATAATGACACCATAACTGCAAATACAACGGTAAGGGCAAACTGCATGAAGAATCTTCCGATAATCCCTTTCATGAATGCTACGGGAAGAAATATCGCAACTATGGAAATAGTCGTTGCCATAACCGCAAGACCTATCTCTGATGTTGCAAAGGACGCAGCCATTTTTGGTTCCATACCCTCCTCTATATGACGGTGGATATTTTCTATTACAATAATGGCATCGTCAATAAGGATACCAATTGAAAGCGATAGGGCAAGCATACTCATGTTGTTGAATGTAAAACCAAAGGCATTCATTATTGTAAATGTTGAAATTACCGATACAGGAATTGCAAGGGCACTTATCAGTGTGATTCTTAAACTCCTCAAAAATAGCAGTACTGACAAGGTAGCAAAGATACCGCCATAAATAAGATGATGCTGAACTTCATTTATGGAACGTTTTATAAAGGTAGACTGGTCAAAACTTATTTTGATATCCATATCGGGAGGTAAGGCTTTTCTTATATTTACAAGTTCCCTTTTTATTCTATCTATAACTTCAACTGTATTGGTACCGGATTGTTTTTGTATGCCTAGGCCAATAGAAGACATTCTGTTAAATCTCGTTATTGACCTCCTCTCCTCCATTCCATCCTCAACACGTCCTATATCCTTAAGTCTAACAGTTGCCCCACTGTAATATCCTATAATAAGCTCATTGAATTCCTCTACCCTTCTAAACTCACCTTTTATCTTTATAGAATATTCCTTTGTATTCCCCTCAATCCTTCCACCAGGAAGTTCTATATTCTCTCTCTGCAGGGCTCTTACCACATCATAGGCAGTTATTCCGTAAGCAGAAAGTTTATCAGCATCGAGCCATACTCTTACCTGTCTGAGTCTTATACCCCCTGTCCTTATTGCACCAACTCCCTCTATCCTCTGAAGCTGTTCTTTTAATACCTCATCTGCATAAGTAGAAAGGTCTCTGATGGATTTTTTCCCTGTCAACGCCAACCAGATAATAGGTACTGCATCCGGGTCAACCTTTTCTATAATTGGCTCATCAATGTCTTTAGGAAGTTTACCCCGTATAATGGAAATTTTTTCTTTTACATCCTGAACTGCAAGGTCTATATCTTTTTCCAGTATAAACTCCACAATGACCCTTGAAACACCCTCTGTGCTGGTAGAGGTAATAGTTTTTACCCCATTAATAGTATTAACCGCCTCCTCAATTTTATCTGTTACATCAATATCTATTATTTCTGAGTTTGCCCCTCTAAGAAAGGTTGTAATGTTGACTACCGGAAAGTCTACTTTGGGGAAGAGGTCAACGCCTATGCGGGGATAGCTTACAATGCCAAGAACAACAAGGCATAGAATGGCCATTGTCGCAAAAACAGGGCGTCTTATTGATGTATCGGCAAGCCACATAGTTTAAAATAAAATTCAAGGGGTTTGAACCCTTGAATCCTCCACTATATTTACCTTTACATTATCAGATAAATTCTGCTGTCCTGCCACCACAACCTGTTCTCCCTCTTTGATTCCTTCAATAATTTCCGCATATTCCTGAACTGCAGGTTGTTGCCCGTTGTTTATCAATTGTATTTTGAGTTTCTGTCCAACCTTTACAAGCCTTTCCTTTGTAATTCTATTTTCTACAACAAAAACCTTTGTTTTTTCACCTTCATAAATAAGTGATGTATCTGGCACAAGAATTATATCTTTTGGAGAACCGGTATAAAGTATTACATTGGCAAAAAATCCTGGTTTTAAAAGGTTGTTGGAATTGGGAATAACTGCCTCTGCCTGAAGTGTCCTCGTTTTTTCATCAAGAAAGGGAGATATGATATTTAATTTCCCATTAAATTCTTTCTCTGGAAGGGCATACACTGTTAATGCAATATCCTGCCCTAATTTAAGTTTTCCTACATCTTTTTCTCCTACAGAAAAATTAAGCTTGAGGGGATTTATCTGTATGATTGAAAAAATGGGGCTGCCGCTCTTGACATAGCTTCCTGCAGATACCTTTTTTTCCTTAACGATGCCTGAAAGAGGGGAGTAGATTTTTACCTTTGAGAGCCTCTGTTTTGCGATGGATAGAGAGGATTTCGCCTTTTCCAATTCAGCTTCTGAGAGGGATAATTTCGTCGTTACATCGTCAAACTGCTGTCTTGTTATAAGACCCTTTTTATAAAGCTCCTCTTTACGCTGATATTCAAGCTTCGTATTGGACAGATTCGCCTCCGCCTCTTTTAAAGCCGCATAAGACCGCTCAACTTCGAGACTGTAATCCGTATCATCAACGGCTGCCAGAAGCATTCCCTTCAATACCTTTGTCCCGTCATCGGCATTCACATCTTTAAGAATACCGTCTATTTCCGTGCTGACCGCAACCTCCTCATAAGGATTCAATGTCCCGATGGCGCTGATAAAGGGTCTGAGCGACTTCTTCTTTACAGGCTGGACTTGAACATTGATAACCTTCTCCTTAACCTGTTTCGTTTCCTTCTTTTTTTCGCAGCCGGCAGCAGACAGTAAACAGCAGGCAGTAAACAGTAAGCAGTAACTTAAAGATAATAGGAATCTCTTTTTCATTTATATTACTCCTTTCTCCGCAACAGCCCATTCAGAATAATGTTACTGCAATCTCCGGATGAATAAAGGGCAGTGGAATCTATTAAAAGGGAGAAGACAAAACCCCTTAATATGCCGATAATTACCATGGCAGCCGTCTTTACATTGCATTCCTTAAATTTACCTGAAGTCATACCTGTTTTTATAATATCTTCGATAAGTTTCCTCTGTTTTTTGAAAAACCTCTTTTTTACATCGAGACAGGATTTAAAGCCCCGGTCCCTCCCCTCGGTAATAATAATCCCCTTGTATCTTCTTGCGTATTTCAGATTCATGGCGATAAAGGCATACAGGGCATCGGCAGGGTCACTCATGTCTTTAATAGTCTCCTTTGTCCTGTCTGTAAAATCTTTTAGCAGATATTTAAGGAGTGTTGCATAGAGGCCTTCCTTATTTTTAAAGTAAATATAAACTCCTCCCACGCTTATCCCTGCCTCCCGTGCAACCTCTCTGATAGTTGTCTGTGAATATCCCTTTTCTGAGAAGACCTTAACAGCAGCCTCGATGATACTCTCCTTTGATTCTTCAGCGGTTCGTCTGTTCATAAAAGTATGGTGTAGTGAACTAATGTTCACATGAACATGCGTTCATTATATGTGGAAGCAAATTATTTGTAAATAAAAAATTTATTCTCTGCCGATTCCAGTGGGAATTATTTTTACATCCGTTGTCATGCCTATCTTAAAAAGGGGGAAATGGGGACAGCAACCGTTATTTTTGATAAGCAGTATTGCCAAAATGGTATCTGTTGATGTATAAGTAGCTTGCAAGAGAAAGCCTCCTGGTGGTAAAAGTGCTATAAAGCAACTGGGGCGAGATAGTCTCGCCCAGAATTTAAACACCAAAAAAAGAGGCTTCTATGGAAAGAGCATACTACATCGGACTGGACATTCACAAGAAGATAATTTCATACTGCCACATATCTGTTTTTTTTGTTGACAAAAACATATAGCTGTGATAAAAAATCCTACAATATTATTAATATTTGACAGGGAGGAGGTAAGATCATGAAGGAAAAAGCCGGGTCGTTTCTTTTTATAGGGGTATCAATTTTAGTTCTTATATATTTCTGGTGGTTGGTAATATATTCACATGGGGTAGCCGCCCATCACTAATATTAACAAGAAAAGAGGAGGAAAATATGAAAACGGTTGTTTCTTTTTTAATTGCAATTGTAATCTGTGGTGCCTTTTTCTTCATGATTGATGTAATGCTGATGAAAACGCAGGGACTTCAACTCATTCCCGATAAAACAGAAGCGAAATCTTCCCATTAATCAATCAATTATTTGCAGTCCATATAAACATAAACACCATTCTCCGAATAAGCGGGGATTCAATATTCAAAGAAACGGGGTTCCCGCTTTTGCGGTTCTATATTGAACAGAAAGAATAAATAAAATTGTCCATTATTTTCTTTCTGTCATCCATCCTTTCTTCTCCCATTTCACAATTCCGTCCTTCATGTTTATTATTTTTTGAAAACCAAGTACAGCAAATTAACGGGCCTGTTTTGTGAGTATATTCTGTGCCTCTTTAGAACCAAGGGCAGCAGCTTTTTTATAGTAGAAGATTGCCAGTTCGTGATTTCCTAATTGGTAATAGATTGCCCCCGAACGGTTTGAAACAGATAAAAAAGGACAGTGTAAGAAAATATGAGTTTAAAAAAATTGATTTATTCTTTAACCTATGATAAAAATGGATAATCTTTTAAATTTCACTTATGAAAGGAGATTTGGTATGACAAAGCTGGATATGGTAAATAAGGTTATGGAAGAGATGAATTTACAAAAACCCAAGGCAGAAGAGGCTGTAGAATTAATAATTAAAAAAATCAAAGAGAAGCTCGCCAATGGGGAAACCATAATACTCAGGCGATTCGGGTCTTTCTCTGTAAGAAATAAAAGAACAAGAATGGGAAGAAATCCAAAGACAGGAAAGGAAGTAGAGATAACTGCCCGCAGGGTGGTGAGATTTAAATCGGGTAAGTATTTTAAGGATGCAGTTAATAAATAGAAAAACACCATATTACTCCATAAAACTTCTTAATTTTTACTCGCTGCAATCTGCCAAATAGGAGAATAACCCCATCTTTGCCTTCAGTGAGGAATAAAATAGGATTTGCCTAATAGGTTTATAGTTTACGGTTATTGATACTCACCTCAAATTCTGATATATTTAACTGCAATAAGTAAGACCTTTTTATCCTTTGTATTCAATATAAATTCTGGGAGATTTAATGAAATATGAAGCTGTAATCGGTTTAGAAGTGCATGTCCAGCTTAATACAAAATCCAAGATGTTCTGCTCCTGCAGTACAAAATTTGGTGCAGAACCGAATAAAAATACATGCCCAATATGTCTCGGCATGCCGGGTGTCCTGCCTGTGATAAACAGGGAGGCGGTAAATCTTACAATAAAGACTGCACTTGCCACTGACTGCAAGATTGCACCCTTTAACAGGTTTGCAAGGAAAAACTACTTTTATCCTGATTTACCAAAGGGGTATCAGATTTCCCAATATGAACTTCCCCTTGCAAAAGGTGGTCATATTGAAATAGTCGTTGATGGAAATGTAAAAAGGATTGGTATAACCAGAATCCACATGGAAGAGGATGCGGGGAAACTGATACATGGTGAGAATCTTGGAGATAAAGATT
>MHDI01000043.1 GCA_001804915.1 Nitrospinae bacterium RIFCSPHIGHO2_02_FULL_39_82 | reverse complement strand
TTCAAATCCTGAAGCTTAATTTCTCGTTAGCAAATAATTCCTTAAAACATTACTTTTATTATCTGGAAGAGTAACCCTTACCCCATCGAGTGTAACCTCTGTCCCCTTTATATTTCCTGTCGTCAATAAGAACCTCTCCTTTGACTTTAAAGCAAACCTCTCTCCAGGTGTAAGAATAAATTCTCTGGTTTCAGTTTCATCAACTATTATCTGTAACCATGCTCTTTCTGTGGCAGTTATTACAAGAGATAAAGGCTCTAATATCTTTGGTTGAGATGCTTCAATTTTTGGTTCTCTCCCATTGGTTTCAATATTTCTTACTCCCTCTTTCTTATCTTCAACACTCTTATTCTTATCAGACTCATTAACAGGAATACTTGAAGCACCATCAGCTACAGATTGGACAGGTATTTCATCTGAGGAAGGAGAAAAAGAGGGTGTTTCAGCCTGAGACAGAATCACTTCCTTTTTAATCGCTTCTACTGTAATATCTTTTTGCGGTCTGTACATATAGTAAATACCTCCTCCTGCAGCGATAAGCACAACAGCCACCGAAATAATCATGATTAATTTCAAACTCTGAATTTTATGTTTTTCTGAGCCTTTATCTTCCTTAACTTCTACACGTTCTTTATCCTTTTTTGTTCTTTCATATATGGAAATAACTTCATCAGCGTTTAAACCTACACATTTTGCATATGCCCTGAGAAAACCCTTTACAAATACATTGGCAGGCAGACTTTCATAGTCATTCTTTTCCAGTGCATACAAAAATCTGGTGCTTATCCGTGTGATATGTGCTATTTCCTCTATAGTCACCATTTTTAACTCCCTCTCTTTTTTTAAATACTCTCCAAGAGATTCCATATCAGCTATAACCGACGATTGACAACTAACAACTTACCACTTAAATAATAAGTTGTTGGTTGTCAGTTGTTAGTTTGTCAGTTCATTCTTTTACCTATTTCCTGAAGTAAAAGTTTTTTTGCATCTGAAATTGTACCGTTTATTCTACACCCTGCTGCCTTTGCATGCCCCCCTCCACCAAAAATCTTTGCAATTTCATTTACATTTATTTTACTTTTTGACCTTAAAGATACCCTAACCTTATCCGTCTCTATTTCCTGTAAGAAGATAGCAACTTCTACATCTTCAATGGAAAGGGGATAATTGACAAATCCCTCTGTATCTACCCTTTCCCACCATTCACTTTTCAGATATGTGTCATCAAAACAGACAATTGCCACTTTTCCATTGTTAGCAGTTTCCAGTGAGTTTAACAAAAACCCAAGCCCTTTTAGTGTCTCTATTGAATTTGTATGATAGAGCCATTCAGCAATAAAGGAAATCCTCGCCCCGGCATCCAATAATTTTGCAGAAATCCCAAAGGTTTTAGCCGTGGTATTGGAAAACCTGAATCTGCCAGTATCTATGACTATCCCTGTATATATGTATTCCGCCACATTTTTATCAAGGGTTATGCCGAAGGAATGGATTAAGTCATATATTATTTCTGTGCAGGCACCTGCCTTCAAGTCTATACAATTAATATCTCCGAAAAGAGAATTGCTTTCATGATGGTCAATATTGATTATTTGTATATCTTCTGGAATCAGTCTTTTTACCTTTCCCAATCGCTCTAAATTTGGTGAGTCAACTACAATCAGATTTTTAATTTTAAAATCCATTCTTAAATTATCTGAATATCTTATTATCTTTTCAAATCCTGCAAGATATTTGAATTTTTCTGAAACAGGGCTATCGGTAACAATTATGTATTTTTTATGCAGCTTATCCAGAAGCCACCCAACTGCCAGCATCCCGCCAATAGAATCCCCATCAGGATTTATATGGGACGATATAAGAAAATTATCATCCGCACTTATATTTTTTTTCAATTCTTCTGAAACCATAAAAAAATTAATAGTTAGTTAGTTGATACTGAAAAATGTCATCTTTCAGTGTGAATTAATTATTCTTATTCTGGTGAATTATATCTTAAAACCATTTTCAGTTAAAGATTTTTCTCAATTTTAAACTTTATTGCCTATACACTTATGTGATATATTCAGGATAAACAAACAAGGTCAATATACATAACCCGAATAAATTAAGGCGAAGCTAAAGCTTCGCACTACACTCCAGCAATTGCACGGTCTCGTAGTGCGAGGCTTTAGCCTCGCCAACATTGAAATTCCTGTACATAAATATAACAAATAAGACACTAATGGTTAAGACATTAAAACATAAATTAAGAAATATATTTATCACAGGACTGCTGGTAACTCTCCCTATTATGGTAACCTATTTCTTCATAAGGGTTCTCTTCAGAATGATTGATAGTTTACTGGGACCTACGGTAAATAAGGCATTATCAGCAGCAGGATTACATTTCATAATGCCCGGTATCGGATTCATACTGACTATCCTTATAATCTTTGGAGTGGGGCTGGCAAGCACCAATGTAATAGGAAGAAGGCTATTTGGAAGGTTTGAAAAATTCTTAGATAGAATCCCTCTTGTAAAATCCATATATTCGGGTGCAAAACAGGTTGTTCATACCATTGCCACAGCAAATAAATCAGCATTCAGCCGGGTGATATTGGTAGAGTTCCCCCGAAAAGGACTGTATACTATCGGGTTCGTAACAAGCGAGGCATATGATGAGATTCAGGAAGTTACAGGGGAGGATGTGGTAAATGTATTCATAGCAACGGTCCCAAATCCTACAACAGGTTTTTTCCTTATGATTCCCAAAAGAGATATCATTCCTCTCAATATGAGTATAGAAGATGGGATTAAGCTCATAATGTCAGGAGGGATAGTGGTCCCCACCTATAATAATAAAAACTCAATTCTCACAGGCCCACAAAAACATGGGGCTTGAAGGATATAGAGACGCAGAATTAACAGAAAAGATAGTTAAACTGATTTCAAAGGTTGACCTCCCTCACAAGATTAAAATAATGCATGTCTGTGGAACCCATGAAAACTCCATCGGTAGATTTGGTATCAGAAGTATATTACCAGAACATATTGAACTTGTTGCAGGCCCGGGATGCCCTGTATGTGTCTGCCCTGCTTCTGATATTGATATCGCAATAGAGATTGCATTACAAGAGGAGGTAATCTTAGCCACATTCGGGGATATGATAAGGGTCCCCGCAAAAATTAATACCGATAAAGATAAACCAAATAGTTCCCTTCAGACCGCAAAATCAAGGGGTGCGGATGTAAAAATTATTTATAGCCCTTTAGATGCTTTAAAATTGGCTGAAAAGAATCCCGATAAAAGGGTTGTATTTTTCTCTGTTGGATTTGAAACAACTGCAGCAGGGGTGGCATCAATTTTATACAATAACCCCCCGCCTAATTTTTCAATCTTATCGTCACACAGATTAATCCCCCCGCCAATGGAACTCCTGCTGGGTATAGGAGATATTCAGATTGATGGTTTTATGCTTCCAGGTCATGTAACAACCGTTATCGGCATGAACCCGTTTAAAATATTTCCGGAGGCATATCTGATGCCCACAGTAGCTGCTGGATTTGAACCAGTGGATATACTATCAGCAATTTTAAATATAGCAGAACAAATAAAGGAGGAAAAGGCATCTCTGGTAAATCAATATACAAGGGCAGTAAAAGAAGATGGCAATCAAAAGGCTATAAGTATAATGAACGATGTATTTGAGGAGGTATCCGCATACTGGAGAGGTATAGGGAGAATTCCGAGGTCAGGATTAAAATTAAAGGAAAAATATTCAAAGTGGGATGCAAACAGGGTATTTGACACCGCACATAAATCATTATGTGCGGGGTTTGATATTCATCCATCCTGCTCCTGCCATTTAATAATGGCAGGAAAGATATACCCTCCCGATTGCACACTCTTTTCAAAAAAAATCTGCAATCCTGATAATCCTTTCGGTCCGTGCATGGTATCCATAGATGGAACATGTAGAATCTGGCACAGATATGAAGGTAAAACTTAAACCGAATTACAATATTCAATAGTAAAAGTCTTTTGTTTGAAATTTTGAATTTAAAAATTCAGACCATTATTTCTTTACAGCCCTGAGAGTCAGGCTATCATCCGGTTTAAGATTCTTAGCCCTGCTATGACACCTCTTACAGTCAGCAAGTGGAAAGGCAATCTTATTATGGCACCTTCCGCACCATTTTCCTCCAACCATCTCAGACATCAGAATTTCATTAGCCCCAGCCGATGGTTCAAATATTGCCCCACCAACAGTAGAGTGACACACCTCGCATTTAAGCCACCATGTATGAATATCATGAGGGAAAACCACATTGTCCATGAAATCGCTTTTTGTTTCAAATAATATTTTTACATCAAAAAACTCCTCGTCATCTGGCTTAGCATCGGGGTCAAGATTCCAGTTGGGGTCAATAAGCTTATCCTTCACAATTTTTGCCCAATTAATCAGTCCATATTTGTCAACAGGCAGACCTGTTTCAGCAAGTGCAGTTGGATGCCACCCTGCACCAATTTTTGCAAACTTTGATGCAATACCTGATTTTTTAATATCACCTGTGCCTGCCAAATCCCCCTTAGTATCAAGATATATCAAGTTTCTTCTATCTTTTGGGTCAAAAGCTTTTTGTGGAGTCTCTGCCGCACTTTCCCGTGAAACATCTTCTTTTTTCTGAGCACCTGTCTTAGGCGGTTTTGTCTCTGACTTTGGAGCGGTCTTTGTTTTATCCTTAGATTTAACAGCCTTCTTACCTCCTGTTTTTGAAGGTTCCGCAGCAATCCCTCCTGATGCCATAAAAGAAAAAATCAGTATAAATATAAGTGAATAAAGTAAAAATTTAATTGCCTTTCTCATAACCTAATTTCCTCCTTTTAGATTTTTCCTCTTTTTAGTTTAACTCTACAAAAAAAGATGTCAAGTTTTTTTTTAATGTTTTTTTAATTTTTAAACTTCCTTCTGCCTTTCTTCAGCCTCAAGTGTTGGCAGCAGAATAACTATAGCTGCGAAGAACCAGTATGGCTCCATAATACGCACTATTATAAATGTATTTGACCCAATTGCATGGGTCATCATTGCAATTGTACCGGCAACAAACCCCATAGATAACCCTTTATAAAATTTATCAGTTACACTATTAAATGTATGAACACCCTGCCTTATTAACGCTGCGAGCAGCATTGCAAATACAATAAATCCAACAATCCCTGTATCCATCAATACCTTAGGATACTGTGCATCAACGAATCCATAACCGGTAACTCCATAACCGAGTATGGGATGTTTTCTAAAATCTCTTAATGCATTCTGCCAGCTTTCTATCCTTGCAGATGTTGATGTATCTATGCTGACCCCCCCTATTTTTTTCTGCCCTACTTGAATTTCTTGTTTGAAAGTTTCCAATGCCCTCCGGCTTACTTGCTTAGGCAAAAGGAATGGCCCAAAAGAAATCATTATAATAAGACCTGTTATAAGCAATTTCTTCTTCTCGCTTAAAATTGTCAATGTGATATACATGGGGAGGAAGGCAAGCCAGGACGACCTTGAAAGGGTAAATACAAATGGCACTAAAATCAGCATAGCTATAAGCATATAGCCAATCTTTTGCTTATTAGACTCTGATGTAAGGAACAACCCCCCTAACATGGAAAACATAAGCACAAGGTAACCTCCAAAGGTATTTGGTTCACCTATCTCACCTTCAAATGGTGCAGAGACCCTTTCACCTGAAGGTATCTGGGCTATTCCAACAATGCTTACGATTATACAGGTCAACACCAATGCTAATGTATAATTTCTGACCTGCGTCCTTTCATGAATATTATTTACTGCTATGAAAAACACAACGAAATATTCAATATACTTGAGGACAAAAAAGAAGCCCGACCTGAAAACAACCCTGCCTGTCATCATCCCCCATACTGTCGCTATTACGCAGGCGATTGCATAGTTTCTTATATACCTATTCAGCGGTGTTTTAAGGAGTAATCCCAATTCCTTATATACTGCCATCCTGACAAGCCAGCTGAAACCAATTACTATAAGGAGAATATCTTCAAACCTGATTGCCACAGCCCTTGCTACCTCCATTCCCCCCTCACCGCCACCAACCCTAACTCCAAATTCCGGCGAGAGCATCATAGAAAATATGAGGACATAAAGGGAGATATCAACACTGATAAAAGAGATGATAAATACAGAAACAGCAATGCCCGTACCGATGGCTATATTTACAGGTACTTTTACAACAAGACCTGCCGCCACTAAAGTTAAAAGGAGGATGAATACTATAAGGATTAGGGAAAGCCCCTTTTCATTGAATGATATACGCATCATATTAATTTAAAGCATAGGAATTTCAATCCTATACATGATTACACAAAGTTAGTGTGAGCGAAGCGAACACCTAATTTACCTGTTCCTTATTTTATCATCAATAGTTAATTCTCATGCAAGAAATTTATGCATGACAGGAAATGAATCTTGTGATATTAATATATAATAAAATAAATTCTTATGATAGATAATATTATAAATAGAAGAGACTTCTTAAAAAGGACAGCAAAGGCAGGTATTGCAATTGGAGCAGTATCAGGCGGGGCTATTCTCTTACACAATCGTATTGAAACACTTCCTGCAAATGAATCTATTATTTCCATAAAGGATTTCCGTATATCAGGGAAAGGACCGCCTGTTATGGTTGTAGCAAAGGGCAGCCAGCCTTCAAAAATTGTAAAGACTGCAATAGAAGGAATGGGTGGTATGAAGCGGTTTATTTCAAGAGGCGACATTGTAGTTGTAAAACCAAACATTGCATGGGACAGGATTCCAGAGCAGGCCGCCAATACAAACCCTGAAATAGTAGCAGAGGCTGTCAGATTATGTTATGAGGCAGGGGCAAAAAAGGTAATTGTAACAGATGTCTCCTGCAATGACCCGCGCAGATGCTTTTTCAGAAGTGGAATTGAGAAGGGGGCACGGGATGCAGGTGCAGAGGTTATTCTCCCTCAGGAATACAAATTTCGTAAAATGGCAATAAAGGGGGAGGTAATAGAAACATGGCCTGTTTATCCTGTAATACTTGAGGCAGACAAGGTTATCAACATCCCGATTGCAAAACATCACAGCCTTTCAACCCTGTCATTGGGAATGAAAAACTGGTATGGCCTTCTTGGTGGTAACAGAAAGGCACTTCATCAAAACATCCACAAAAGTATAGCAGACCTGGCAGCATTCATTCATCCCACCCTGACAATTGTTGATGCCTATAGAATACTTATAAAAAACGGACCACAGGGCGGCAATATCAATGATGTAAAGATGATGAATACAGTGATTGTTTCTACTGACCCTATAGCAGCCGATGCCTTTGCCTCTACCCTCTTTGACAAAAAACCAGATGAGATAGGATATATTGTAGAAGGGCATAAGAGGGGATTGGGGAACATGAATTATCATGAGTTGCAGCCTGTTATGATTAGTCTCTTATGAGTAAGATTTTCAACAAAATGATAAAAAAAGTAACCACAGATTTCACAGATTTTCACAGATTAAAAAAAGATTAGGGTTTAAAAATCTGTGTTAATCTTGTGTTAATCTTGTGGTTTCATTAAGTTCTTTTCCGATTTATTCGGGGTGGGGTGTAAAAACATAATGACGAGA
>MHDI01000042.1 GCA_001804915.1 Nitrospinae bacterium RIFCSPHIGHO2_02_FULL_39_82 | reverse complement strand
TGCTTGTATAGATAAGGTGGGTTTTCAGAAATGGCAGATAGACCTTTTCCAATCCATCTTTCCAGAAGGCTATCTCCTTTTTATTCCCAGAATCCAGTGCCTCCAGAAGTTTAGTCATGGCAAATGGGGTTCTCAGAAAAAGTATATTCTTCTGCGTCTGGGCAAGTATCTCTTCAATCTGAGATGCAATCCTCATTATAACAAGATGCTGCTCCTTATTGAAGCTTTCTTTTACCTGGTTTTCTATTGAATGTTGAAGATTGGAAAGTGTGAATATTAATGGATAGGCAATAATAAATATTACAACTATAATTAAAAAAATCTCCCTCTTTCTCATAGGCATTATTTATAACATAATTTATGCAGGGATTCAAGGGAGGGAATCCACCCGTCCTACTTAGTAAAGGGTAACTTATGAATAAAATCTTGTGCAAAATGGCAAGAAAATTTACCACGAAGAACACAAAGTTAAGGATTGTCTATCTTAATAGTATCTTTACATCTTTTATATTCTTTATTTCCTCTTCCCAGACATATCCTATGTAGCTTTTTTCTTCTTTAATTGCCTTGATAACCTCCTCAGAGGAGTCCTTTACAATTGGTGGAGTTCTACCCTTTTTAAATATCTTTTTTATCCAGTATACTTTATAATCACTAATGGAGAAATCCATGAACTTTTCAAGAAAATCCTTCTTTATAGAACTGCTGTCCTTTTGGTCTAAGAATTGAATCCTTATATTATCTATTATCTCCATTTTCCCAAGATATATTTCCTTTATCTGCGACGGCGTTAAGGAGTCTCTCGGAAAGGAGTTATTGGCTATTATGACTATTCTGTCTCCTGCTGTAATGGTGTTTGTATAGGATAACAGGATGATTAATAAGCCTATTATAATTCTTTTCATATAATTTTTTAGTTAATTCACACTGAAAAATGACATTTTTTTCAGTATCAACTAATTACTTCTGGGTTAATATGGTGGTGTGATTTTTTACAAATCCCTCCCCCTTTTTTAAGAGGGGGAGGGAGGTTGGGGGGTTTTCAGTTATTAATGTCCGCTATCTGCAGTTCCTGCCTTGAGTGGTTTAAATACAGCAGGATTTTCATTTCCTGTAACCTCAAGGATTCCTACTGCACCCTTGTCTATAGCACGGAATATCGCATGGTCAACGAGTATATATGCACCGGGGACATCTACCTTAAACTCAACAATAGCCGCAGCACCTGGTGGAATAACTGTCGTCTGAACATTCTTCGCAGTCTCAGAACCTACTGCACCCAGCTGATATACAGTATCAAATATCTCACCTATTACATGGAAGGCAGATGTCATATTCGGGCCGCCGTTACCTACATATAAACGAACAATCTCACCGACATTTGCCTTAAGATTTCCAGGTGTAGCCATAGCATTAAATTTTACATATGTTGGCTGCTCTGCCCTTGCCTTATCTACATCAAATGCCTGTAAGCCTTTCTCACCTGTCTTTCCTTTTGTATAAAAATCACCCTGCATCACATAATATTCTTTGTCAACCTTTGGAAGTCCATCTGCAGGCTCAACGAGGAGGAGTCCATACATACCATTTGCAATATGGGTTGGGATATGGGAACTTGCACAGTGATAGATATAAATACCAGGGTTCAATGCCTTAAATTGAAAAGCTGTTTTACCGCCAGGAGGTGTCTGTGAAGCCTTTGCACCACCACCCGGACCATTCACTGCATGTATATCAATGGAGTGGATATTCTTGCTATTTTTACTGTTTTTAAGATTAAATGTAACAGTATCACCTTCTTTAACACGAGCGAACGGACCCGGGACAGTCCCATTAAATGTCCAGAATGTATATTCAACACCATCCGCCAATGTTCCCTTCTTTTCTACTGTTTCCAATTCTACAGTTACATTAGCCCCTCCTGCCCTGCTTAATGCCGCTGGTACCTCCGGGGCTGTTGAAAGGCTTGCAACCTCATCAGCATAGCAATTTTTATTGGCACCTATGCCAATCAATAAAGCAATTAGAAATATAATCAATGAACTCAATTTTTTTGACATCTGAAACCTCCTATAGTTATATAATCCCTCCCTCTAAAGGAAGGGATGGGTATTACTTATGTTATAAGCACTATTGCTTACTCGCTATACTGCTGGATTTTCCAAATTCTCTTATATAGTTAACAAGTGACCATCTCTCTTCATCGGTCAGTATATCTGCAAATGGAGGCATCCCATTCTCTGTTCCATTGTTAATAACCCAGAAGAGTTCACCATCTGTCCTGACCTCCTGCCAGGGGGTATATGTGAAGTCTCTTGGCGGCGGGTTCATGGATTCTGCAATTTCACCATCACCCTTGCCTTTCTCACCATGACAGGTATAGCATGTGCCTTTCCCTGTGAATATCTCCCTTGCCTCTGATAAAATCTTTACATCTGCCGCTACAGTATTCTTTAATGCCTTTGCCTCTGCAATTTTATCAGACGGAACTCTTGGTTTTAATACATCTTCATCTGAAGGATATGCAGGGGTAGCACGGAGCATGAAAAAGAGTATTAGGGTCAGATATAAAAAAGCTGCATACAGAGGGATTGAGATGGTTGTAAATAATAAACCCACCTTCCATGTTTTCATAAAAACTCACCTCCTTTCTTGGATTTATTTTTTTCAGTATTAACTAAATAGTAGCTTTATAAAGAGGTGGTTAACAATTACCAAAAAGTATGGTTTTTTTCCCCCTAAGATGGGGAAATATCCCCCATAATGGTGAGAAAAACTGGGTCTTTAGTGTTTGAGTTATCAGTTGTTGGTTATTAAGGGAGGGGTTACTCTTTTTCTCTTGAAAATAGGAGGGCTGCAGCCTCCATTCTGCTTCTTACTCCCAGCTTTCTGTAGATGTTCTGGAGGTGGGTTTTAACTGTTTCTGTTGATACATACATGAGGTCTGATATCTCTTTATTGCTTTTACCCTTGAGCAGTAATTGAAGTATCTCTTTTTCCCTGCCTGTTAAAGAAAATTTCTCTTTAATCTCTTTCTCTACCTCTTCATCTATCCTTGCAGGGTCATGGACCTTATATAGAATTCTTGGCGTAAGATTTGCGAGAAAGGGGGAAGTTATACTTTCCCCGGAAAAGGTGCTCCTTATAATCTTTATAAACTCTTTGTGGTCAGCATCCTTGAGAATATAACCCGATGCACCTGACCTGATGGCAGATATAACCCTTTCATCCTCATTGTGAATAGAAAGTATCAGTATTTTTATATCGGGACATCTCTCCAGTATCAGACGGGTAGCATGAATGCCATCAAGTTTAGGCATTTCAATATCCATAAGTATAATATCAGGGTTTGCCTCCTGAACGAGGGTAAAGGCATCCTGACCATCTCCAGCCTCACCTACCACCTTCATATCCCTTTCCTGTTCAAGAAGACTCCTCAGCCCCTGTCTGAAAAGCCTCTGGTCATCTACAATCAGGATTTTAATAGGCAGCTTTTTCATATTCTTCAAAGGGGATTTTAACATAAAAAACCGCCCCCCCCTCTTTTCTATTTTCAGCCCAGATATTACCCTGATGGAGTTCAACTACTACCTTGCAATAGTAGAGCCCCAGGCCTGTTCCTGTAAGACTTCCCTTTTTATCATGTTTGCGATAAAAGGGTTCAAATATTCTTGAAATCTCGGAAGATGGAATCCCCGGACCCTCATCTTCAATTTTAAACAACAGGTAATCATTTTCATCTGTTACTACAGGTTCAAAGGAAATTTTCACCTCTCCTCCCGCCGGTGAATATTTGATGGCATTATCAAGGAGATTTATAAAAACCCTCTGCAGCCTCCTTTTATCTCCCTGAATTACAGTTACCCCATCTCTTTTGAAATTTACATATATCTTTCTCTCCTCGGCCTCCACTTCCAGAAGTTTGACTGCCTCTTCTATTGCCTCACCAATAGGAAAGCTGGAAATGATTAATGGAATCTCTTCATAACTATTTTGATACACATCAAGAACATCATTAACCATTCCGGCAAGAAGCTTACTGCTTGAGATAAGGTCTGACAGCACAAGCTTTATTGCCTCACTGCTTGAAGAATCCAGAGTCCCCCGCAGCCCCTCCAGTCTTTTCTTAATACCTATAATCGGATTTCTCAGGTCATGGGCAAGTGTTGAGGAGAATTGCGCCAGGGCAGCCAGTCTCTCTGACCTGAGCAACTGCTGTTCTAATTTTTTTCTCTCTGTAATATCTCTCAGGTGTATCTGAACAAAGGCTATCTTCTCACCGCTAATAATACCTGTCAGGTTCATCTCCATAGTAAGAATATCACCTTTTTTGTAGCTTAAGACTCTCACCTCAGCAGTGGGAGGTTTTTCCCCTGTTAATATTTGTTTAAAGAGGTTTGTAAAGGCTTCTCTGTCCTCCTTATAAAATATTGAAGAAAGTCCTTGACCGAGAAGTACACTTCTGGAATGACCGATTATATCTTCTTCTCTCTTGTTGGCAGCAAGAACCTTCCCATTTAAATCTGCCATGAACATAGAGTCCTCTGCATAGTCAAAGAGGCTTTTGTATTGCTCCTCTGATTCTCTGATAGCCATCTCAAGTTTTTTTCTCTCTGTTATATCTTTAAATATTTCAAGAATTGAGGTTGTCCCGTCAAGATTTTTAATTGGGGAATGGGTAATCAGAAAAGTCTGCCCATGAAAGGTATTTACCTCCAGTATGCCTATCCTTTCCATCCCTTTAACCACAGGACATTCATCGCAGGGTCTGTCTCTTCCTGTATAAACTTCATAGCAGGTTTTTCCGATGGCTTCCCTGCCATATAGTTTTAAAAACTTCTCATTCATATATTTAATCCTGAAATCCCTGTCCACTATATCCAGACCATCACCCATGCTTTCTATGATAGTCTCCAGCTTATCCCTTTCAAGTTTAACCTCTTTTTCCAATATCTTTCTCGTGGTAATATCCCTCAAATGAACCTGCACAAAGGTTATCTTCTCCCCCTGTCTGATACCTGTTAAATCCATTTCCATTGTCAGAAAACCCCGCTCATGGCTCAGAACCTTGACTTCAGCAGTAGGGGGTTTTTCCCCTGCCAATGTCCGTTTAAAGAGATTTGTAAATATGCCTCTTTCCTCATTTGAGAGGATAGAAGAAAATTCCTTACCAAGAAGGGCATTCCGGGAATGACCGATTACATCCTCTTCCCTTTTATTAATGGCGAGAACCTTCCCATCAATATCCACCATCAGCATTGAGTCTTCTGCATAATTAAAGAGTGTCTTGTATTGTTCCTCCGATTCTTTAATCTGATTTAGGTATCTCTCCCTTTCTCTGCCGCTCTTTTCCAGATTGTCAGCCATCTGGTTGAAGGTCTCTGCTAATTGTTCAATTTCATCATTGGTATTTATGCTTATCCTATGGTTAAGATAACCTCTACCTATCAATTCTGCCCCTTCAGAGAGGACACTTATAGGTCTTACAATCTTTCTGGCAACATAAAACCCAAGGGAGGACAGAACAATTATAAGACCAAGCCCTAAAAAGGATACCTTCCACAGCAGGGCATGCATAGGGGCGTAGGTCTCGTCGGGCAGTTGCCTTATAAATATGTGCCATTCCTTTCCTCCAAAATTATCTTTCCCCAGCCGAAATGTAGAGGTAACAGGTGCAAATCCTATTATAGAGTTTCTTCCGCCATGTGCATCGTCTAATGCAATTCCCCATCCTGTCTTGCCCAAACTTATCTGACCCATCAGTTGATTATTAATGGTATGGCTCTTGGGCGGGAATATAGGGCATATAACCAGAGTTCCATCTGATGTAACAAGGTTGGCATGACCTGTCTCACCTATCTTTATATTGGTAATTACCTTGAATATATCGTTAACATCGTGAACCATCTTTAGCCCCCCTATTGCATTCCCTTTATCATGGTCCATAATTGGAACAGCTATAGCTACTGAATAGGTCTGAGCATCTTTATCATAATCAATCCCGCTTATAAATACCTTCCCTTTTTCATGGTTGAATGTTATATCCCACCATCCTTTTCCACTCTGATAATAATCCATTGGCTTGTCGGTAGCGGCTATTATGGCTCCTTTTTTATCTGTTACAAGGATAGAGCCATATTCAATCATCCTCTGCCTCATGTATTCTTTCAAGTAATCTGCAATATCCCTGTTTAAAAATTCACTTGCTGATACATCATCTTTCCGGGCAAGTGTCCACCGCTGTTCTATCTCTGTCTGATGCTTTTTGAGTTCTGTTTCATTTTTCCCCTCATATATAAGGTTTGCCTTTAAAATAGCAGACTTTATATAAGGTGATAGGGCAAGGCTCTGGGCATCCTGAATCTCCCCGTTCATAATGATTTCTACCTTATCTGCTGTCTCTTTAGCCATCTCCTGAAAATTTGTGCCGATAGAATTCTTCAGTGCGTTTATCCCGCTCAGATATGTAAGGATAACTACAAGTATGCCGGGAATAGTCCCAACAAGCAGTATAGAGGCAACGACCTTTCTCTGGATATTTCCTCTTTTTTGTTCTACTTTATTCATCTGATAATTATTCTCCTGCTGTTAAATCTTGCATATTTTGGCAAAAAAATAAAAAACTTAATGAAACCACAGATGGACACAGATTAACACAGATAAAAACTTTTTTTCTTTATTCTATCAGTGTTCATCTGTGTTTACCTGTGGTTAATTTTATTCGGGTTAGGTTTTAGTAACTTTGAGTCTCTGTCTCAATATCTCATAAAAGATAATAGCACAGGCTGCAGATACATTGAGTGAAGACACCCTTCCTTCCATCGGTATTGATACGAGATAATCGCACTTTTCCTTTGTCAGTCTTCTCATTCCCCTCGCTTCCCCGCCAAATACAACTGCTATCGGGTCATCATAGGACAATGAAAAACAGGTCTTTTCTGTCCCTGCCTCAACCCCTACTATCCAGAAACCCTTCTCCTTTAATTCTTCAATGGTATTGGAAATATTTGTGACCCTGACAATCGGGATATATTCAATTGCACCGGCAGCCCTCTTTGCAACTACAGGGGTTAAACCGACTGCCCTGTCTTTTGGAATGATTATACCGCCAACACCAAGTGCCTCTGCTGACCTTATAATCGCACCGAGATTTCCCGGGTCTTCTATCCCATCTAAAATTACAATTACAGGTTTGCTCTCTTTTTTATATAACAGCTCTATCAAGTCATGTAATTCAATATCTCTTCTCTGTGATACAACTGCCA
>MHDI01000041.1 GCA_001804915.1 Nitrospinae bacterium RIFCSPHIGHO2_02_FULL_39_82 | reverse complement strand
CTTCGTTTTTGCTGATTGCCTGATAATAAGGCTTCTTAAGAATCCTTTGTGATGGAGTTCGTTATAGACAGAAACATTTTTATTTTCTATACTCTTGCGTATTGCTTCCTTTATTTTGTTTATCGGTTCTAAAAGAACAGGGCAGTCTTTAATATCAACGACATCATGTGTCCCTTTTGCAAAGAAACCAACCTTTAAGCCTTTCCGTGTCCTCTTAAGAGAAAATATCCCTTTATTTCTGTAGAAAAAAGGTTGTCTTGCAGGGATTATTTCAGCCCTAATTTCCATTTTAATTTTCCCAATCCTCTCAAGGCTGTCTTTCACTACCTTTTTCTTAAACTCCATCTGTTCATCATATTTGATATGCTGGAGTTGACACCCGCCGCATTCAGAATAAACAGGGCATTCTGGTTTAATTCTTTTCGTGGAGGGTTTAATTAATTTGATAATCCTTGTTACTCCGAATCTCGGTGTTGTTTTTACCACCCCTACGAGCATTCTGTCGCCTTCAATTGTTCTTGGTATGAAGAGTGTATATCCTTTATAACGACAAATTCCATCTCCACTGGAAGCAATGCCTTCAATAGACAATTCAAGTTGTAATCCACACTTTACAGGTATTTTAAATTCAGGTTTAGACATAAAGATATCATATCATAATAAGATAGGACATCAGACTGATACAAAATCTTATAAATTTATCTAATAAGTTCATCACACTGAAAAATGACATTTTTCTCACTTCCGTTAATTTTTCTTTTGATATATTTATTTAAAATTATTACATTAGGGAACAAAAGAAAATTTAAAAAGTCGTTCTAAAAAGTCATTTTTCAGTATCAATTAATAAATTATTCCATTATATTTTACAAAAATATGTTATACTTTTTTCTTTTTATGCCATGGGATATCCCTCGTATAAAAAATATAGAGGGCATAATCTCGTGGCATATATTTTTTTAATGGCAACAATTTATCTGAAATTCTTTAAATGATGAGGAGGGATTATGAACAGCAAGATGTTATCAGCCCTATTCAATATAAAGAGGCTAATTTTATCAATTATTATTCTTCTTATACCATGTGTTTCCTTTGCAGGTGAGGCAGAATTAAATATTCCTGTATTCAGCCCATCTCAGAATAATTTACTGATGGTCGGTTTTTTGGTCTGCATTATAGGAATGGGCTTTGGTATTTTTATGTATAAAAATGTAAAAGTCCTGCCTGCACACAAATCCATGCTTGATATTGCCGATGTTATATTTCAGACATGCAAGACCTATTTAATCCAGCAGGGTAAATTGTTAGTTGTTCTCGAAATCTTTGTCGGTTTGTGTATCACTTATTACTTTGGATTTCTGCAGCACATGCATCTGAGCGGGATATTGCTGATTCTCGGATGGTCAATAGCAGGCATACTCGGTTCATATAGTGTCGCATGGTTTGGTATAAGGATGAATACCCTCGCAAACAGCAGAATGGCTTTTGCATCTCTTGAAGGCAAACCAATAAAACTGCTCAATATCCCGTTGGCCGCTGGCATGAGTATCGGAGTCCTCCTTGTATGTGTAGAACTGATTATGATGCTCATTATTTTAATATTCATGCCCCGCGAATATGCAGGTGCCTCTTTTGTTGGCTTTGCAATAGGCGAATCTCTTGGGGCAAGTGCCCTGAGAATCTGTGGTGGCATCTTTACGAAGATAGCGGATATCAGTTCGGACCTGATGAAGATTGTGTTTACCATCAAGGAGGATGACCCGCGCAACCCTGGAGTTATTGCCGACTGCACAGGTGATAATGCAGGTGACAGCGTAGGTCCTACAGCGGATGGTTTTGAGACATACGGTGTAACAGGCGTTGCACTTATCAGCTTTATTGTCCTCGCAGTCCTGCCCCAGTATCAGGCTGAACTCCTCGTATGGATATTCATCATGCGTATTCTGATGATTATAACCTCAATCGGCTCATACTATATAAACAAGTTCATAACTGATGTAACTTCTGCCAATAAAGAAAAATTTAATTTTGAGACCCATCTTACATCGCTTGTCTGGATAACCTCGATTGTCTCCATCATTGTGACCTTTGCTGTTAGCTACTGGCAGCTTGGACACCTCTCTGATAATGTATGGATTAAATTGTCTGTTATTATAAGTTGCGGTACGATTGCCGCTGCGCTTATCCCTGAGCTTGTAAAGGTATTCACAAGCTCTAATTCAAAACACTGTAACGAAGTCGTCACTGCTGTCCGGGAAGGCGGGGCATCACTTGGCATCCTTTCCGGTCTCGTGGCGGGTAATTTCAGCTCCTTCTGGCTCGGTATTTCAATATTCGGTCTGATGTTCATCGCTTACTTTACAAGCACACTGGGACTGGGTCTCTCAAACTTCATGGAGTATTCCTCTGTTTTTGCCTTTGGCTTAGTTGCCTTTGGTTTCCTTGGTATGGGTCCTGTTACAATTGCAGTGGATAGTTACGGACCTGTAACGGACAATGCACAGTCTATTTATGAGCTTTCATTGATTGAGACAATTCCGAATATTGAGAGGGAGATTGAGAGAGATTTTGGTTTTAAGCCCAATATGAGCAGGGCAAAACATTATCTTGAAGAAAATGACAGTGCTGGCAATACCTTTAAAGCCACAGCAAAGCCTGTTCTTATCGGCACTGCAGTTGTCGGTGCAACAACCATGATATTCTCTCTTATTCTACTGCTGAAAAAAAAACTGGGGATACAACCTGAATCTGTATTGAACCTGCTTAACCCCTATACCCTCCTCGGATTCCTCTGCGGGGGAGCGGTCATCTACTGGTTTACTGGCGCTTCTATGCAGGCTGTAACAACCGGTGCCTACAGGGCTGTCCAGTATATCAAGCAGAATATTAAACTCAATGAGAGCACAAGCCTTTCTGCCTCTACTGAAAGCTCAAAGGAGGTTGTGAAGATATGCACCCAGTATGCGCAGGCAGGGATGATTAATATATTTATTGCAATATTTTCCTTTGCCCTCGCTTTTGCCTTCTTTTCTGCCCCTACCTCAACAGGGAATGAGCCTGTGTCATTTTTCATAAGCTATCTGATTTCCATTGCAGTCTTCGGGCTCTTTCAGGCAGTCTTTATGGCAAATGCAGGCGGATGCTGGGATAATGCCAAAAAAATTGTTGAGGTTCATCTGAAGGAAAAAGGGACTGACCTACACACAGCGACTGTCATCGGGGATACTGTTGGTGACCCCTATAAGGACACCTCTTCAGTTGCATTAAACCCAATCATCAAATTTACAACCCTTTTTGGTCTGCTCGCTATGGAGATTGCAATATCTCCCGGAATGAAAAACAGTGCAGGGATTGTTGGCATTATATTTTTTGTTATCGCCCTTATATTTGTATGGAGGTCATTCTATTCAATGCGCATCCCTGTCGAAAAATAAAAGAAACACCTCATCCACCGCAATATCATAGTTTCAGAAATTTATAATCCCTGTTAGTTTGTGATACATAAATGCTTAATTTATACAAGACCTTGATTTTTATGCAAGCTTGTAATAGTATGCCATTTAATGAATGTTATCTTTATGGGGACTCCAGACTTTGCAGTTTCAACATTAGAGGGATTAATTAAATCCAATCACAAAATAATTGCAGTAGTTACCCGGCCTGACAGACCAAAGGGGAGGGGCAGAGAGATACTCCCTTCACCTGTGAAAGTGGTTGCAGAGGCGAATAAAATTGATGTATTACAGCCTGAAAAGGTCAAAGAGCCTGATTTTGTGAAAAAGTTAAGAGAATACATAGCCGACTGTATTGTAGTAGTTGCGTTTGGGCAAATCTTACCTAATGAAATACTCTCTTTCCCCCGATATGGATGTATAAATCTCCATGCCTCTATTCTTCCAAAATATAGAGGTGCAGCACCAATAAACTGGGCATTGATAAAAGGGGAGATAAAGACAGGTGTTACATCTATGCTTATGAATGAGGAAATGGACACGGGAGATATGTTGATTCAAAGAGAGGTAGAGATAAAAGAGGATGATAATGCAGGAACTTTGTATGATATGCTTTCCAGAATAGGAAGTGATGTTGTACTTGAGACACTCGAATGCCTTGAGAAAGGGGAAATAAAGAGGGTAAAACAGGATGCATCAATTGCTACATATGCACCGAAATTGAAAAAAGAAGATTGCTTGATAGATTGGAGTATCGGTGCCAAAAAAATAGTAAATAAAATCAGGGGACTGACACCTGCACCAGGGGCATATACATCTTACAATGGAAAGAGATTGAAAATAACGAATGCTGAATATTTAATAAAGGAAGTGAAAGCAGAAAAGGGTGAAGTTTTTGAAGTCAACAGAAATGGTATAAAAGTGATTTGCGGTGATGGACTGGTTATTATAAAAAACCTTCAGCCTGAAGGTAAAAGAGTTATGGGGGTGGGTGAGTTTATTTCTGGACACAATATAAAGGCAGGGGAGATATTAGGATAAAAATATTTAGCCACAGATTTTCACAGATTTTAAAAATATTTTAAGTATTTTTTTGTGTCCATCTGTGTTCTGTGGTTAATTAAGTTTTTTTATATTTGGAGGAATAAATGGAGAATCGTCAGATAAGATTAAAAATAAAATTGCAAAGGTTTTAATATTAGTTACTTATGAATGGAATCTTGCGCAAAATGGCAAGAAAATAAAAAACTTAGAACACAAATCTCACAAATATACGAATGGCACGAATGTATTAGAAACCAGAAGCAAGAAAAAGTCTTATATCTTGCCCTTTTGTTTATTTTGTGTAATTCGTCCATTCGTGCAATTCGTGTTCTATTCTTTTCCGATTTATTCGGGTTAGGAAATTTTAGAGTTAAGAGTTGAGAGTTATGAGCTAAAAGGAAAAGGAGAAAATTTTATTTTATGTCGCGAATATTAATTACAGGCGGTGCAGGATTTATTGGTTCTCATTTGTGCGACTACCTTTTGTCAAAGGGGCATCAGGTAATCTGCATGGATAATCTTACAACAGGTGATATTCCAAATATTGAACATATAAGAAGCGAGAGATTTTTATTTGTAAGGCATGATGTAACAAACTATATCTATGTAGAGGGCAAACTTGACTATGTGCTCCATTTTGCTTCACCGGCAAGCCCTATAGATTATCTTAAATCACCTATACAGACACTTAAGGTCGGTTCATTGGGAACTCATAAGGCATTAGGTCTTGCGAAGGAAAAGGGGGCAGTGTTTGTCCTCGCATCAACCTCTGAGGTCTATGGCGACCCCCTTGTTCATCCTCAGGGGGAGGATTACTGGGGGAATGTAAATCCAATTGGTCCGAGAGGTGTTTACGATGAGGCGAAAAGATTTGCCGAGGCAATCACTATGGCATATCACAGGTATCATGGACTAAAAACAAGGATAGTCAGGATATTTAATACCTTTGGACCAAGGATGAGGATAAATGACGGAAGGGCAGTTCCTACTTTTATAAGTCAGGCATTGAATGGAGAGGATATTACAGTATTTGGTGACGGCAGTCAAACGAGGAGTTTTTGCTACATCTCTGATTTGGTGGAGGGCATATATAATCTAATGATGTCAGATGAAAGTGAGCCTGTGAATATTGGTAATCCTAATGAGATGACTGTATTGCAATTAGCAGAAAGAATTTTAAAAAAGACAGGTAGTAAGAGTAAAATAATCTTTAAACCACTTCCAGTTGATGACCCAAAGCAGAGGAGACCTGATATATCTAAAGCAAAGAAATTATTAAAATGGGAGCCCATTGTGAGTCTTGAAGATGGGTTGGATAAGACGATTGAGTATTTTGAAGAAAAATTGGAGATTTAAGGAGGGGATATTTTTATGAGATTACAATTAACCATTGAAATATTGAAAAAAGGAGATTGGTATTTAGCAAGGACATCGGAATTGGATTTTATTTCACAGGGCAGGACTCCTGATGAAGCAAAAAAAAATATTTTAGAGGTAATAAAAATACAATTTGCAGAGATGAAAGAGATGGGAATGCTTGAAGACTATCTTCTTGAATGTGGGTTTGAAACACGGAATGATGATATAATTTCAAAAACAGAGATGGTGGGATTTGAAAAATCTATGGTTTCAGTATAGTTATGCCCCGTATAACTCCTGTTGATTATAAGACTCTTTTAAAGATATTTCAAAAATTTGGGTGTCAATATAAACGAAAAGAAGGCTCACATCATATTTTGACTTATCCCAGTGCAAAACGGGCTGTGGTAATTCCTGAGTATGGCGAGATAGATGTAGAAATAATCAAAAATAATATGCGGACTGTGGGTATGACAAGAGAGCAATATTTTGAGCTGCTAAGTAAGGTATAGAAATGGCTGAATATAAGGAAGCAATTAAAGATTGGCCTGAGAATGAGAGACCGAGGGAAAGACTCATCAAATATGGTGCTGAATCCCTATCCGATGCCCAGCTCCTTGCCATAATATTGAGGACAGGTAATAAAACAAGAAGTGCTGTTGATTTAGGAAGAACATTGATAAGTAAATTTGAAGATTTCCGTTCTATGGATTCTCTCAGCATTTCTGAGCTATGCAAAGAGAAAGGTATTGGCAATGCAAAGGCTGCACAGATAAAGGCTGCCTTTGAGATAGGAAAAAGGATGCTTTCTGGTGGAAGCGGGTTAAAGAAAGTTTTTAGAAGCAGTGATGATGTTGTAAATTATTATATCCCTTTAATGAAGAACATGAAGAAGGAGGTTTTTAAGACTATCCTTCTGGATAGTAAAAATAAAATCTTAAAAGAAAATGTAACAGTTTCTGAAGGCTCGCTTACTGCCTCAATTGTCCATCCGAGAGAAGTTTTTAAAGATGCAATAAGAGAGTCTGCCGCTGCTGTAATACTTGTTCATAATCATCCCAGTGGAGACCCATCACCAAGTCAGGAAGATATAGAAATAACACAAAGGCTTGTTAAAAGCGGTGAGATAGTGGGCATAAGGGTTCTTGACCATATAATAATAGGTGATGGAAGGCATTTCAGCTTTCTGGATAGGAAGATGATATAAAATATGAAAGACTCATCTGATAGTCAGATTATAAACTTCCTGCTTCCTAATTTTAGAATAATCAATTTAAGAACCATTAAGGCTAACTGCAATAATGCCTGGGCTGTAGTGGAGATGAAATGAAAAAAGAAAAAATAAAAGTTTATCTTGATACAAGCGTTTATAATAGACCATTTGATGACCAGAGCCAAACAAGGATAAGACTTGAAACAGAGGCTTTTCTTTCAATATTGGAAAAGGCTATCTATGGTAAAATAACAATTATAGGCTCTTCAGCGATATTATATGAAAACAGCCTGACTCCATTTTCTAACCGCAAGGAACGTGTTTTAAGTTATTTATCAATCGCATCAAAAATTATAAGACTGAATGATTCTATTAAAAAGAGAGCTTTGCTTCTGGAAGATATAGGAATCGACCCAGTTGATGCATTGCATCTTTCATATGCTGAATTTGGTGGAGTAGAATATTTTGTTACATGCGATAATGATATTATTAAAAAGGCAGCAAGACATAAAGGTGTTGTTAAAATAGAAGTATGCAATCCATTGGAGTTTATTTTAAAGGAGGTGTTTAAAAATGCTTAAAACTCAGCAAAAAATGTTGACTGGTTCTATATTAAGAGAAGCAGGATGGAATGCCCTTGTCAGAAGCATTGGCTTGGTTAATGCCACAAGATTTATCTTGCAGTACGAATCTGGCTACGGAGATTATACAAAGATAAAAAAAGGGTTGTTCAAAGGTAAAAGCGTTAGTAATATTTGTAAAGAAATAGAAAAATTAGAGAAATCTGAAATTTAATAGATTGTATGAAGGAATCATCTGATAGCCCCATTGAAAATAATATAGACATTTTAAAGAAAGGACTATCCTTATCAGAAGATAATAGACTGACCTTCCTCAAATATCTTGAACATACTAAAAATTCTCTCTATTTAAATAAATTTTCCAACCTTGAAATCCTTTCTACGATTATGCTGGATTATGATTTTAATGGAGATGTCTTTGCCCTTGACAAAGTTTTTTATGCGGAGAATTTAAAGAAAGATGATTATGAAGTGCGGTTTGCAGAGGATAAAGTCAAATGGCAGGTTATGGCGGAAACTTTTTAAACATCCCTGCAATATACATCAACATCAGGGATGAGGTCTGCAAAATAACCGCATTCTTCTTCCTTTTCCCAGAGAGTTGTTATAACAGGAGGTGGGGAACGGCTTGGGGTATAAAGCAAATTCATAGAGATAAGGATTTTGTGAATAGTTACATCGTCTTCAATGGCGGATACAATCTTCATAGTTGCCCCACATTATCAAGCAATGAGCAATGAGTGCAAAGCAATGAGTTTTTTCGCTCGTTGCTCGTTGCTCATTGCTCATCACTCATTTTAATGCTGACCATCGCTTCCTGCAAGATTTCTGATAATCTGTCAAGTCTTCCTGTAGTGTAAGTGGCTTATTTATCACGCAATCAAAAAAGGTTTGTATTTAACAGTTCCTCTATTTTGGGTTGACAAATGTCTTGATAAATTCATGTAATCATGCTATCATTTTTTAAAACACAATTGGGAGGATTTGATATGCAGACACAGGCTGTTAAGGTTATAGGCTCAAGCGGTCAGATATCGATAGGAAAGGAATATGCCGGACGGTCGGTAGTGGTTGAGGAAATAGAAGAAGGGGTGTGGCTTATTAAGACGGCCAGGGTTATTCCTGATAATGAAATGTGGATGCATGAGGAACCCGGAAAGTCCAGAATTGATAAGGCCATTGAATGGGCAAAGAAACATAAGGCATCTGAAACAAATATAGAGAGATTGAGTGAAAAAATCGGATAAAGTCTTTCTTGACCTTAATAATCCGGTGTTTCAGGAAGACCTGTTCGGGCTTCAGAAAGAGGATGCCCTGCAGATGTTGGGAACTCTGCAAAAGATAAAAAGGCTATCATGGACGGAAATATACAGAGACAGGGGATTACGGTGGGAGTTGGTTCAGTCAAAGACCGGTTCAGGAGGACAACGTTTATATACAATACGCATTAGCCAAGGGTTTAGAGCATTGGTGTATAGGGAAGAACAGTATATACGATTTCTTTCGCTTCACCCTGATCACGATTCTGCTTATAAAAAATGATAAGCATCCTATTGACCCTTTGAAAATCGTCAATGTAGCCCCACATTGTGGACAGATTAATGGGTCAATCCTGAATCAAGTTCAGGACAGGCTCTTTCTGTAAGATTTCTGATAATCTGTAAAATCATCTTGAATATCCATTGGCTTCTTTATCATACCCTGTTTTTTTCTCATCCCTCTTTTCTTATTAGAATACCAGCCGTAATATCTAACCATCTGCTCTCCATGAGGGAGGAACTCGTAAAAAGTCAAAACAAAATTAGCCCTTACAACAATTAGAGTCCTTTTACCATTATGGCTAATTTTTGACTTTTTACGAGATTTCTATATTGGCA
>MHDI01000040.1 GCA_001804915.1 Nitrospinae bacterium RIFCSPHIGHO2_02_FULL_39_82 | reverse complement strand
AAAATCCTGTAGTGAGCGAAGCGAATCTAATAAATCCATTTCATTATGAAGGTGAGCTTTCGTGGTGCCCGGGGTGCGGTGATTTTCAGATTTTAAAATCTGTAGAGAAGGCACTGACCTCATTAAATAAAAAACCTTCAGAGGTTGTGCTGGTTTCAGGCATTGGTCAGGCTGCGAAACTCCCCCATTACATGAAGGCAAATGGATTTAATGGGCTTCATGGAAGGGCATTACCTCCTGCTTTTGGTATTAAATCCTTCAACAGGAATCTTACTGTCTTGGTAACTACAGGAGACGGGGATTGTTATGGCGAAGGTGGAAATCACCTTATCCATGCTATAAGGAGAAATATAGATATAACAGTAATTGTCCACAACAATCAGGTCTATGGGCTGACAAAAGGGCAGGCATCACCTACTTCTGAAGTGGGGATGGTTACGAAGACCCAGCCCTTTGGTGTTGTGTCACTTCCCTTTAATCCAATTGCCTTTGCAATAGCAATGGATACACCCTTTGTCGCACGCAGTTTTTCAAAGGATATAGATTTCACTTCTGAATTAATAAAACAGGGGATTGAGACAAAAGGTTTCGCACTGATTGATATATTACAGCCCTGTGTGTCTTTCAATAAGATTAATACCTATCAGTGGTATTCACAGCGGGCATATAAACTGGACAATAATTATGACCCGACAAACAGGGTAAAGGCATTTGAGAAATCTTTGGAGTGGGGAGATAAGATACCTATGGGTGTAATATATCGTTCACAGAGACCAACTTACGATGAAACTTTAGATAGGCTTGGTATCAGACCACAGGTTAATAATCAGCCTGATTTATCAAAGGTAAAATCCCTCTTAAATGAGTTCTGAATATTTCCGGCATCTTTAATGCCTTATTTCTATAGCTTAAATTAGCAGCAAGCCTGTAGATAATACCTTCGTAGCTTCTAAAACTGCGTTTGAGAATATTCTTAATCGTATATGTATTTCTAAATATCCAATAGTAGCCGTTTTGAAGTTCCTCCGATGTCATCCCCTTCGGCTTAAACACAACCTCACCCGTATGATATTTCCCCCAATTTCTGTCAATTATCCTCCCCTCCTTTTCAAGGAGGTCGTATGTTGCTGTGCCGGGGAGCGGCGTAAGTATATGGAACTGTGCTGCATCCAATCTTGTCTCCATTATAAAATCAAATGTATTTTTAAAGACAGTTTTATCGTCTTCATCCAGTCCGAACACAAAACTCCCGACAATATTTATGCCGGCATCATGTATCCTTTGTATCGCATCTTTATAACCTTCTGCGGAATTCCACCCTTTGTTCATCTTTTCAAGATTTTTCTGAGACAGGCTTTCAAAACCGATAAATGCATACTTGCCGCCGCTCTCTGCATACAGCCTTAAAAGCTCCGTATCCTTTGCCATTGTGATTGATGCCTGACTGCCCCACCTAAGCTTCAACGGTATAAGTTTAGTAAAAAGTTCTTTTGCATATCTCAGCCTGCCCACTATATTATCATCCATAAAGAAAAATTCTTTTGTATCAAAGCCTTTTATTTCTTCAATTACATCACCAACAGGCCTTACCCTGAATTTATTGCCAAAAAATGCCGTTACAGCACAGTAGTCGCAGTTGAATGGACAGCCGCGGGTTGCCTGAAGTGTATAAAAACTGGAATACATCCCCCTGTCATGGAGGTCTCTGCGGGGGATGACCATATTTTTCATATCGCACAGCTTATCTGCGCGGTACTTTGGTTTTAATTCACCGTTCTTGAAATCCGATAGGAGTTTATGCCAAACAAGTTCTGCCTCGCCTATTACTACTGCATCGGCATGCAGGAGCGCCTCATCAGGAAGTGCAGAGACATGCACGCCGCCCATCACAACCTTTCTCCCCTTCTTTCTGAAATTATCTGCTATACTGTAAGCACTGGGCATCTCTGCAGTAAAACCTGTTATCCCCACGAGGTCAACATCTGCATCATAATCAACCGGTTTAACCCTTGCATCTAATATCTCCACATCCCATTCCTTAGGTGTGAGACCAGCGAGGGTAGGAAGGTTTAGGCGAACAAATCCAGCCTTGCCGCTTTTAGAAACACCGCCCCAATAACTCCGCTTATTCTGTGGAAGAATTAAAAGAAGCTTCATATAGGTAAAACTCAAAACTCTGACATGTCTGCCAATTTTATTATAAGGGACTTTTTGATAATTTGACAACCTTAAAAACTGCATGTTAAATTAGTTTTACATGAAGATTATAAAGGGTTCGCAGAACCTTAAAGATAAAATAAAAATTCCTGTTCTCGCCCTGGGGAATTTTGATGGTGTCCATATCGGACACAAGGAGATATTCAGACGGGTAGTAGAAAGGGCTGGAGAAATTGAGGGGAACAGTATTGTTTATACCTTTGAACCGCATCCTTTAAGAATAATAGCACCGGCCAGAACTCCTTTGCTTCTTACTACTTTCAGAAAGAAGATGGAGTTAATAGCAGGGTCAGGTATTGATATAACCGTGTGTGCCGATTTTACAAAGAGGTTTGCCGACCAGCATCCAAGGGATTTTGCAAGAGAAACACTGGTGGGGAAGATAGGTGTCAAGGAGGTTTTTGTAGGATATGATTATAAATTTGGAAGGGGGAGAGAGGGAACCATTGACTATCTTAAAAAGATGGGGGAAGAGTTTGGATTTAAGGTAACTGTGATAGATGCAATAACAGTGGATGGGCAGGTAGTAAGCAGTACCCTCGTCAGGGATACGATTGAAGATGGTGATATGGAAAAAGCCAATAGATTGTTGGGGAGATGGTATTCTATTGAGGGTAAAGTAGTAGATGGTTTTAAAAAAGGAGTTATGATAGGGTTTCCTACAGCAAATATAGATACCTCATATGACCTATTACCTCATACAGGGGTATATGCAGCAAGGACAATAATAGATGGAGAAATTTATGATGGAATTGCAAATGTAGGCTTTAACCCTACCTTTCACAGAGATAGACTCAGTGTAGAAATCCATATATTTGATTTCAGCAGTGATATATATGGCAGGGAGATTGAAATAATTTTCATAAAAAGGCTCAGAGAGGAAATAGAATTTGGCTCTGCAGAGAAATTGAAGGCACAAATAAAAAAAGATATAGAGGTTACTAGGGAAATACTTGGAAAATACTAATGAAAAATAAACACATTATCATAACCCTCCTCATTACTATCGGTGCATTGTATTATACATTTAAGAACATCACGTTGGGCGAACTCCTAAACGCCTTCTATTTAGTCCATTATCCGAGTCTTATTTTAGCAGTTATAGTTATTATATTGAGCTACCTGCTAAGGGCAATCCGCTGGAAATATCTCGTAAGCCCACTTAAAGATGGGATAAAAACTTCAAACCTTTTTTCTCCTTTGATGATAGGATTTATGGGAAATCTCCTGCCTGCAAGGGCAGGTGAATTTATAAGGGCATATCTGCTTAGCAAGAAAGAAAACATCTCATTCAGTTCATCCTTTGCAACTGTCTTTGTTGAGAGGTTATTTGACCTTCTTGTCCTGATGCTTATCATGGCATGGTTGTTGATATTTGAGTCAGATATATTCTTGCTGGCAGGCAGTTTCAAGGACAGGACAATTATCAGTATACTCAATAAATTTGGCTGGATGACCCTTGCAATATCTGTCAGTATAATCCTATTTTCCTATCTTCTTCTCTATTTTAACGATAGTTTTTTAAATGCAATCAGGTTTATTATAAGATATCTTCCCGATAGGTTTTCCTACAGTATAATTGAATTTATCAATTCCTTTACACAGGGGCTTGGCATCCTTAAGGATATAAAGTCTCTCTTTCTCATAAGCATACTCTCAGCAGTTTTATGGGTCTTCATGGCATTCACTTATTATACCTTTTATCTTGCCTTTGGATTTAATGGGCTGTCCTATCTATCAATCCTCGTCTTGATGGTTATTATCGGCGTTCTTATAAGCATATTTCCGACGCCGGGATTTCTCGGCTCCTATCAGGCAGCCTGCGTAATATCGCTTCATGAGATATACAATGTGTCAGAGGTTACAGCAGTAAACTTCGGGGTAATAACCTGGTTTGTCCAGATGGGCGTTGTATTTATTCTCGGGCTGTTTTTTATCTTTAAGGAAAATATATCTTTTAGCGAACTTACTAAAGGGGCAATGAGCAACGAGTGATAAGCAATGAGTAACGAATAACAAGTTTTATAACCCATTGCTCATCGCTCATTGCTTTGAACTATTCATGAACATCTATCTTGATAACGCAGCAACATCGTTTCCAAAGCCTGAAACGGTCTACAGGGCAGTAAACGATACCCTCCAGAAATATGGCTCAAGTCCCGGTAGGGGCGGGCATAAGATGTCTATGCAGACCGAGAGAATAATCTTTGAGGCGAGGGAGAGGATTACCTCTTTCTTTAATATACCTTTTAGCAGCAATGTCATATTCACATTCAATGTAACGATGGGTATAAATTTGGCACTGAAGGGTATCTTGAAGGCAGGTGACCATGTGATAACATCAAGTATGGAGCATAACGCAGTTATGAGACCCCTTAAGAGATTGGAAAATGAAGGTGTAAGTAAGACAGTTGTTAAATGTTCAAAGGAAGGGTTTCTTAATCCAAAAGATATTGAAAAAGAAATAAAGCCAAATACAAAAATGATTGTCATTACCCACGCCTCAAATGTGACCGGGACAATATTGCCAATCCGTGAAGTTGGAGAGATTGCAAGAAAAAATGGAATAATTTTTTTTGTTGATGCCGCCCAGTCAGCAGGGCTTCTGCCGATTGATGTCCAGAAAGACAATATTGATATACTCGGATGCACAGGGCATAAGAGCCTCTTCGGTCCGCAGGGGACAGGCTTTCTTTATATAAAAGACGGACTTGATGTAAAGCCTCTGATTGAAGGCGGGACGGGGAGCAATTCAGAATCTGATGAGATGCCAGATTTTTTGCCTGATAAATTTCAGGCAGGGACACTTAATACGCCAGGTATTGCAGGGCTTGGGGCAGGAATAGAATTTATTCAGAATGAGGGATTGGAAAAGATAAGGGATAAAGAACTTCACCTTGCTACTGAAATCTTGAATGGGCTAAAGAAAATAAAAGGGGTTACACTCTATGGACCCTCAAACTCCATGGACAGGGTTTCAGTAATTTCCTTCAATATTGACGGGAAAGACCCTGCAGAGGTTGGGAATATACTAAATGAAAAATACGATATTATGAGCCGTGTCGGACTTCACTGTTCCCCCAATGCCCACAGGACAATAGGGACATTCCCTGAAGGGACAGTGAGGGTAAGTGTTGGGTATTTTAATACTGAAGATGATATTGACAAACTGATTAAGGCGGTAAGGGATATTAGAGACAGTAAGGTCGTTCTGGAGATTTTAAAACAGGCAATGGAATCGGAGCAAGATGGATATGAATTTTATATCAGAGCCTCCGCAATGACAAAGGATCCGAAGGGAAAGGCTATGTTTAAATATCTGGCAAGGGATGAAACAGACCACTTTAAGACCCTGGAGGAGGCTTATAACAGATTGAAGGGCGGTGAAGGGAAGGGCTCTAAGACAATTGGGCATAAAAAGAAGGAAAAGGGGTTTGTCATTGATAGCAGCCTCCAAGGAAAGCTTAAAGATGATAGCGGAGATTTAAAGGCATTGAATATAGCCCTTAAGATTGAGGAGGATGCTCAAGAGTTTTATACAAAATCTGCTGAGAAGGCAAAGCAATTTGATGTCCGCGATATGCTTTTGAATCTCGCAGATATGGAGAAGAATCATTATAAGCTACTTAAATACGAATACGATTTTCTGACCCATTCAGGATTCTGGTGTGATTTTTCAGAAATTACTATTGAGGAGACTGAATAATCTTGAGGTTCAATCCTCTTCAACCGCTGCAAAATTTTCCTTAGATGCCCCGCAATCGGGGCATTTTTCTGGTGGGTCTCCGCATTGGCCACGGCAGCTATAAATATAGCCGCATATAAGGCACTTATATATCAACTCCATTTTCCTGATATTGTGCAGATAATTTTTGGAATAAGGACTCTGGTAATTAATATATCACACATTGGAATGATTGGATATTGACAATAATTCTTTAAAAAGACAATATGGGGGGTGAATTATGATAAAATTTAATGGTGTAAATCACCTTGCCATGGCAACAGGGAATATGGACAAGACCATCCTGTTCTGGCGGGACCTGCTTGGGATGAGGCTGGTGGCAGGGCTGGGACAGCCGGGATACAGGCATTATTTTTTTGAGATATCGGAAAATGACCTCATTGCCTTCTTTGAATGGACTGGTGTCAAGCCTGTTCCTGAAAAGCTTCATGGTCAGCCGGTCAAGGGGCCATTCATATTTGATCATGTATCCTTTGGAGTAGAAACTGAAGATAACCTTTGGGAACTGAAGGATAAACTATTCGCAGCAGGGTTTGAAGTGTCGGATGTTATAGACCATGGTTTTATCCATTCTATTTATGCCTATGACCCAAACGGCATCCCGATTGAGTTCAGCCACAATAAAGAGGGTGTTGACATCCGCAAGGGGCCTGCGATGAGGGATACAAAACCTTCTGCCATAACTCTGGAAGGCTAAGTTTTTTCTAATGAATATGATTTTAAGTGTTCTCAAGATGGTAAGGATTTGCAATGCAAAGATAATATTGCCTGTCATAGGGGTGTTTATTTTTATCGGTAATGCATATTCATCCGAATTGAAACAGCCCAGAGAAGGAGACATATATCAAACATCACGAAGAGAGTTTGTTATTAAGATATTATCATCCC
>MHDI01000039.1 GCA_001804915.1 Nitrospinae bacterium RIFCSPHIGHO2_02_FULL_39_82 | reverse complement strand
ATATTTGCGAGAGATATATTAAAGAGAAAGAAAGGGGCAAAGGTTGTATTTGAGGTAAAATGCTCACAGAATCTCGGAAATGATATTAAAAAACATGGCGGAATCCCCATTATGTGGGCGGCAGGGCATTCACTAATAAAAGACAAGATGCTAAAAGAAAATGCAGAGTTTGGCGGGGAGATGAGCGGTCACATATTTTTTAAAGACGGATACTTCGGCTTTGATGATGCCATATATGCATCTTTAAGACTCCTGTTGATACTCTCAAATACAAATCAGAAGATAACTGAGATGCTCTCGGATGTGCCTAAGACCTTTACGACACCTGAGATAAGGGTTGACTGCCCTGATGAAGAAAAATTTGAAATCGTAAAAAAGATTACTGCTGATTTTAAAAAGGAGTATGATGTGATAGATATTGATGGTGCAAGGGTTATATTTAATGGCGGATGGGGGCTTATAAGGGCATCCAATACACAGCCTGTCCTTGTTGTCCGGTTTGAGGCTGAAAGCGAGAAGAAATTAGGAGAGATAAAAAATATTGTATATCAAGAACTGAAAAAATTTCAGACCTTGAAAGACCTTAAACCTTTTTAGGGGGAAATTTGACACCTCTTAGATGTTTAAGTTATTATGAAAATCTTGAGAGTAAAGATTAACCAACTGTCTGATGCTAATATTCAATAGGGAGGAGTTAAATGGCAGAGAAAAAGATTTTCAGCGATGTTGGAGAGAAAGAGGTAACAAGGGCAATAATAAGTGGTTTTGCAAAGACCTTCAATGAATATGTTGATAGTGAAGTCATCATTATAGGTGGTGGTCCGAGTGGTTTGATGGCGGGAAAGGAACTGGCAAAGAGTGGTATTAAGACCCTTATTATAGAGCGAAACAATTACCTTGGTGGTGGATTCTGGATAGGCGGTTATCTTATGAATAAAATAACTGTAAGGGCGCCGGGGCAGGAGGTATTGGATGAACTCAATATCCCGTATGAAGAGGTAACTGAGGGATTATATATGACTGATGGACCTCACGCCTGTTCAAAACTAATAGCTGCTGCATGTGATGCAGGGGTGATGATTATAAACATGACTAAGTTTGATGATATCGTAATAAGGGAGAATAACAGGGTTGCTGGCGTTGTAATAAACTGGACTCCTGTAGCTGCCCTGCCGAGAGAGATTACCTGTGTTGACCCGGTTGCCCTTGAGTGCAGGATTGTGGTGGATGCCACAGGACATGATGCGTGTGTTGCATCAAAACTTGCAGAGAGGGGAGTGATGAAGACAAAGGGTTTTGGTGCAATGTGGGTAGAAAGGTCTGAAGACCTGGTTGTTGAATACACAGGAGAGGCACACCCCGGACTCATTGTGATAGGAATGGCTGTTTCAACAGTGTATGGTTTGCCGCGAATGGGTCCAACCTTTGGTGCAATGCTCCTCTCAGGCAAAAAAGGTGCGGAGGTAGTAAAGGAAAAACTGAAGAAATGAGCAACGAGCAATGAGTGATTAGGCTTCACCCGTTGCTTTTTACTCATTGCTCATTGCTTATTTTTGTGTATCATATTCCTTCTTTTATTCATATCTACGGAAAAGGGGTCATTGAAAATCCTAACCTTGAAAAGGTCTCAGCATATCTAAAATCCATCTTACCTGGTTCTGTGATAGATTTGAGAACAGATTTTATCTCTTATTATCTTACCTCTTTAGACCCAGCAAAAAAAGATAAAGAGATAGACTCACTTGCGAGGAGACTGGCAGAGATAAGGGTATTGAATCCCACAAAACGGGAACTCAATCCTGAGCCTCTCTATGCCGAGATAGAATACGAAAAGAAAAAAATCCTCAATCCTTCTTCCACAAAATCAATAGGAGTATTCTATGATGGGTTTGAACTTCAGAATATCTACCGTGACCTTTTAATCCCCCCACATCCCCCTTTAGAAAAGGGGGGCAGGGGGGATTTTTCCTTTCCACATATCCATATAATATTTACTAATCAGCTCTTTACCACATGGGAAGATGATGACAGGAGGTATCACACAAGGGCATCTATATACGGTTTTCCATCTATCATATCTACCTCTGGAATTGTTGAGGCGCCTGCAAAACCGAGGGAGTTTTATTTGTTGAAACAGCAGTATGGGATAGTAGGGAGAGATGATTTAGCCATTGCAGAATTTAAAAAGAAATTTAAGGGGAGATTTATAGATTACAATGACCCTCGTATGACAGAGGTCTGCAAGGGATATACAGCCCAGGCGTTATTCTTTCATATCACAGGCGAACCATTCTGTGAGGATAAAGGATGCAGGTTGTTTAATGCCCACTGGCAGGAGGAACTTATATATTCCCAGCTTAAAAGCCCTTATGAGTTTTGTGAAGCTCATACCGATATGATGAAGAACTTATCTTGCCACGAATGAACACGAATTAACACAAATTTTTAAAAATTAGGTAAAATTACTTCTTTGTTAGTATACATTCGTAAAAATTCGTGGCTAAAAGGGTATATGCGAAATATTAAGCTTATAATTGAATATGACGGTACGAATTATCACGGGTGGCAGAGGCAGCTAAACGCAATTACCATTCAGGAGATAATGGAGAATACCCTTTTTAAAATCACAAGTGAAAGGGTGCCCATTATCTCTGCCGGTAGAACCGATGCAGGTGTCCATGCAATAGGTCAGGTTGCGAACTTTATGACAGCCTCAGGGACGGAGGATATATCCTTTTTAAAAGCCTTCAATAGCATCCTTCCCAAAGATATTGCAGTAAAAGATGCTGTCACTGTTGATAACAGCTTTCACTCTCGCTATTCTGCCAGGAGCAAGGTTTACAGATACTCCGTATTGAATCGCTCTTATCCCTCCTCCTTTGATTACAGATACTCATGGTTTATTAGGCAGTCACTTGACCTTGAGTCAATGAAAGAGGCGGCATTTTTCCTTATAGGTACACAAGATTTCTCATCCTTCAGGTCTTCTACATGTGAGGCAAAAACCCCTGTAAGAATCCTGACAAGACTGGATATAGAAAAAAAGGGGGATATGATATTCTTTCATCTTGAGGCAGACGGCTTTTTAAAGCAGATGGTGAGAAATATTGTAGGGACACTGGTCTATGTAGGGAGAGGGGTCTTTGAACCTAATGCCGTTAAAAAGATACTTGAAGGTAAAAACAGGTCTGCTGCTGGTTCTACCGCACCTCCTCATGGATTGTTTCTTGTAGAAGTTAAGTATTGAAATGATTGCTATGTATGAACAAAAGACATATCTTAAGCTGGTGTCTCTTTGACTTTGCCAACTCAAGCTATTCTGCTGTAATTGCCGCAGTTGTTTTCCCTGTCTATTTTTCCCATGTCATTGTTGGGAATGGAGGAGGACAGGGCGACCTCTGGTGGGGAAGGGCAATTTCTTTAAGTATGGCGATAATTGCCCTCACTTCTCCTTTTCTCGGTGGAATTGCTGACTATGCAGGATTGAGAAAGAGATTTCTTTTTACCTACACCTGCCTGTGTGTCCTTTCTGTGGCATCATTTTCTGTGCTTCAGAAAGGGATGGTCATGGAGGGGTTTCTCCTGATAGTCCTTGCCAACATCGGTTTTGAAGGGGGACTCGTTTTTTACAATGCCTTTCTGCCTGAGATAACCTCAAAAGACCATCAGGGAAGGGTCTCTGCCTGGGGATTTGGGGTTGGGTATGCCGGCTCTATCCTTTCACTTCTGATTGCGATAGTTCTTGTCAAAAAGGGTTACTATGTCCTGACATGGCTAAGCGTGGCATTTTTATTTGCAATATTTTCAGCACCTGCATTTCTATTCCTCCCTTCAGACCGCAAACATGGAATCAGTGCCCTTGATGCTTCATTCAAAGGCTTGAAATATGCTGTTGAAACCCTGAAAGAGATATGGGAGCGTGGAGAGGTGAGAAAATTTCTTTTGGCATATCTCATATATGAGGATGGAGTAAACACTGTGATAGTATTTTCAAGCCTCTTTGCTGCAGCCACATTGGGTTTTAATACCGAGGAATTGATATTACTTTACCTTGCAGTGCAGGTTACGGCATTGGGTGGGGCGTTCCTGATGGCAAAGCCTACTGATTTATGGGGACCAAAGGCTGTAGTCAGATTATCTCTTATCTTATGGGTGGTAGTTGTAATCCTTGCCTATTTCATTCAGACAAAGAATCAGTTCTGGGTAATTGTTGTAATTGCAGGAGTTGGTCTTGGGACTGTTCAGGCTGCAACAAGGGCATTTTATACGCAGTTCATCCCGCATGGTAGGGAGAACGACTATTTTGGTGTCTATTCTCTGGTAGGGAAATCGTCGGCTATCATAGGTCCTCTGATATTCGGGGAGATGTCAGCCACCTTCGGCAGTCAGAGACCTGCAATACTTTCTGTCGCACTCTTTTTTATTGTTGGTTTAGTGATACTTCACTCAGTCAGGGGAGGAGGTCCGAATGTCCGGAATACTCTATGATTATGGAGGGGCTATCCATTTCCACTCTGATTACTCCTACGATGGGAATGTTTCAATTGATAAAATTGTAAAGTCTGCAAAAGCTGCAGGACTTGATTTTATCATGCTTACCGACCACTTCAGGCTTGATGCAAAAAGGGATGGGCACGAAGGGTGGCAGGGAAATGTCCTTTTAATAGCAGGTGAGGAGATTTCCCCGCGATACAATCACTATCTTGCCTTTAATATAAGGGAGCCGATAATTACAAGGAGGCATGAAGATAAACCGCAGAGATATATTGATATGGTAAACAGTCAGAATGGCTTTGGCATAATTGCACACCCTGACCATGAAGGAACAAAGTTGTTCAAGGTAAAACCTTTTCCATGGATAGACTGGTCTGTAGAGGGATATACAGGTATCAGCATCTGGGATATTCAGACAGACTGGCAGGAAAAATTAAAAAGTTACCCCTCTACAATCTTAAGTTACTTTTTCCCCTCATATCGTTTGTCAGGTCCAAAAGATATAACCCTGAAAAGATGGGATGAGTTAAATAAAGCAAGAAGGGTTACCGGTATTGGAGAGATAGATAATCACAATGCAAAGAAGAGATTTCTTGGATTTAATTTTTATATATTCAATTTCAACTATGTCTTCAGGACAATAAGGACACATATACTTACAGAAACTCCTTTTAATAAGAATGATAGAGAGGATATAAACACTGTTTATCAGGCAATTAAAAATGGAAGGGTTTATATAGCCCACGAATACTGGAATAATGCAAAAGGGTTTTCCTTCAACATTGGAGATGATGGGAGAGAGGTTAGTATTGGAGGAGAATTTATTTTGAAGGGGAGGGCTAAAATTAAAGTAAATCTTCCACAGAGAGGATTAATCAGAATTATAAGGGACGGAGAAAAAGTTTATGAGATTACTGACAGCAAATGCTATTTTGAAATAAATGATAGGGGCTTATACAGGGTTGAGGTGTATCATAGGGTACTTGGAAGATATAAGCCGTGGATATATTCAAATCATATAAATGTAAGATAAAAGCCTCACATAACAGATTACTTGCAGTATACATGATTATATCCAAATTATATATAATTATACCCAAGCCTTTTATAACTGCTTGAAAAATAAGCCATACAAACTTGGCATATCTCTTGCTTTAATATCCTCTGAGTATGCTTTACAGAACCCCAACATATTATGAATTCAAGGTAGAGAGGGATGATACGAGATGCATAAGGTGTCAGGTCTGTGTCCGCCAGTGCTCATATAGTTCCACATTTTATGATGCTGAAGAGGACAGGATTTTTAACATTGATGCTAACTGCGTAGGATGCCACAGGTGTGATACCTTCTGCCCTACAGATTGTATTACCATAAGAAGGGTTGGAGAAAACTTTAAGGAAAATGCAAACTGGAATGCATGGGCAATAAGGAACTTAAATAAACAGGCAAATACAGGCGGTATACTGCTTACAGGGATGGGGTCTGACAGACCACATCGTATCTACTGGGACCATATAGTTGTTGACGCAAGCCAGGTTACAAACCCCTCCATAGACCCATTAAGGGAACCGATGGAATTAAAGACCTACCTTGGCAAAAAACCTGATTCAATTGAAATAGAAAATATAACAGGGGCAAGGGGCAAGGGGCAAGGGGCAAGTGATTACAAGTTAAAGACAAAATTGGCTCCACAGCTTGAGCTGGATATTCCCATAATGTTTTCTGCTATGTCCTACGGTGCCATTAATTACAATGTTTGCGAGGCATTGGCAATGGCAGCAGAAAGTATGGGGATATACTACAACACAGGTGAGGGTGGTCTTCATAGAAACTTATACAAATATGGCAAAAACACCATTGTTCAAGTAGCATCAGGCAGATTTGGTGTCCATCTTGACTACCTTGGGGTTTCAGCAGGAGTGGAAATTAAAATAGGACAGGGTGCAAAACCTGGTATTGGCGGCCATCTCCCCGGTGAGAAGGTTACAGAAGAAGTGTCTAAGACAAGGATGATACCTGAAGGCTCCGATGCCCTTTCACCTGCTCCACACCATGATATTTACTCAATTGAGGATTTAAGACAACTTATATATGCATTAAAAGAGGCAACAAATTATGAAAAGCCTGTTTCTGTAAAAATTGCGGCAGTTCATAATGCTGCTGCTATCGCCAGCGGTATTGTGAGGGCAGGTGCCGATATTGTTGCAATAGACGGTATAAGGGGTTCAACAGGTGCTGCACCTCTTATGATAAGGGATAATGTGGGGATACCTGCAGAACTTGCCCTTGCCCAGGTGGATGAACGACTTCGTCAGGAGGGGATAAGAAACTGGGCATCGGTTGTAATAGCCGGCGGTATAAGAAATTCCGCTGATGTGGTAAAGGCAATTGCACTCGGTGCAGATGCAGTATACATCGCAACCCCTGCATTAATTGCCATAGGCTGTACAGTCTGTCAGAAGTGTTATTTAGGAAAATGTGCATGGGGTATAGCTACAAATGACCCATATCTTGCGAGGAGACAGAATCCAGAGATTGCAGCAGAGAGGTTATCAAATCTGCTTACGGCGTGGAGCAGGGAGATAAAGGAAATGCTTGGGGGGATGGGATTAAATGCCATTGAGAGCTTGAGGGGAAACAGGGAAAGATTGAGAGGCGTCGGTCTTACAGACAGGGAATTGAAAATCCTTGGACTAAAACACGCAGGGGAAGGGATGTAATAAAACCGTTCAAACCGTTTAAACGGATTAAACGGCTTAAACAGTTTAAACTGCTTTATGAAAATTGTTTATCCAAAAGAAGAAGCATGTATGGCTTGCAGGCTCTGTGAGGTTGCCTGTATTACAGAGCATTCAAAATCAAAAGATACACTAAAGGCATATA
>MHDI01000038.1 GCA_001804915.1 Nitrospinae bacterium RIFCSPHIGHO2_02_FULL_39_82 | reverse complement strand
TGGTTGTTGGTTGTAATTTATGCAGTTGTTTCGGCAGTCACAGGAGCTTCAGCCTTCTTAGTCCTTTTATACTTCTTCTGAAACTTCTCCACCCTTCCTGCGGTATCAAGAAATCTCTGTTTGCCGGTAAAATATGGATGACAGTTGGAACATATCTCCACTGTCATATCGCCTACTGTTGTTCTGGTCTTATAGACCGCACCACATGCACAGGTTATAGTGGCATCTACATATTTTGGATGAATTCCCTCTTTCATTTTTTTACCTCCCCTAAAATAAAGCAATGAGCAATGAGCAACGAGTTTTTTTACTCATTGCTCAGCACTCATCACTCATTGCTGTTTTTTATGCATTCATTGCCTCTAAAAATTTCTTATTGTTTTTTGTTTCTCTCATCTTTTCAAGAAGTAATTCCATGCTCTCCACAGGACCAAGCGGATGTAAAACCTTTCTTAGTATCCAGACCCTGTTCAACTCTTCCTTTGATAACAAAAGTTCCTCTTTCCTCGTCCCGGATGCATGTATATCAATAGCAGGGAATATCCTTTTATCTACAAGTCTTCTATCAAGATGAACTTCCATATTTCCTGTCCCTTTGAATTCTTCAAATATAACATCGTCCATTCTGCTTCCTGTATCTACAAGGGCTGTAGCAATAATTGTCAGGCTCCCCCCCTCCTCAATATTCCTTGCAGCCCCAAAAAATCTCTTTGGCCTCTGAAGTGCATTTGAATCTATCCCACCTGACAGCACCCTACCGCTGGAAGGAGCAATGGTATTATATGCCCTCGCAAGACGGGTAATACTATCAAGGAGAATTACAACATTTTTCTTATGCTCTACCAACCTTTTAGATTTCTCAATAACCATCTCCGCCACCTGGACGTGTCTCTGTGCAGGTTCATCAAAAGTAGAACTCACAACCTCTCCTTTAACCGAACGCTGCATATCAGTTACCTCCTCAGGCCTTTCATCAATAAGCAAAACAATCAGGACAATCTCAGGATGGTTAGCAGTTATGCTATTTGCTATAGATTGGAGGAGCATTGTTTTTCCTGTCCTGGGTGGGGATACGATTAATCCTCTCTGCCCTTTACCAATGGGAGCTATAAGGTCAAGGATACGGGGAGAAAGGTCTCCATTATTAGTTTCAAGTTTTACCCTCTCCATCGGATAGAGAGGAGTGAGATTATCAAAGAGTATCTTATCCTTTGCAGCTTCAGGGTCCTCAAAATCTATTGCTTCAACCTTAAGGAGGGCAAAATATCTCTCCCCCTCTTTGGGAGGTCTCACCTGTCCGGATATGGTATCACCTGTTCTCATATCAAACTTTCTTATCTGAGATGGTGATACATATATATCATCAGGACCTGGCAGGTAATTATAACTCGGCGCCCTCAAAAAGCCGAATCCATCCGGAAGTATCTCAAGAACCCCTTCACCATATATTAAGCCATTCTTCTCGGTTCGTGCCTCAATAATTTTAAATATAAGTTCCTGTTTCCTTAAACCAGAAGCACCCTGAACACCAAGGTCCCTCGCAATAACATTAAGTTCAGATATAGTTTTATCCTTCAATTCAGTAATATTCATAGCAACTCCCTTATAAAATTTTAAAAAGTTTAATCACTTCAAAGATAAAAGGAATTTAAGTCAACCAAAGATTTATTGTGGTAAAAAGATAACTCATGAAAAGTTAATGCGAAGCCTTTATGGGTTTGCCTTAATCTTTAAATGAAGCTTATTCTGAGGGGAGTGAAGAATCTATAACAGACAATTCACTGCCTCTGTTTCAGATTATTACATAATTATTTTTTACTTGTCAATCAAATTTTTTATCTAAATTTAGGCTGCTTTTGCATCTCTTTCCTTCAGGTTTACAGATATAATCTTGGATATACCATCATCTTCCATTGTAATTCCGTATAAGGTATCGGCAAATGACATGGTTTTCTGATTGTGAGTAATTACGATAAATTGAGTATTTGCAGACATCTCTCTCAGCATGTCCCTGAATCTGAATAAGTTTGCCTCATCAAGAGGGGCATCCACTTCATCAAGCAGGCAAAAGGGGCTCGGTTTTACAGTAAATATAGCAAACAGGAGGGCAATAGCTGTCATTGCTTTCTCACCCGCTGAGAGGAGGGAAATATTTTGAAGCTTTTTCCCCGATGGCTGGGCAATTATATCAACACCTGTCTCGAGCAAATTTCCCTCGTCTATCAAAATCAGTTCAGCCCTTCCGCCGCCAAATAGCCTTCTGAATATAGTTTTAAAATTTTCATTAACCTTTTTATAGGTATCCAAAAACATATTTTTTGTGGTACTATCTATCTTCTCTATAGTTTGATGAAGAGATTTTATTGAATGAATCAGGTCATCCTGCTGCGTCTTCAAAAAATTGTATCTCTCGCTTACATTTTTATATTCCTCTATTGCAGTCAGATTTACATCGCCAAATCTCTCAATTTCATTCCTTAAAAACTCCAGCCTCTGATTTATATCATCTATATTTATCTCTGTCTCATCAACTTCTGGAATTTCTTCTTTTTTTACATTATGTTCTTCTAATGCCCTGTTTTCAATATGGTTTACCTTAAGATTCAATTCGGTCTTTTTAAGGCTGAGACCATTTACAGTCTCTCTTAAATTATCCAATTCCCGCTCTACAGCCTTTACCTCTTCTTCTACCGTCCTCAGCAATTCATTCTTTTCCCTTGAAGACTCTTCCTTTACAGTTATCTCCCTTTTTTTCTCATCTCTTTTTAAAGACAACTTGTATATCTCCTCTTCTTTTGCAGCAATAGAGCCTTCTATTTCCTTTTTTCTCTCTACCCTTTCGCTTCTTTCCTCCTCTCTTTTATCCATGCGTAAATTCAAATCCTTTTTCTCTTTTTCTATTCTACTAAATTCATTCCCTATCCCCTCCATTTTTACACTAAGGGAGGTCATATTAAGCTTTAATCTGTTTGCATCATCTATAAGCGCATCAAGATTTTCCCTTAAAGCCCTCATGTCCTCTTTAAGGTTATTGCCCTGTGAAACCAGGATATTATGTTGTTCTTCATCGGAGAGCACCTCTTTTTTAACCTTTATAATTTCATTTGTAAATTCGCCTATCTCTATATCAAACTCTCTAACCTCAAATTCAATAGTATCTGCCTTCTTTTTTAGTCTTTCAATTTCATCCTGTATTTTTGAAAACCTGTTCTCTCCATTTATAAGGCTGAACTCTTCATCTTTTATAGAAGTTTCAATCCGTTCTATTTTTATTTCAAGAGTGTCTATCTCAAACTTTATCTCATCCCTCTTTTTGCTTCTTAATTCAAGTTCACTCTTCAATGTCTCTATTTCTGTCCTTATTTCTCCTATCTGCCTCTTTCTTTGCATCAATCCTTCCCCATTGCCTTTTCTTCTCCCGCCCGTAATTGAACCGCCGTGGTCTATGATATCCCCATCCAATGTAACAATTGTATAAGGCACCTCGCTGCTATTCCATATATTCAATGCGCTTTCCATATCTTTTACAATAATCACATCTCTGAGGAGGCACTCTAAAACATCTCTATACTTATCATTACATTTCAGAAAATCAGTTGCCATACCTATTAAACCGTTTAAACCATCCAAACCATTCAAGCCGTTGCCCAAATTTCTCAATGTAAGGGGGATAAATTGCGCCCTCCCTGCCGATTGGGATTTTAGATACTCTACTGCCCTCACCCCTTCACTATGGTTCTCCACAATTACCCCCTGAAGCCTCTCCCCTAAAACAGATTCTATTGCTGTTTCAAACTCAGGTGAGGTTTCTATAAAACTAACCAATACCCCATGAACTCCATTGATAGCCTCTTCCCTCTTCAATTTCATCACAGCCTTCACGCCATCCTCATAACCTTCAAAATTTTGCTGGAGTTCCTCAAAGGAATTTAGCAGTGAATTGCATGTCCCAAGTTTCTCTTTTATGTCTGACAGTCCCTCCTCATGCAGCTTTAGTTTCTCCCTTAATTCAAACAATTGTAGCGTTAAATCCTTACTCTCTTTTTCAAACACTCCCAATCTTTCTTTTACCTCTGATACATTCTTTGAGCTATCTTCAAAATCTTTTTCCAAAACCTTCAGATTATCCTCTATTTCCTTCCTCTCTATCAGTACCCTTTCCTTCCTTTTTTGAATAAAATCCAGTTTTGTCTCAATAGAGGTAAGGTTATTTTTCCTATGTGATATCTGACTGAGGATTCTTAGCATTTCAGTGTCAACTCTCTCTACAGCTGCCTGCTTCTCTGTATATTCTTTATTTCTATTCACAAGACTGCTTTCTTTTTCATTATATTGTCTCTTTAATTCTTTTACCTCTGCTGAATATTTTTCAACCTCCCCTCTTTTTTCACTATACTGACTTCCGAGATTTTCTATCTCCTTCCTTAATACCGCAATTTCCTCTTCCCCCCTAATATCTTCCTTTGCCATATCTTCAAGCTGTCTCTTCATCAGGGAAATGCGCTCCTCATCCCTCTCTATTCCACTTCCGAGTTCAAACTCCCCATGTCTTAAAACAGCTAAAGCCTTCTCGTCAGTGGTCAATTCAGTTCTCAAATTTTCAATCCGATTTTTTAATGAGGAACCCGTTGCCGAGGCTTTTACTTCTTTCTCTTTATAATTGTTATATTCAATCTCTGCCGTATTAAGCTCATCACTTATCTTTTTCAATTCTACGGAGAGAATTTTAAGTGAAAGTTCTTTTACCTCCCCACGATATTTTTTATACCTCTCTGCCTTATTAGCCTGTCTTTTAAGTGAATTCATCTGTCTCTCAAGTTCACTTATTATATCGCCGATTCTAAGGAGGTTCTGCTGAGAGGATTCAAGTTTTTGTATGGCAGAGTTTCTTCTATGCTTATATTTCATAACACCTGCTGATTCTTCAATTATAAATCTCCTTTCCTCAGGTTTTGAGTTTATAATCCTGTGGACCTGTCCCTGTTCTATGATGGAAAATCCACGCGTGCTTATACCTGTATCAAGGAACAGGTCTACCACATCCTTAAGTCTGCAGGAGGTTTTATTTATATAATATTCGCTTTCCCCTGACCTGAAAAGCCTTCTCGTTACCGTAATCTCCTCATAGGCAGAAAGTTCAGGTGAGGACACCATACCATTCAGATTTGCTATCGTAAGAGATACCTCTGCAATATTAAGTGGTTTTCTCCCCTCGCTTCCATTAAAAATAAAATCGTCCATTCTATTCCCGCGGAGTAATTTTGCGCTCTGCTCCCCCAGCACCCATCTTATAGCATCGGATATATTGCTCTTACCACAACCATTTGGGCCAACTATCGCAGTAATCCCGGGTTCAAACTCCAATTTGGTCTCATCTACAAAAGACTTAAAACCTATCATCTCAAGAGATTTAAAATTCATATATCCCCTCCATAAAATTTCAAACAAATTTGAAATTTTAAATTATTTAACATGCAGGTAATCACCAATACGACACATCCATGCCATTTCGTTCTCTGTTAATGGTCCCCTATCAAGCGATATAAGTGCCTCCTTTATTTCTTCCGTATTTTTAGGGCCGCTTATACACACATCTACATTCGGATTGCTTAAAACAAAACGATAACAATCTGAGGCATGTGGAGTCTTTTCCCTTTCCGGCATTTTTTTCGGATTGATGAGTCCTCCCCACCGTGTAGCTGTATATGTAACTATGCCCGGACGATTCAAGGGTTCAAGCCGGTTAAAGACTTCTGTCTCGGCTCCACGATGGGCAGCATTGTAGCGTATATGGAAAAGGTCATAAATTTTTGTTTTTGCAAAATCAGGAAAGGCATTTCTATTGTGTCCGGAAATACCAATAAAGCGCACAAGCCCCTTATTTTTAAGTCGGATACATGCGTCAAGGATATCTTTTTTGGGATGCGAACTATACCACCCAAGCAGAAGTACATCTATATAATCAAGACCTGTTTTTTTTAAAAACCTATTAAAACTCCAATTAAAAAGCCACACCCCCCGCGTATATATTTGTGCTGTGATTATCAGTTTATCACGTTTCCCTTTTCGGCATAGGTTTTTGATTGCCAGATTCATTCCTTTGCGGCGAATTGAACCATGATAGAAATAATTGCACCCTCTTTCAAATGCCATTTCAAAGGCTTCTGCAGGGGCACCATATCCACCTGAAACACCAAGCCTTCCAACCGATACTTTTGTCTTCCCCAGCACACTATATGAAAAAGATTTTGCATCGGGCATAGCAAATTTTTCTCCTGAATGACAGAAAAATTGCTATAGGCACTTCTCTATCTTCAGGATAAATTTTTACCTAAAATATCACAGTTGTAATATTATGTAAAGGGGAAAATACAATTTATTGTATAAAATAATTTTGGGGAATACAATATATTGTGTTTTTGTCTAAAAGGATATTTAGGGTAAAAATGGGGTTTATTCTTCAAATGCCTCGCAGAACTCGTCTGTAATTTGGGGGAAATCTTCGGGGAATTGCGTATTGTATTCAATCATCATACACTTATTCATAACAACCTTTATCTTATTTTTTATTAACTTTTCCGCTGCCTGATTATTTACAACACCGATTTGCATCCATACCACTTTTGCACCTATCTTAATTGCCTCATCTGCAATAGGAGGGACAGCATCATGTTTTCGGAATACATCCACTATATCTATAGGGAAAGGGATACTGCTCAAAGATGGATAACACTTCTCTCCAAGGACTGTATCATGGTTTGGGTTTACAGGGATTACCTTATAGCCCTTTTCTTTCAGAAATGATGCTACGCGGAAACTGTCCCTGTCAGGCTTATTGGAGATACCAACAACTGCAATAACTTTATAATTGGTCAGTATCTCCTTAATCTCATCATTAGTAGAATTGTAGGCAGGAAATTCACATACAGGCTCTGTCATAAAACCCCCTTTTTAAATAAGGCGACTTACCTGCTATTAAATATAAGGCAATATTCCCTATCTGTCAATTATCCACCCAAAATCCTAAATCGGATTTTAGGTTACCTCTATCTTAAATAGCCCGGGGTATTTATCGTCTTCCAACAGAATCCTTTTAACATTCCCCTGCCACAGCTTTATAAACTCCTCATGTTCATCTTTTGAGGCAGTTCCTGAAAGCACCTCACCCATCAATTCACCCATTGCTGGGTCCTGGGGGAGTGAAGAGGTATCATACACCACTTTAACCTTCTTGCCGTTGTCCAGCCTCTGAAATATGAATGTATTGTATTCAAAATTTTTCTCATCAAATATAAGGAGATTCTGCCTGTTAAATTGCCCGCCGAGACCTCTAAAACCTGTTATAGTGGCAGCACCTGTTATAAAAGATATGACCTGTGACATTGGCCCATACGCAAGATCTGTAGCCCCCCCTTTTATTGTAACCTTTATATTCCCTCTGACAGGTGTATCTTTGCCATACAGTGCCTTGAGTGCCT
>MHDI01000037.1 GCA_001804915.1 Nitrospinae bacterium RIFCSPHIGHO2_02_FULL_39_82 | reverse complement strand
ATGAGGAAGAGCAGAGGGAATTAACTGCAGAAGAGTCAGGGAAGAAACTCAAACACATGAGGAGGTCAAACTCGCCCTTTGCAAAGGTCAGGGGGGTTGGTAAGAGGGAGAGGTTACCGGTTTATGTAGAGATGAAACTGGATGATAAAAAGATATTGGCAAAGACCTATTATCCTACAGGCATAAGAAATGATGGGCCTACCTTTGCCTATGAAGAGATGCTGGTCCCTCCGGGAGTCCATTATATCAAGGTTGGAATGAAGGATTCTAAAGATGAGAATCACTTTGATTATACACATGAGGATAAGATTGACCTTAAACCTGGAAAGATTACAATAATTAATTTTGTTGAAGAGACAGAAAAAGGGGCTGTAGAAAGAGAAGGTAGATTTGTGGTGAAATAGGGGGGATAAACCCCGTTAGAAATCTTAAGGGTAAATATGTCAGAACAGAGAATACTGTTACCTGCTGATGTCACCATGACTGACTTTAATTCTATAGAACCACTTTTTATAGAGGGATATATAGATAGAGGTGGTTATAAGGGATTATCAAAGGCAATTAACGAATTAAAGCCAACAGATATTATAGAAGAAGTAAAGAAGTCAGGGTTGAGGGGACGGGGCGGTGCAGGGTTTCCTACAGGGAAAAAATGGGAACTTGTAGCCGCAGCGAGGGGGGATAAAAATTATCTTTGCTGTAATGCCTCTGAGGGTGAACCAGAGACATTTAAAGACCGCACGCTTATACGCTCAAACCCCCATCAATTAATAGAAGGGATAATAATTAGTGCTTATTCAATCAATGCAAATAATGCTTACATATATATTAATGAGAAATACACTGAGGAGATTTTAATCCTTGAAAGGGCATTAAGAGAGGCAGAGGATAATAGATATACGGGCAAGGGAATTCTTGGAAGTAAATTTTCCATTAATATAGAAATTAAGAGATGTCCTGATAAATATGTTGCAGGTGAAGAGACTGCCATGATGGAGGTAATAGAGGGAAGACCTGCAAAGCCGTGGCAGAAACCCCCCTATTATCCAGCCAATAGGGGACTTTATGGAATGCCGACACTTGTGAATAATACTGAGACACTTTCAAATATTCCGCATATTGTTCTTAAAGGGAGTGAATGGTTTTCAAAGTTCGGTTCTCCTAAAAGTCCGGGAACTATGGTATTTACACTCAGTGGAGATGTAAAAAGACCTGGTATCTATGAATTGCCATTAGGAACCCCCTTGAGAAAGATTGTATATCAATGTGGTAATGGCTTAAAGGATGGAATGCTCTTTAAGGCAGCATTTCCAAGTGGACCATCAAATTCTCCTGTTACAGAGTCACAGCTTGATATCCCGCTTGATTTTGATTCACTTAAAGGAATTGGTTCAGGGCTTGGCTCAGCTGGTGTAATTATTTTAGGCGACAGCACATGCATCGTTGATACTGTCCTCGGATTTTCACGATTCTTTATGGAGGAGTCCTGTGGGCAGTGCCCACCGTGCCAGATGGGGACAGTTAAAATCTTCAGACTAATTCAGAAAATTGAAGATGGAAATGGGGATATGAAGGACCTTACAGATATTGAAAATACATGCAGTTCTTTAAAGGGGCAAGTGGTATACTGTCATCTCTTGAAGGGTGCAATAAACTCTATAGAGGGTGTTGTAAAAAAGTTTAAAGGTAAATTCGAGAGCCATATTAATGAGAGAAAATGCATCTATAAAGCAGAGAGCACCCTTATTCACTCCTGAAAGTTACAGTTTAGTAAGAAAAATATACCTCTATATTGAGGATTGTGCCAACAGATACTTCACACCCCATTACAATCCGTTCTACTATCTTGGGGCAATATCTACCATTCTATTTACCCTCCTCTTTATAAGTGGTATATATCTTTTTATCTTCTATCGAACCGGTAATCCCTACGGTACCGTTCAGTATTTAACCAAAGACCAGTGGTATGCCGGTGGCATAATGAGGAGCATCCACAGGTATGCCTCTGATGGTCTGATAATCTTTCTCCTTCTCCATACAATACGGGAATATCTCAATGGCAGATACCATCACTACCGGTGGCTTGCATGGGTTTCCGGGATAGTCCTTTTTTTTATTGTCCTGATACTGGGTATTACAGGATACTGGCTCGTCTGGGATGAGAGGGGTCAGCTTGTTGCGCTGAAAACGATGGAGATGTTGAACGATATCCCGCTTTTTATAGAGCCTCCATCCATGGCTTTCTTAAGTAACGAGACTCTCAGCCAGATGCTATTTTTTCTCCTCCACATTTTACACATCGCCTTACCTATCGCTACGATTATCTTAATTGGTATCCACATTATGAGATGCTCCCGTCCGGTAATTACACCCCCTAAAATTATTACAATCTCTATAATAGTTATGCTGCTTGCTATGTCGGTTATTAAACCTGCCACGAGTGTTAAACCTGCTGATTTGACTATATTACCTGTAGATGCACCCTTTGATTGGTTCTTTTTTTTTATATATCCCATAAAGGCTATCCTCCCAAAAACCGTGTTCTGGTTAATTACTGTTTGTGGAACTTCACTTCTTCTTGTAATGCCATGGATTAAGAGGCGCCGATCCCTACCTGTGCAGGTTATAAGAGAAGATTGCACAGGTTGTGACCAGTGCAATAAAGACTGTCCTTACGGGGCTATATGTATGCAGCCCAGAACCGATGACTTTCCCTATAAAATGGAAGCTGTTATTAAACCTGAAAGATGTTCTGCCTGCGGTATCTGTGTGGGTTCATGTGATTTTAGTGCAGTAAATTTACCTGCGATAACAGATACCCGGATTAAAGATAAGATAGATAGGCTTTTATCCTCTATTCCGGAAGGGATTAAAAGACCCAGGATTCTGGGGCTGACATGCGAACATAGTATAAGGCTTAATAAGAAGGATATACCAAATGTTAAAACAATCTCTTTCCCATGTATTGGTATGATCCATCCTTCAATAATTGAATACGGTCTTAATTCTGGTGCAGATGGCATTTTTATCTGCGGTTGTGTAAACGGCGATTGCCATTACCGTAAAGGCAATACATGGCTTCAATCAAGACTTGATGGCAAAAGGCCTCCGGTTTTGAGCAAAACTATTGACCACAACAGGGTAAGGGAGTATTGGTTATCCAGCATTAATACTGATAGACTCGTGGAAGAGATAAAACTTTTTGAAATGTCATTGCGAGGAAGCGATAAAAGCCGAAGCCCTGAGCAAAGAGAAGGGGACGAAGCAATCTCTGAGGGGATTTTAAAGAGGGTAATGGCCTCTGTTTCTATACTCTTTTTATCCGCCTTCCTTATCCTCTATTTATCAGAAAGACCCATATATCCTTTTTACAATAAAGATATGTCATTAATAAAGTTTACCTTCAAACACCCGGGTAGGCATAAATCAGAACAGAGGGAACTGACTGATAAAGAGACAGAGAATATGCTCAGACACATGAGGAGGACAAACTCGCCATTTGTAAAAATGAGGATGGTGGGAAAGAGGGAGAGACTCCCTGTTTATGTGGAAGTGGAACTGGATGATAAAATGATACTGGCAAAGACATATTATCCAGCAGGGTTTAGGAAGGATATACCCGCCTTTGCCTACGAGGAGTTCCCTGTTTTCCCGGGGACCCACCATGTCAAGGTCAGGGTCAGGGATTCTAAAAGGGAGGAAGGTTTTGATTATACCTTTGAAAAGAAGATTGAGGCACAGCCGGGAAGAATAACAGTAGTGGATTTATTTAACAATCTCCTCACCTGAATCTATCCAATTCTTTATCCCGCCGTGGAGGTTCTTAATTCTGCTGAAGCCAAGGTTTGTAAGAATATCACAGATTTTTTTTGCTCTTTCGCCGTCCTCTGAATAAATGACTATATCCTTTAACATCTCGTTTTTCAGTACCTTGTTCATTGTCTTCATGCTCGTATAGGGAAGGTTTACAGCTCCCTTAATATGCCCTTTCTTAAAATATTCTTTAATCCTTGTATCAATAATAATAAGTTCTTTATTCTGATTCATCATCTCAAGAAGTTCCTTCGGTAGGATTGTTGCGTATTCATATTTAGGTAAACTGCTGCGCCATATATCCGATGTCTTGATTATAAAGAGTATGCCACCTAATACTATTGTTAGAATAAAAATAGCAGTATATTGAAGATATATCTTTTTCTTCGTGTCCATTTTCCCTCCTCAATTAATAACAATTAAAAAATCATTCTATAACATTTGCCTCAGAAAATCAAAAAAGGATAAAAAACTCTTAAAAAACTATCTTATGTTATGGTGATTATTATCTCCTGCGATTTACAATTTTGACAAGCACAACGCTATCTATTAAACTGTATATTATTAACTGTATATTATAGTTGACGAAGATAATCGGCAGAATTATACTTATTTTTTAAAAAGCTATGATGGACGATAAAAATGAAAAAATTATTGTTTCTGTAGATGTCGATATTAAGGAACTGATGCCAGGATTTCTTCTAAACAGGCAGAAAGATATTAAATCCATAAAGGAAGCTCTTGAACATAATGATTATTATAATATCCAGATAATGGGGCATAGTATGAAAGGTTCGGGGAGTGGTTATGGGCTTGACACTATAAGCGATATAGGGACATCTCTTGAAAAGGCTGCAAAAGAAAGGAATTCTGAAGATATAAAAAATTTAGTCAACGAGCTATCAGACTATCTTGGTCAGATTAAAATCATATATGAATAATGATAAAAACACTAAATTAAAAATCCTCATAGCAGATGATGATAAAGACATTCAATTGCTTTACGAGGAGGGACTTTCTTCTGATAGGTATGAGAAGCGTATTGTCGGCAATGGAAATGATGTTTTAAAACTTTATAAATCATGGCATCCTGATATTATTGTTTTGGACATTACGATGCCTATTATGTCAGGTTATCAGGCACTCGGGAAAATAAAGGAATTAGAGTCAACAGGAGATATTAAGAAACGGGCAGTAATAATTATGGCAACTGCCATGTCAGACGAAGATGATATAATGGATTGTATCAAACTCGGCATTCATGGTTACATAGTTAAGCCATTCAGTTATAAGAAAATCAGTAACCAGATATTGGATTATTATTATAAAAATGAACTCCGATAAACAATTTACCAACAGCAAGATTCTTATAATAGATGATAATGAAGATACTGTTAAGCTGCTCCGTTTCAGACTGGAAAAGGAGGGCTTTAATATTATTACAGCCATAAATGGCAATACGGGGCTGGAAAAGGCAATAAAAGAAGAACCCGATTTGATTTTACTTGATATATTAATGCAAGGCAAAGATGGTATCCAGACATGCACTGAATTAAAAAATGACCCAATCGCCAGATTTATACCTATTATTATGATGTCTGCGGTAAAAGATGTCCCCATCAAGGTAAAACTACTTGAGGCCGGTGCAGACGACTATATAACAAAACCTCTTGACTTTAGAGAGTTGATGGCAAGAATACAGGCCATCCTGAGGAGAACCGGCAATCAGGCAAGGGAGAGACGTTTCAGCGTTAAGTTAATACATTTTCTCATAAGAAAATTCGAAAAACGGGGGTATTTTATATATACACCGCTGGACCCTTCTTATCCTTCCTCCCATTCAAAATGGACAGGGTCTATTCCAGACCTTTTTATAGAGAAAGGAAGGAAAAGAAGGGCATTTATGATGGAGAGTATGGAGACCCTTCTTGACCCAAAAACGGTTGACCGATGGAAGAGTTTTCTATCAAACCCGGGTGTGGAATTGGCAATCATTGTGCATAGTAAGGAAAGCCGACGTGCCGCTATCATGCTTCAAAAGGAATATGATATTAATTGCAGAATTATTTTTGAAAAGAAAAGAAAGGAACTTGAAAAATCTTTCAGTTCAAAATTTATCTTATATCGTTATCTGCCTGCTAAATGGCTTACAATAATCCTCACTTGCATAATTACTGCCGTGATTTTGTCTCTTATTATAGGTGGCATCTCTTTTAAGGGAGGCTTTATGAAAAGCCTTTCTGAGCAGATGGGCAGCTACCAACCCAGAGATGCAGATAGGCAGATTATGGAACTACAGAAACAACTGGACAGGATGAAAGGGTCTAAACGTTGACCATTAGAAGTTGAACTATAAAATAGAAAAAGAGAGATTTTAACATGGAGAAAAGATTTCATACTGCCACAGAAGATGAAATAAAGTCAGGCAAGACTACGGACATATATTTTGACCGCACTGTCCGGATACTCAAGGCAAAGGGTATTATCAAGAGGGCAAAGGCAGAGGTAAGACTTAAGGGATTTCCACAGGATTGGAAGTGGGGCATCCTTTCAGGTATAGAAGAGGTAGCAAGGCTCTTGGAAGGGCTTCCTGTAGATGTTTACTGTATGGACGAGGGAACTATATTTAATGAATTTCAGCCAGTTTTGGTAATTGACGGAAAATACACCGATTACTGCATTTACGAAACAGCACTCCTCGGATTTCTGTGTCAGGCATCAGGCATAGCCACAAAGGCTGCGAGGTGCAAAAAGGCTGCAGGTGACAGGCTGTTAATAAGCTTTGGTGCAAGGCGGATGCACCCTGCCATTACACCGATGGTTGAGAGGAATGCCTTTATCGGAGGGTGTGACGGGGTTTCAGCAATAAAGAGTGCTGAATTGCTTGGAGAAGACCCTTCAGGAACAATCCCGCATGCCCTTGTCTTAATGCTCGGAGACTCTGCCGAGGCAGTAAAGGCATTTCATGAGGTAATAGAGCCGAAGGTAAAAAGGGTATGTCTTGTGGATACATTCTGTGATGAAAAGTTTGAATCAATAAAGGCTGCTGAGGTAATGGGTGATAAATTATTTGGCGTTAGACTTGACACACCGGGCTCAAGGCGCGGCGACTTCCTTGAAATATGTCGTGAGGTCAGATGGGAGCTTGATTACCGCGGATATAAAAATGTAAAAATCATAGTAAGCGGCGGTATAAATGAATCTGAAATTGAGAAGCTCAATGAGGTCGTGGACGGTTATGGAGTAGGGACAGCTATCAGCGGTGCCTCCACAATAGACTTTTCTTTTGACATAATGGAAATTGGAGGAAAGCCTGTTGCCAAGAGAGGGAAAAAATCGGGGAGTAAGCAGGTTTATAGATGCAAGTCATGTTTTAAATATACGGTGATACCTCTCCTTGAAAAGATTGGAAAGTGCAACTGTGGCGGTGAAAATGAAGCCCTCCTCAAGCCCTTAATCATAAATGGAAAGATAGTTAGAACCCTTCCAAGACCGCAAGAAATAAGAAAATATGTGTTAGAGCAGTTAAAGAAGATTCAATGAAACTAAGCCAGTTAGGTGAGTTTGGATTAATAAA
>MHDI01000036.1 GCA_001804915.1 Nitrospinae bacterium RIFCSPHIGHO2_02_FULL_39_82 | reverse complement strand
ATAGGCTCAGTTGTTCTCGGCTCTCCTCTGGGAGGTTTGTTCATAATACTGCCGCTTATCGTATCGGTCATCTTTAATTTCGGCGTGATGGGATATGCAGGTGTTTCATTGAATATAGGCACATCAACAATTTCAGCAATGGCAGTTGGGATTGGTGCAGACTATGCTATTTACTACATCTATCGTTTGAGGGAAGAGATGGGGAATCATGCAGATTTGCTTCCTGCAATTGTTAAGACAATGAAGACATCGGGCAAGGCAATCAATTTCGTTTCTGTTTCCATTGCTGTCGGATACCTCATGCTCCCACTTTCAGGATTTGGACTTCATATTAAACTCGGAACACTTGTTGCCCTTGCCATGATTGTAAGTAGTTTCACGGCAATCACAGCACTGCCTGCATTGATTGTAATCTTCAAACCGAAGTTTGCACTAAAGCCGATTTTGTTTAAATAAACCACAGAGGACACAGAGAAATAAGAAAAAATTTTTATAAAAGGATTTTAGAGGAGGTGTTTATGAAGAAATTTTGTTTTGCAGTTCTATCGGCAGTCATGCTTTTTGGTTTTGCCCATACATCCTTTGCTGAGGATATGTCGCCGAAGGATATTATGATAAAGAATTTCTTTGTTAACAGGGTCAAAGATTCAAAATCTGAGAGTGCAATGACACTCATCAATGAGAGTGGACAGAAAAGAGAGAGAAAGTCAACAGGTGTATCAAAACTTCAGAAAAACGGCATTGACAACATGAGGCTCATCAAGTTTATCTCCCCTGCTGATGTCAAAGGCACATCAAACTTGATGATTGAGCACTCTGATGGTGATGATGATATATGGATATATCTCCCTGCATTGAAGAAGGTGAGAAGGCTTGTGTCAAGTAATAAGGGTGATAGTTTTGTCGGCTCAGATTTCTCCTATGCGGATGTCATTGGATATAAGGTTCAGGATTTTGAACATAAAATTACAGGCAGCGAAAATGTGGATGGAGTTGATTGTTATGTAATAGAATCTGTTCCGGCAAATAATAAAGTAAGGCAGGATAATGGACTGAGTAAAAGGAAAAGCTGGATGCGAAAGGATAATTTTGTCACTGTGAAGGGTGAGAATTACGACCTCTCTGGCGAGCTTTATAAAGTCTTCAAGGCTTCAGATATTCAGTTTGTTGATAAGGAGAACAACAAATGGCAGCCGATGACTATTGAGATGACAAATGTTCAGGTAAATCATAAGACAATTGTCCATTTCAGCAATTATAAGGTGAATACAGGTATTGATGAGGGATATTTCTCACAGAGGAATCTGGAAAGGGAATAAAACAAATCAGCCACAGATGAACACAGATAATCACAGATTTTTAAAATTATCCTGTAAATCTGCGTTAATCAACGTCCTATTTTATTTTGTTCTTTTGTCTTCACAAATCGGCTTTGCCGAAGAAAAAAAACTCTACAGCAAATTGCAGGAAGAAGGATTCACAGGTTTCTTGAGGACTGATTATTTCTCCTCTGACAAGGCATCTAATGACAAGACAGATTTCTTTGGTGTAACTGCCCAGCTTAAAATACTCCCAAGATTCAGTGATAAAATTGACAGCCGTTTTGAGGCGAGGGCATATAATTTTGATTTGCTCAATCGCGGCAATGGAAACTACACTACTGAGCTCCTTGAAGGGCTTGCTATTTTTCGTTTTGAAAATTCTGATTTGAGTGCAGGCAAACAGATTATCACATGGGGGAGGGCAGATGGTGTAAATCCTACTGACAATCTATCTCCAAAAAATTACACACTCCTCCTCCCTGAAGAGGGCGACCGCAAGACAGGTGTGGCATCCTTAAAATATGATTACTACTTTTCACCTGAACTAACTGCAACACTTTTTTACAGCCCATTTTTTGAGCCTAATAAAGTCCCCTTTGCCTTTCCCTCTTTCATTCAGCCGACTGAAAAGAAGCCTGCATACAATATTGAAAACAGCGAGTTTGCCTTTAAGTTAAATAAAATCGGCAGTGATTTAGACTGGTCTATAAGTTATTTTAACGGCTTTGACCTGACACCAGATGTCAGATATTTAGGGACTGATGGAGGAAAGAGACTTATTGAAATATCAAACCACAGGATTCAGGTCTTTGGTGGGGACTTTGCAAAAAATTATGGAAGATATGGCTTTAGAGGAGAAGCGGCTTATATACTGACAGAGGATATGGACGGCATATATCCCTATATAAAAAATCCAAATCTGTATTACATCATAGGAGGGGACAGGACATTTATAGAAACACTAAATATAAATCTCCAGTTCATAGGACGATATATCTTTAAGTATTCAGATGTTGAAAAGAGTCAAAATCAGGCAGAAAGAGCAATATATATAAAAAATGCAACCTTCAGCGGTGAGCTTGATGAGATTCAGTATTCCATGAGTGGGCGTCTTGATTATAAGTTGTTCAATGAAACACTTGATATGGAGACATTTGGTGTCTGGAACTTCAATCGCAACGACTATTTTATCAGACCCATTGTCCGCTACTCCTTTACAGATTCATGGAAAGGGATAATTGGAGGGGAGTATTATGAGGGTGATGAAAACAGGACATTATTTGGAGTCTTAAAAAAGAATAATACTATTTTTATGGAATTAAAGTATTTTAATTAAAGGGGACGATTGTTCATGCTCACTAATTAGGTAACTCTTTTGGTATAATAACAAAAACCAAAGGTGTTGATAAATGATATGAATAATTGTATTATTAATCTTATTAAAAGTATAGGAATTCCAATCCTATACTTGATTACAGCGATTATAAAAAGATTCCGGAGATTAAAATCTCTGTAATCTAAACTTAATCTCTGTAATCAAAGTTAGTGTGGGCGAAGCGAACACCTAATTTAAAGTTGGTATAAGAAAAGCATGAATAGAATTTTAAGAAAAATAGGGATGGTGAGCCTCGGATGTCCTAAAAATACAGTGGACAGCGAACTTGTGCTGGGAACCCTTGCGAGTAAAGGGTATAATATCACAGCAGATGCAGGAGGTGCAGAGGTTATAGTTGTCAATACCTGCGGTTTTATAGATTCTGCAAAGGAGGAATCAATAGACACCATCCTTGAAATGGCTGAGTATAAAAGAAAGGGTAGTTGTCAGAAATTGATTGTCATGGGATGTCTATCCCAGAGATATAAAGATGAACTTCTGAAAGAGATACCCGAAGTCGATTACATAGTAGGCACAGGTGATTTTAAAAGTGTAGTGAAAATAATTGAGTCCGATAACGGTATAGAGAAGGTATTGGTCAGAGAGCCAGCATTTGATTACAATGAAGATACGCCGCGGATGTTAACCACACCGCGATATACTGCCTATGTAAAGATTGCCGAAGGATGTTCAAACAGGTGTTCATTCTGTATTATCCCGAAAATTCGTGGACCATTCAAAAGCCGTCCTGCTGATTCAATTGTAAGAGAGGTGGAGATACTCTCAGGGCATGGGGTGAAGGAGGTAAATTTAATATCACAGGATACTACTATGTATGGGGTAGATTTGGGAATAAAGAACGGACTGGCAGGATTGCTTAAAAGATTAGTCAGGATTGATGGCATAAAATGGATAAGGCTTTTATACTGTTACCCTGCCTTCTTAAAAGACGAGTTAATCAATGTGATAAGGGATGAGGAAAAGATATGTAAATACATTGACCTTCCATTACAGCACAGTGATGATAAAATATTAAGCAAAATGATGCGGCAGGAAAGGGGGGATAAAATAAGAGATTTAGTAAATAAAATAAGAAAGGCAATACCTGATGTTGCAATAAGGACTGTATTCATTGTAGGTTTCCCGGGCGAGGCAGATACTCATTTCGGGCATCTTGTAAACTTTATAAAAGAAATGAGATTTGAACATCTTGGTATATTCACATATTCACCGGAGGAAGGGACAACTGCAGCAGAAATGTCTGACCAGATACCTGATGAAGTAAAGATTGAGAGGAGGGATATAATAATGAAGCTTCAGCAAAAAATTTCCTCTGAGAATAACAAAAGGTTTGTTGGGATGATGAGGGATGTCCTCGTTGAAGATAGTGTTTTTGATAATGAATTTCTGATAAAGGGAAGGATGCAGACTCAGGCACCTGATATTGATGGAATAGTTTATATTGAAGAAGGCGATGCAAGAGTTGGAGATATCCTGCCGGTAAAAATCACACGTACAATGGAGTATGATTTTATAGGAAGAGCCGTAAACCGGTGAAGCGGGTTATTTTATATTATTCAGGTCTTGTTCTGCAGGCAATGGGATTTGCCATGATGCTTTATGTCTTTATGTTGTTTTTTGGAAAAACAGAGATGGGGTCTCTTCTTAATTTAAGCCTTATCGGCATAGTTGAATTTTACATTGGCTATTACCTGACAGGACTTTCAAGGAGGTAAACATGGCCGCCATTAAGAAAAAAAAGGGGGGAGATTTTGTTGTAATATTTATTACAGCAAGCTCTTTTAAAGAGGCAGAAAGAATCGGGAAGGGACTTGTAAAAAAAGGGCTTGCCGGATGTGCAAACATTATACAGCCTATAAGGTCTATATTTTTCTGGAAAGGGAAGCTGTGTCAGGAAAACGAAGTGCTTCTGCTTGTAAAGAGCAGGGCAGGTCTCTTTGATTCTTTAATGAATTATGTGAAGAAGAATCATAGCTACAAAATCCCTGAGATTGTTGCAATTCCCATTGTGTATGGTCTGCCAGATTATATGGCATGGCTTGATGAATCCTGCAAACCCCTTCCATCAGGGAGGATGAAATATGACTACAGTAATTGAAAAGAGAAGTGGTGCTAATAGAAGAAAAGGCAATGAACGGAGGTTAACGGTAGACCAAAAATATAAGAGCGGGGCTTTAAAGAACAAGAGAACATTCAGCGAGAGACGAAGAATAGAAAGGAGAAAGAATATATCTGCCCTTGTAACATGCAGGGGATGTGGAGAACTATTTATAATAACAAAGGACGAATTATATAAAATGACCAGAGAAAATAAAGCTGTGCTTTGCCAGAAGGGATGTCAAAGAGATAATACCATGGTTGCAAAGGCGGCACTGCTTATGGCTGAAAGAGAAAAACGCAAGTAAAAACCCCACACATAATTTATGTGCGGGGTATAATGCCCCGGTCAAGGTGTGGGGATTTACAGTTTTTATATTCTGTGTTAACCTAACCTCCATGTATAATCCATCCTACGAAATTTTTAAGGAAAAGATAAAGGAAGGGAATCTCATTCCTGTATATCGCGAAATAATGGCGGATTTTGAGACCCCTGTATCTGCCTTCCTAAAGATTGATACGGGGGAATATTCTTATCTCCTTGAGAGTGTAGAAGGCGGGGAAAAATGGGCAAGATATAGTTTTCTCGGCAGTAATCCTTCTATAGTTTTTAAGAGCAGGGGCAACAGGATATTTATAACAAAAGACAGTGTTACGAAAGAGGAAAAAGTTGATGGAGACCCTTTAAATTTCCTTAAAAGATTAATGTCAGAGTATAAACCTGTAAAGATACCTGAACTTCCAAGATTTTTCGGTGGGGCTGTTGGTTATATTGGATACGATATGGTAAGGTTCTTTGAAAGCCTTCCCCATGAAGCAATTGATGACCTCCATATTCCAGATTCTGTTTTTGTTATAACGGATACAATTCTGATATTTGATAATGTAGGACAGAAGATTAAAGTGGTATCAAACGCCCATGTTAAAGATGGAGATACGGAAAGCGCTTACAGAAAGGCAGTGGAGAGGATAGATTCGGTTGTAAATAAACTTAAGTCAAAAGCCTGTGGTGAGCGAAACGAATCCATCAGAAATCAGAAAATTCAAACCCCAAGCCCCAAACTTCGAACCAATGTCTCAAAGGAGGTTTTTAAAGAAGGGGTATTAAAGTGCAAGAGATACATAAGTGATGGTGATATATTCCAGGTAGCATTATCGCAGAGGCTTGAAACAGATTTTAAAGCCGAGCCATTTAATATATACAGGGCATTGAGGACAATAAATCCCTCACCATATATGTATTTTGTTAAATTTGGAGATATAAAAATAGTCGGCTCATCTCCTGAGGTGCTTGTGAGACTTGAGGATGAACTGGTAGAGATAAGACCAATAGCAGGAACAAGACCAAGAGGGGCTACCGAAGAGGAGGATAAGATACTTATGCGGGATTTATTGAATGATGAAAAGGAAAAGGCTGAACACATAATGCTTGTTGATTTAGCCAGAAATGATACAGGAAGGGTATCTCAAAAAGGCAGTGTTGAGGTAAATGAATTAATGCTGATAGAAAAATATTCCCATGTAATGCATATTGTATCAAATGTGAGAGGGAGACTTGAAAATGGAATGGATTGTTATGATGTCCTTAGGGCGACATTTCCAGCCGGGACAGTCTCAGGTGCTCCCAAGGTAAGGGCTATGGAGATAATTGAGGAGATTGAGCCAACCCGCCGGGGAATTTATGCAGGTGCATTAGGATATTTCAGTTTCTCCGGAAATATGGATATGGCAATTGCAATAAGGACACTGCTGATTAAGGGTAATACTGCCTATCTTGGTGTTGGTGCAGGCATCGTTGCCGACTCAAACCCAGAGAGAGAATTTGAAGAGACAATGAATAAGGGTAAAGCTCTGATAAAGGCAATTGAGTTGGCAGAGAGGGGATTGGAGTAAGAAAATCCCCTCTCCCTTCACACCTTCCTTGAGGGTGTGAGGGCTGGCGTAAGGGTATTTTTCGCAGTAAATTATGAGAATTCGGTTTTATATTGATCCAGAGACAAATCAGCCTCACATTTTTAAACACAATGTTACAGAGGACGAAGTAATGGATGTATTGACTTCCCCTGGTGAGGATCGTGCAGGTAAAGAGGGGGCTCGAGTAGCTATTGGACAAACGCACGGAGGACGGTATCTTAGGGTTATTTATGTTCCTGACCCACAACCAGATAGCGTATTTGTGATAACTGCTTATGAGCTTAAAGGCAAACCTTTAAAAGCATATAAAAGTAGAAGGAGGTGAAATGTATGAGTAGTAACTATCCACATGGGTGGGATGAAGAACGTGTTCGCAGGGTTCTTGCTCACTATGAACAGCAAACCGAAGAAGAAGCCGTAGCTGAAGATGAAGCTGCATTTGAGCAAGAAGGGCAAACCTTTGTTGAGGTTCCGAATGAATTGTTGCCCAAGATTCGAGAACTTATTGCTCGAAAAGAAACAGCAGGGGTTGAAGAGCAATAAAGACAGAGGCTTATATCTTATAATTTCCTTATTTCACAGATTCGGGAATACTTCGGATACCCCGCCAATTCGGGACATATCCGAAACTGTTTGGATATGAACAAATTATGTGAAATATGCCCCATCACAAAAAGGTAAAAATACATGGCAAATGAGGAGTTTGAAGAATTAATAGAAAAGCGAAAAGACTGGGTAAGGTCTTCAAAGGAAAATAACTTTGATTTTGATAACATTTTGGCAGGGTTATACAATGACCCATCCCATTTCATTTATGAAATATTGCAAAACGCTGAAGATGAAGAGGCTAAAGAAGTAAGGTTTGAACTTTTTGATGATAGATTAGATGTTTATCATAATGGAAAAGATTTTGACCTTAGAGATATTGAAGGAGTTACAGGAATTGGAATTTCTACAAAAAAAGAGGATTTAAACTTAATCGGAAAATTTGGTGTTGGCTTTAAATCTGTTTTTGCTATTACTGAAACTCCTCATATCTTTTCAGGTGAATTCAAGATAAAAATTGAGGATTTTGTAATCCCCTCAGTGATTAACAGCAGTAACTCAATAAGTGAAACATTAATCAGATTGCCTTTTAACCATCAGACACGCTCTTCACAAGAGGTTTTTGCGCTCATCGCTAATAAATTAGAAAAATTGGGCTTTAAAACACTACTGTTTTTGAAAAATATAAAAGAAATTAAATGGCAGACATCATCTGCAAGGGGACACTACTTAAAGTCATCTGATAGTCTTCAAAACATACGAAACGCTAAGAAGGAGACAATAATATCATCAAGTAGTACTAAAGAGTATATAGTTATTGAAAAACCGATTAGGATAGAAGGCAAAGATTTAAAGGTTGAGGCAGCATATAAACTTGGAAAAGATGAAAGTGATAAAGAGATAATCATACCAGAACCTGACTCAAAACTGATTGTATTTTTCTCAACTGAGAAGGTTACATTTCTGAACTTCATTATTCAGGGCCCATACAAAACCACACCTACCCGTGAAAATATTCCCTTAGATGACGAACAAAATAAGGCAATAATAGAAGAAACTGGAAATTTAATTGCCGAAAGCCTGTCAGTCATTAAAAAATTAGGATACCTTAATACAAATTTCCTAAATATTCTACCTATTAAAGAAGAGCATAAAACGAGCAATCAGATTTATCCGGTTATATACGAAAAAGTGAAAGAAAAATTTCTTTCTGAAGAATTGCTACCCACATCAGATGGCAAATACACCAAAGCAGGTGATGCCGTATTAGCAAGAGGAAAAGAACTAACCGAATTTTTAGACAAGGATGATATTCAAAAACTGTTTGGCAAAAAGAACTGGTTAGATGCAGATATAACTTCTGATAGAACACCGGAGTTAAGAGATTATTTGATGAAGGAACTTGAAGTTGTAGAAGTTGATTTTGAGAGTTTTACAAAAAAAATATCCGCTGAATTTCTACAAACAAAGGCTGATGAATGGTTGATTGATTTCTATAGTCGGCTTTCGGAGCGGAGTGACAGAGAAAGAAATATTTTAAAGACTAAACCGATAATCAGATTAGAGACAAATGAG
>MHDI01000035.1 GCA_001804915.1 Nitrospinae bacterium RIFCSPHIGHO2_02_FULL_39_82 | reverse complement strand
ATTATTATTTTCTTTTTCATAGCCTATTCCCCCTTTCCAGACCTTAGTTATTATAACAAATAAAAAAAGGGATTTATAATGTATTTTAAATTTTACTGCTGCCTTTCCATTATAATTTGGAAAGGCAGCAGTGAGTTGAGGGAAGGAGGGAAAAAAAGGAAATTTCCAATCTCTATAATAATAACAATTAAAAATTTAAATTTATTCCATAAAAAAATATTTTTTTAGAATTAGGGTTAGTGCCTGATATGAAAGGCATTTTAACTGGCTGGCTAAGGCTTTTAATTCCCTTTGAAAATTCTGGTATATAGATTGCATCCTACCATTAAAAAAACTATTAAAAAAAAGCTTGACAATTTTCTTAAAATTAATATATTGTAATTAAAGCTTAAGGAGGGATTCTGTTTAACTATAAACTTTAAATAGAAAGGAGGTGACTTTTTGTAGGAGGTTGTGGTTGTTTTTAGGTTGGGGGAACATTTAATTAGTTAGTTTAGAAGGAGGATAATTTATGGGAAAGAGGAAATGGATAATTTTATTGTTAGCGATTTTTACAATCAGTGTCTCTCTTGAAACAGGGGTATTCGCAGCAAAGATATCTAAGGAAGAGTTGGAAAAGGCAAAGAAAGAGGGAGATGCACAGGCACAAACAGAAAAGATGAGAGAGTCATACGGTAAAGAGGGTGCTGAAGCTAATGTAGAGTCTCAAGAGTTTAAAAAATCAGGGAAGACAACGGAAGGTGTAGGTAAATCAACTTATGGTGTTGTAGGTTTTGATTATCTTACAGGTATTGGTAAGACGGCGTCTACTGTTGATGGTTCAAAGCAGGCAAAGAATAACCCATTAGTTGGATTAATTAATAAGAGATGGGCAACTAAATGGTCTGCCAAGAGTAAGGACTTAAGTAAAGTGGGCGAATCTCGTTCTGGTTGGGCAAAAGAGACTGGTGTTACTGAGGCGTGGGACAGAGGGATTGATGAATCAAGTTTGGGCGCCGATTATAACGCATGGGTTAATCAGTGGAACTCACTAACCAGGCCTGAAACTGCAACAGGAGAGACCCTTGTAGCAGGTGCTGACCCTGCACAGGGTGCACACTGGTTCAGCTTCTATTGTGTGCATTGCCATGGCTGGGGGTCAAAAGGTGATGGTCCTACTGCAGCAATGTTAGACCCGAGGCCAAGAAACCAGACCAATGGAAAATACATGAACCATATCAGCAACCTTGAAATCTTTGCAGTTATTAAGGGTGGAGGTCCTGCAAGGAACCTCTCAGAGGCAATGCCGGCATGGGGCAATGTTATACAGGACCAGGACATCTGGAATGTAGTTGCATTCCTGCGTGCTGTTGCAAAACCGGGATTTGATGCAAAATCAGAAGAAGGTGCGGTTACATCAGCCAATGCAAATGATAGTTCTGAATTTAAAGACCTGAATGAACAACTTGAACTTGAAGGCACAATGGGTGGAAGAGGCTCAGGAATGACTGGAGGGTATAGTTCTCCTGGCGGCGGCAGATTGGCAAGTAGGCTGGTAGGAGTGAAGACAAAGAGTAGCGCAAAGGATGAATCTGCAAGGATTGGTGACAGTGAGTATACGAGAACTTCTGTAAAGGAAACTGAGAGGTAAGAAATCCCAGTTGATTAAAAGCGACCACCTGAATGCAATAGGCGTTTAGGTGGTCGTTCTTTTTTTGTTTGTACCTATTGACATAAGTTAAGAATATATATTATAGTAAATTAAATACCCAGTTTATGGGTATTTTTTATTTTTATATAGGAAATTATAAAAGTAACCACAAGATTTCACAAGATTTACACAAGATAACGAGGAAAAATGGCTAAGAATAAGATTTTAAAATCTGTATTAATCTGTGTGATCTGTGGTTTCATTAGGTCTTTGTTCTTATATGATTGAAGTAGAAAATCTTACAAAAAAATATGGGAATGCCAGAGGGATTAATGATGTCACCTTTACTGTAGAGAAGGGTGAAATCCTCGGCTTCCTTGGTCCTAATGGTGCAGGTAAGACAACTACCATGAGGATTATTACCTGTTTTATGCCTGCTACAAGCGGAAAGGCAAGGGTTGCAGGTTTTGATGTCTTTGAAGATTCCCTTGAGGTCAGAAAAAGAATAGGCTACCTTCCAGAGAGTGTCCCCCTTTACACTGATATGCAGGTGCCTGTTTATCTTGAATTTGTAGGAGGGCTAAAAGGTGTTGACAGAAGGGATATAAAGAGAAGAGTAGGGCAGATAATAGACGACTGCGGGTTGAATGCAGTGACAAAGAAATATATTGGTGAACTTTCTAAGGGTTACAGACAGAGGGTTGGACTGGCACAGGCACTGATAAATGACCCTGAGGTTCTGATTCTTGATGAGCCAACTATTGGGCTTGACCCAAAGCAGATTATAGAGATAAGGAGCCTTATAAAAGGGCTTGGCGGCAGGAGGACGGTTATATTGAGTACACATATACTGCCGGAGGTTAGTATGACCTGTCAGAGGGTCATAATAATAAATGAAGGGAGACTGGTAGCAGTAGATACACCACAAAACCTTACTGCCCAGCTTCAGAAATCACAGCAGATTATAGTAAGAATTGGGGGACCAGAAAAAGAGGTATTATCAGAAGTAGGTAAAATAAATAATGTATCAAGAGTTGCAATTAAGGAGAATGGTACAGACGGGGTTAATACCTATTTGGTGGAATTTAAGAAAGATTCGGATGGCGGTAAGGATATACCGCCTGTCATTGTCAGAAAAAATTGGGCATTATACGAGATGCGTCCTATCGGGATGAGTCTTGAGGATATATTTATTAAGCTTGTAACAGAGGAAAAAATACATTAAGCAATGAGCAATGAGTGATGAGCAATGAGTATTTTTTTCTCGTTGCTCATTGCTCGTTGCTTGTTGCTCATTGCTCATTATTATGAAAAACTTTTTTCTTATATTTCAAAAAGAGTTCAGGTCTTATTTTAATTCCCCCATTGCCTTTGTCGTTATCACCATATTCCTTATACTCTCCGGATACTTTTTCCACGGTATATTTCTCAACTTTAGCACCATCAGTTTTCAGGTAGCGACCAATGCTATTTTGGCGCGGCAGAATAACCAGTTGAATGTAACAGAGATGGTAGTTAGACCTTTCTTCGACATTATAAGCATGGTTATGCTTATAATGCTGCCAATGCTTACAATGAGGATGTTCTCTGAAGAGAAGAAGAGTGGGACAATAGAGCTTTTGCTTACATATCCTGTAAAAGACTCTGAGGTTATACTCGGCAAGTTTGCCGGTTGCATGGGGATATTCACAATAATGGTTTTACTTACTGTACCATGTTTTATACTTATTGGGTTGTTTGGTGAGCCTGAGTTGGGTGTTGTTCTCAGCGGATATGTGGGACTATTCTGTATGGGGGCAGCCTTTATTTCCCTGGGAATATTTGCCTCCTCCATTACAGAGAATCAGATTATTGCCGCTGTCCTCTCCTTCGCGTCTTTGCTGATATTCCTCATGATGGGCTATTCAGCGAGTTTTGCAAGCGAATCTTTAGGAAATGTTTTAAAATATCTGTCTTTCATGCCTCATATGTATAATAGTTTTGCTAAAGGTGTCCTTGATACAGAAGATATCATATACTATGTGCTATTCACCCTCTTTTGTATTTTCTTAAATATGAGGTCATTAGAATCAAAAAAGTGGAGAGGATGAAGACAATCACTTACATTCTCGGTATTTTAGGTTTTGTTCTGATATTTACCGGTGGTATCATATATGCCATTCGGTCAACTCTTAGCATTACTGCTGCTATTTTTCTGTGGGTGGGGCTTCTGCTCATCCTCTTTTTTCTCTATGTAAACTTCTCTGATATAAGAGACTTGCTGTTAAAGAAGTCAACACGCTACGGGGCTAATATGGCTGTTGTTATAGTAATATTTTTGGCTGTAGTTGTCCTTCTTGGTTTTATGTCAGTAAATCACAAGAAAAGGGCTGACCTTACAAAGACCGGTAGATATACCCTGTCAGAGCAGACAATAAAGATTTTAAAGTCTCTTAAAAAAGATGTGAAGGCAGTGGCATTTTATAGAAGCGAGGAAGTGACCTATCATGCCATGCTCAGACAGAGAGCAGAGGATCTGCTTCAGGAGTATTCATATCATACCCCTAAGTTTACATATAAATTTATTGACCCTGATAGAAGTCCAGGTCTTGCAACCAAATATGGTGTATCGGAATATCGTATAATGCTTCTTATGTCAGGCGGGAAACAGGAAAAAATAGGGTTTGAAAGTGAGGAGAAGGTTACCAATGCCCTCATCAAGGTAACAAGAGATGAGGTAAAGACAGTGTATTTTATAAAGGGACATGGAGAGAATGATATTGCAAGCATTCAGAAACTTGGTTATAAGGCAGCAAGGGATGCAATAGAAAAGGAGAATTATCTTATAAAGGAGCTACTCCTTATGAATGAGGAAAGGGTTCCATCAGATGCATCTATTGTAGTTATATCGGGGCCAAAAAAAGAGTTTTTACAGGACGAACTGGAAAAATTAAAAAAATATGTGGAAAATGGGGGGAGCCTGTTAGTTATGATTGACCCGGGACATCCGATTACAATAAAGGATTTCCTCACAGGATATGGATTTAAGGTGGAGGACGATGTGATTTTTGATAAGCAGAGCCGGGTATATGGCTCAAATGAATTAACACCTGTGGTGTATCAATATGATAAGGACCATCCATTGACATCGGAATTTAATCTCGCAACATATTTTTATCTTGTAGGTACTGTTGATATTGAAAAGGATAAGAAGAAAGGACAATATCAGCTTGCTATGACCGGTCCAAATAGCTGGGCTGAGACAGATTTGAAGCAGTGGAGTGAGAAAGGTGAGGCGGAGTTTAATGAAGGAAAAGAAAAGAGGGGTCCGCTTTCTATTGCTGCGGTAACAACCATTCCTGTTAAGGGTTCATCGGAAGGCAAGATTGTTGAGGAGAGTGGATTGCTCAAAGAAGGGAGATTTAAATTCGGCAAGATAATCGCTTTTGGTGATTCTGATTTTGCAAACAATACAAATATTAATCTTGCCGGTAATGGAGAGCTTTTTTTAAACACTATAGGATGGCTTGCGGAAGAGGCTGACCTCATATCTATAAGAAAGCGGGACACCAAAAATACGCCTGTAGTCCTCACAGTTGCACAGGGAAGGGCAATATTCTGGCTGCCTGTTATAGTTGTGCCTTCATTGGTGCTTATCTCAGGCATTGGTATATACAGCAGAAGAAGATGGATGAGATAAATGAAATACTTCAAAAAGACCTTTCTCTGGATAATAATATTGGCTGGACTGGCAGGGTATTTCTATCTTGATGTAGAAACGACCAAAAAAAAAGAGGCAGAAAAAGAAGAGGCAACCAGGCTGCTTCCATTCAAACCCTCAGAGGTCTTGGAACTGGAATTGAAGAAGGGGGATGGGGTTATAGTCGTCCAGAGGTGGGAGGACGGATGGCGGATAGAAAAGCCTATTAAAGTAAAGGCTGACGGCAAGTCAGTTGAAAAGGCATTGAGCTATATAACCCAGTCAAGGAATGATGCAGACTATGTGATGGATGAAAATCCGACACGGGAGAGACTTGCTGAGTTTGGACTTGCTAATCCTCAACTGGAGGTTACATTAAGGATTGGCAAGACTCTGACACCATATACACTTATATTTGGAGAGAGGGCACCAACACAAGGGGTTGCCTTTGCGATATTAAAGGGAAGCCCGAAGGTCTATAGGGTATTGGCAGATGCAAGGGCAGAGGCAGACCAGAGCTTGTATTATTTTAGGGATAAGACAATATTTAGAACCGAACCTAACATGGTGGATAAAGTAGAAATAGTAAAGGATAATAAAAAGGTAAGATGTGAACTTCCGATGGAAGAAGAGGGTAAATGGGAAATTATATCACCATTAAAGGCAAGGGCAGATATGATTAAAATCATAGAAATAGTCGCAAAATTCAAGAATAGTGAGATAAAGGAGTTTATAGATGAAGAGCCAAAAGACTTAAAAGCATACGGGCTATTTCCTGTTAAGACAAAGCTGTCAATCTGGTTGAGTGGAGACGAATCTCCGACGGAGACAATATTCATAGGTGAGAGGGATAAGAAGAAAAGAGGTTATCTTGCAAAACTTGAGAAGAAGGATAATGTATTTCTCATAGAGGAAGATATGGTGGACCTCCTGCCCGATGATGCAGAGGATTTAAGGGAGAGGAGTGTATTATTCTTTGAGGAAGGAAAGGTAAATAAGATAGAGGTTAAATATCCTGATAGAGAGATGGTAATTATAAAGACCCCTCCTCCTGATATTGAATGGAAGACATTGAAGCCAAGAGAGGAAATTTTTGATGTCAATATTATTAAGGAGTTTTTTAACAGGATAAAGGAATTCAAGGTAAAGGAATTTATATCGGAGGGGCATGAAGGATTAAAGACTTATGGACTGGATAGTCCTACCATAAAACTTCTGATATGGGAAGAAGGGAATAAGTCTCCCCATGAATTAAATATAGGAAATATCAGCAGTAAGGGAGATGGCATATATGCATGGACAGGTGAACAAGATACAATAGTTCTACTTGATAATAAGATAAAGGGGGTGATAAAAGACAGTTTTTGATTAAATAAAATCTTGATTTGGGAGGAGAAAGATGAAAATTAAAAAGGTGTTTGGCCTAATAATAATATTTTTTCTGATATTGATGTTTTCAGGAATGCAGGAAATTTCATCAGCAGAGGAGGCGAGCCTTGGACAGAAGTTTATAGATGCCCTTGAATCTAAAAATAATTCAGAGATGAAGGCAATAATAAAGAATAATAAAGACAATGTGCCAGAAGAGATAAAGGCAATGGTTGAATATGCAATGTCAGGCGAGGCAGAAGCAGGTGAAAGGGACTATTTGTTGAATATAGTCGGTATTATGGCAACTATATACAATGAAGAGTTTAAAGATGACAGATTGTTAAAATTTGTCATTGCCAATATAAATTCCTTAGAGAAGAAGGCGGAAAAGAAGACAGCGGAAAAGAAGACAGGAAAAAAGGCGTCTTCTTCTGATAAGATAAAGGAAGAGCTTGTTAAGCTTGGTAAGGGTGATTGGATAGTAACGAATATTAAGACTGACAATGTAAATGATATAAAGATAGAGATAGGGTTTAAGGTAAGCGGTGATTCAGCTTCAGCTAAGAATGTCTCTTTTGCAGACAGTAAAAAGGCAAAGGAGATTGTATTAAAATACATACCAAATGCAAAGGGGAGAATTGACTGGGTTAGCGGTGGTATGGGAATGAAGGTGGTGCTGTTAGAGTGAGGCAAGAGACAGGAGGCAAGAGACAAGATGCAAGGAGCAAGAAGTCAGAAGCAAGAAAAATCTTATATCTTGCTCCTTGTATCTTCCTTCTTTTGTTTTCATTATCCTATGCTGGTGATGCCCTATCGGGTGAGGAATTGTTTAAGAAGAAATGTAAACAGTGTCATAAGACAACTGAGCAGGTTTTAATCGGACCGGGGTTAAAGGATGTAACTAAGAGGAGAGATGTTGAATGGATAGATAGGTGGCTAAGTAACCCTAAAAAGATGTTGGAAAGTGACCCTATAGCACAGGAACTTAAAAAGAAATTTAAAAGGGCTATGCCTAAAATTCCCGAAATGTCCGATGAAGAACATAGAAAAAATATTATTGAATATTTAAAGACACTGTAAGACCAGAAGAACAAAGACTTAATGAAACCACAGATTACACAGATTTTCACAGATTTCTTAAAAAAATATTTTGTTTTAATCTGCGGATATATAATTTCCTATACATTCAAATATTATTCGGGATTTGTCATTGAAGGAGGTTGTGTGTCAGGAGAATAATTATCTTTACTCGGCCAGCCGGGATTTTTTGCTGCAGATACAGTCTGAATTGTAACCATCTCTACTTGATGATACATGGTCATCAGTTCCAGCTTCTTTGATTGAATATCTTTTAAATTTGCCCCTGGTATTTTCACCTGATAAAGATTGTATCCCTTGTCATAACCTATTATCTTTCCATTAATATTCTTAATAATATCATCAATTGCAGATTGAGTTGAGTCGCCTGTGAATGTAATCATTATTACATTCTTGACAACCAGCAGCCCTGTCTCTTCATCTTTAATAATATCTTGGGGGGATGGTAACGCAAATTTTTTTATTTCTTTATTAGATTTTGAATTGGTGGATGGGCGAGGTATATAAAAATAGATTGCAAAGGCAACGATTATTGCACCTATTATACTTGAAATAATAGATATTTTTTTCATGCAGTTTGGCTAATGCCAGGGGACAGAATTTATATTCCTGTCCCTTGGGCATTAACCCTATCATGGTTACTTACTTTACACATCTAAAACCGATATATCCATGAATATCGTCAGGAATACTCATAAGTGTAGAGATGGTTTTATTCATGTCCTCACCGTCAAAATATGAGCCGCCTCTCATAATCCTATATTGCTTTTTGCTATCCCATGCATCAACCCATTCCCATACATTTCCTGACATATCATAAACCCCATAAGGGCTCTTCCCTTTTTCAAGTGAGCCCACCTTTACTGGTCCATCTTTGGCAGCCTCAATTGAATTGGTCTTCTTACTATCAAATTTATCTCCCCACGGATAAAGCCTTCCGTCAGTGCCTCTTGCAGCCTTCTCCCACTCTACTGAAGTGGGAATCCTCTTCCCAGCCTCTTTGCAGTATTCCTCAGCCTCAAAATAGGAAACTTCAGTTACAGGGAAGTCATCTTTGCCATCCGGAAAAGTATGTTCGGGTTTAAATTTTTTGTATTGGGCATTTGTTACCTCATATTTATCAATATAGAATTCACCTATCTCTATCTTTTTCTTATCCTCTCCGAATAAGAATTTGCCACCAGGTATTGGAACCATATCATCGTCAGCATTTATAATATCTATAGAGAAAAATACAGCCAGAATTGCCACAAAAAAATAGACAAACTTCATACACACCTCCATTAAGTTAAATTGTATTGATAATTTAAAATTGTGATATAATAAGCTTCAATTAGATTGGGGTGAACAACTATAACATGAGGGGGTGAAATATTGCAAGAGAAAAATAAAATTTTTTTTAAGGAAATTATAGAAACTTTTTTTGTTCTTTTATTGGTGTCAGTTTTTTTAGTATTTTCAGGTTGCAAAAAGGAGGAGGAAAAGAGCGAGGTAGATTTAAAGAGAGAACAAAGGGAAAGAGAGTGGGCTGAATCAGGACATAAGGTGGCTGAACAGGAAGCGAGAGAGAAGGTATCGGTAGAGGTTGATTTTGAAAAGAAAAGCGAGGCTCAGATTTCTGCAGAGCCTCTTAGAAAAATGAAGGTAGGTGTGCTGGGGGCTGAAACAGGTGAGCTATCTGAATATGGCTTAAAAACACTAAAAGGCGTTCAGCTTGCCGTTGATGAGATAAATGCAGCAGGTGGTATCAATGGACAGTCTTTAGAGATTGTTCATTATGATACAGTTAGCAGTATGAAGGGGACCCTTAGTGCGGTTGATAGTTTTATAGGTGAGGGGGTAGCCGCTATTATCGGTAGTGCTACGAATGAGGTTACATTCAGCGCAAGCAAAATATTGAATGACAGGCAGACCATCCTTATCTCTGCAGGAACAAGGAGGAGGATAGGAGATACAGGTCCATATATGTTCAGGACTACACTCTCTGATGATATTGCTGTTGATGAACTTATTGATTATTGTATCAGCAAGCTTGGTATAAAAAAGTTTGCACTCTTTTCATCTATGAATAATGATTATTCAATAACTCTTACAGGGTTATTTAAGAGGTCTATATTAAACAAAGGAGGTGAAATAGTAGAGGATGTCTTTCTTTGGTCTGAATTAACTGCAAATATTTCTAAGGAAGACTCAAGCATAGAATCTCAGGTTAGAAAGATAAAGTCAAAATCCCCTGAAGCGGTAGTTTATACAGGTGACCCAGTGGAAGGAGTGAAGATAGCAAAAGAGATGAGAAAGCAGGGCATAAAGGTGCCCATGATAGGTGGAGAAGACCTTTACATTGATAATTTTCTAAGAGATGGGAAGGATGCGGTTCTTGGAACAATAGTTTATTCAGGTTTCTACGGCAATTCCGATTCACCGCACACTAAAAAATTTGCTGATTCCTACAAGAAAAAAACAGGGGAAAGTCCTGACAGGATTGCAGCATTGGGTTATGAGGCATTGATGTTAGTGGCTGAAGGATTACGAAAAACAAAATCCATGAGGCCGACACATATCAGGGATTCACTGTCAGCTATAAGAGATTTCAGAAGCGTAACCGGTGCGGTAAGTTTTACTGACAGGAGAGAGGTTAAAAAGCATGCTTATATCCTCAGGGTTGAAAAAGAGGGAGGAAAGATTGGGTTTAATTTAATGTATTAGGAATTTCAATCCTATACATGATTACAGAGATTATAAAAAGATTCTGGAGATTAAAATCTCTGTAATCTAAACTTAATCTTTGTAATCAGTTAGTGTGAGCGAAGCGAACACCTAATTTAATAGGGGGTGAGGGATAATGAAAAGTCAAAACGAGATTCGTTACTTTTTTATTTTGTCTTCTGTCTTCTGTCTTCTGTCTTCTGTTATTTTTCTCCCTTCCGTTTACCCTCATGGGAGAGATGGAGGTGGAGGAGATAAGTTGATTGATACAGAGAAAATGATTTATATCCCTGAAGGAGAGTTTGTAATGGGGAGTAACGAAGATGAGCTAACAGAAATAAAGAAAGTTTATGGGAAGAGAGGTGGAATTGAGGGGTATTTATTTGAAAAGGAAAAACCCAAAAGAAAGGTTTTTGTTAAATCCTTTTTTATTGATAAGTATGAGGTAACAAATGCCCAATATAAGAAATTTTTAGATGCTACAGGACATCCTGCCCCGATGAGATGGCATAATGGTAAGTATCCGCAAGGAAAGGCTAACAATCCTGTCCTGTATGTGAGCTGGTATGATGCAAAGGCATACGCAAAATGGGCAGGTAAGAGACTTCCCACTGAGGAGGAATGGGAGAAGGCTGCAAGAGGCGCTGACGGAAGGATTTTTCCATGGGGGAATAAATATGACCCAACATTGACCAGCACAGCAGAATCTATTATGGAAAATATTGAGGAAGGGATTTGTAATGTTACTACAGGTATTGCTGTCGGTACTGCAAAGGGTGATGTAAGCCCCTATGGCGTCCACGACATGGGTGGGAATGTGCGGGAATGGACGGATAGCTGGTTCAATATTGAAAAGGGTGAGAAGGTAGTTAAAGGTGGTTCCTGGGTTGACCTGTCGCCGAGGGCACGATGTGCGAGTAAAGACGGTGTTAACCCTAAAGGGATTAGTCATATTATAGGGTTTAGATGTGTTAGAGATTATGAAATGACAGCATGAAAATCAATTTCCTCTCGCGAATCCAGAATAAGATATTCCTTTCCCTGATATTAGCAGCAATCCTGCCTATCGTATATTTTGGTTACAATAGCATGAAATCAACGAGGAATTCTCTGATAGATGATACCCTAAGGAAAATGTATTTAAGTGTATTTTCCATGGGTAAGGATATAGAGAATCATCTGAATAATGCAAAGGGGGACCTCCTTTATTTACGGTCTTCCGCACCATTAGAGTATCTTTTGGACGCCATAGAGTTTAATGATATGGCTTCCGTTACATATTGGAGAACTCTACTTGAAAAGGAATTTGCCAATCTTGTAGAGCAGAAGAATGTCTATTTACAGGTGGGCTTTTTATCGCAGAATGGGGATGAGATTGCACTTGTTGTATATGATTTGAATCGTCCGATTATACTCCCGAGAAAAAGCCTGCATAACCAGAGAGAGAGCGGTTATTTTGGAATAGCGACTGAATTAGCTAATGGAAAAATCGCCTCAATACCCTTAAGGAGTTATATTATTAAAGGTTTAAATCTTTCAAATATTGCATTGATGCGTTATATCACGCCTGTCTATAACAGGAAGGGGAGATGGATGGGAATGATATATCTTGATGTGATGGGAAAACATCTCTACGATACAGTGAAGATGTCTATAATGGACAGGGCTTTTAAGGTTTTTCTTGTTAATAACAGGGGTTTTTATTTCTTCAATCCCGAATGGGAGGTTGAGGAGAATCTATTGAATACGGGTGATATGCCTGAAAATATAAGTGAGGTATATTCTAAGGAAATTGTATCTCAGATGTTATCCGGGAAATCAGGTGTAACTATGGATGATGATGAAAATCTGTTTGCATATATGCCTGTTTTTCCAACCGAGACGAATAAAGATTTTTATTATATGATTGTTCAGATGTATCCTAAAAATCTCCTCTCCGGGGGGGCTAAGGATTTTGAGAAATTGTTTGTAATTACTGTATCTGCAGCTATCCTGCTGACTGTCATAATGGGAATAATCATTTCAAAGATGCTTACAAATCCCCTCTCAAGACTCAAAAGAGGCGTTCAACTGATTGGTAAAGGGAATCTGGATTACAGGCTGAACATTAAAAGTGGAGACGAGGTTGAAGATGTAGCTGTTGAATTTAATAACATGGCAGAAAAGCTTAAAAAATACAGCCGCAATCTTGAGGAGAAGGTGGAGGAGAGGACAAAAAAGGTGGAGGATTATGAGAAGCAGTTGATTCACTCAGAAAAGATGGCATCACTTGGACTTTTAGCAGCCGGGGTTGCCCATGAGATAAATAATCCTATCGGTATTATAGTTAACAGGATTGAGTGTTTGAAGATGGAGAATAAGAATGGTGATATTCCTGAAAAGGTTATGAAAGATTTAGATACAATGATGCATCATGCAATGAGGGTCTCCAGTATAACAGGAAACCTTCTTTCATTTTCAAGGGAATCCTCATATGAGTTTCAGTCTCAGGATGTGAATAAGATTATAGAGAAGGTTTTGATGTTCCTGGAGGCTTCTATATCTGCAAAGGGAATAACCATGGAGAAATATCTTACCATGAGATTGCCATTGGTATTTGGAAGCAGCGGAGGGCTGGAGCAGGTATTTTTAAATATTATCCATAATGCAATGGATGCAACAAATGACGGAGGGAGGATAAGGGTTGAGACAAAATATGATTCTGTTCCCGATTCCGTAGTGCGAGGCTTTAGCCTCGCTGATAAGGGATTTGTAAGCATTATCATCTCAGATACGGGTGATGGAATACCTCATGAATATATAGGTAAAATATTTGACCCATTCTTTACCACGAAGGAGATTGGCAAAGGGACAGGGCTTGGCTTGTCTATAAGCTACGGTATAATAAAGGAGCATGGGGGTGAGATTAGGGTAGACAGTGAGGTATCAAAGGGGACTACCTTTACAGTGTTATTACCTGTCATGGCAGAGTAAATTTCATCTCAAAAAATGCGTGAAACCACAGGTTAACACAGATTAACACAGATTGAACAAAAGTGTCAGAGCAAAAAAACTTTAACACTATGACACTTTGACTCTTTGATACTTTTTTTAAAGTCAGTGTTTACCTGTGTTTATCTGTGGTTAATGCATAATCTGAGTTCATAAATTCATGCCTTTTTTAAGTCATCTATAGCCTCCAAAAAATTGGTAATATTAAGTGGTTTAGAGAACCACCTTGCCCCAGTTTCTTGCATAAACTTTCCTGTTTCTGGCTTCATATTACCTGTGACGAATATGATCCTCTCTTTCATAGAGGGGCTCTTATTAACAAGTTTCCTGTAAAATTCTATTCCATCCATTACAGGCATATTGATATCGCTTATTATCAGGTCATATTGGGAACTATCTATCATCTTTAATGCCTCAATGCCATTTCTTGCCGTCTTGACCTCATAGCCCCGAACAAGGGTTAGTATGTTTAACATAAAACCAAGGATAGCAGGATCGTCATCAATTACAAGTATGGTTCTTTTCATCTTTCTTTTCTCCTCACAAAAGATAAACCCGCAGTATGGACATGGGGGTGGTTCATGATGGGCTGCCGTGTAGAAAGGCTTTTTACATTGTGGGCATATTACCTCTTCTGCCATTTTAACCTCATGGTCTATCTCTGTTTGTCATACGGAGACAGGTCTTTTTAGTCTGAATCTCATCTCACTACCCTTACCACCATGCCCCTCTATAATCTCATCCAAAATGGCAAGTCCATATCTTTCAAGAGAATTCATCATGGACTTTAGTTCAGTAGAAGCAAGACTTTTTCCGTTTGCCCTCTCTATCTGTTCCAGTTCAATTCTCTCAGTTACCTCAGTGTCTGTAGAGTTCACAAGGAGTAGGATATATAGTTTTAGTTCACCGTTCATTAGAAGGGGAAAACAGTTTGAGTTGCTCAGGCCCCTTAGAAACCCTATCTTGTCCATAATAATTTGTAAAATTGTTGTATAGACTTAGTTAAGATAGGATAAATATTCTATATTGTCAAGAGAAAAAGGACAATATTATTTTGCCTATCTTTTCATTGACAATGAAATAGAAAAGGGATATTTTGAGTTGTGGTAGGAGTAACTCCTCATACAAAAAATAATGAAAGAACAGATAGGAAAAAGGTTGCGGGATTTGAGGCAGAGGAAAGAATTTACCCAGAAGACCCTGGCTAAAATGGCAGGGGTGGACTATACCTATATAGGAAAAATAGAACGAGGTGAGCAACTCCCTTCCTTAAAGGTTCTTATAAGGTTTGCCGAGTGCCTTTCCTTGCCACTGAACCGCTTCTTTATGGATGAAGCTACATGGAGATTGGTCTGCCTTGCCCCGGCCGATATTTATAAAGGCATACAGAGAGAGAATCTCTGGGAATTGTTAAGATTATTGGAAGGAGCGGCAGAGGAGGACATCTCTCTCTTGACAGAGATAGTGCGTGTGTTAAAAAAGCACAGGGAGATTAGGGTAGTGCGAAAAGAAGGTCTGCCAATGGTGGCAGAGCCGCAGATAGGATACAAGAGGAAGAACAAGTAAGTCATATCAAGAGGCAAATTCATTATACTTTGTGATGAGAAAATTAATTTTATTCCTGTTTTTTGCCTCAGGCATAAGCGGGCTTATTTATGAAATAGTATGGACGAGGATTTTTACCCTTCTTTTTGGCAATACAACCTATGCCATAAGCACCGTCCTTACTGCCTTTATGGCAGGGCTTGCAGCGGGGAGTTTTATATTCGGGAGGATTGCTGATAAATTCCCAATTCCCAATTCCCAATTTTCAATTTTCAATTTTCAATTTTCAATTCCTAATTCCCCTCTCATGCTTTATGCAATCCTTGAATTGTGTATAGGCATCTCTGCCTTATTAGTCCCTTCGTCTTTAAGTATATTGGACAATTTTTATATCTCTGTTCTGGGGAATGCTGTTCCCTCATCTCTTTCTTCCAATATTATAAGATTTTTCATTTCGTTTCTTATACTATTCATTCCTACAACACTTATGGGCGGGACACTGCCGGTATTGAGTAAATATTTTATTCACAAAATGGAAGAATTGGGATGGAATGTGGGAATTATCTATGCAGTTAATACCCTTGGGGCTGTTATTGGATGTTTCATGACAGGTTATATGTTTATAGCAACCATTGGTGTAAAGAACACAACCTTATTAGCAGTATCTATAAATATTGCAGTAGGGATTGTGGCAATGGCAGCCGCAGGCTTTAGCCTGCGTAAAAGTCACCAGTCACCAGTCACCAGTTATCAGCAAGAAGCAAGAAGCAAGAAACAAGAAGCGAGAAGCAAGAAGCAAGAGGCAAGACTCCCGACTCTCAACTCCCGACTTCTTCTCCTCTTCTTCGGTCTTTCAGGTTTTACATCCCTGTCTTATGAAGTGCTCTGGACAAGGGCATTCTCCCTTACATTCTATTCAACAGTGTATTTATTCAGCAACATATTAACAGTATTTTTATTGGGCATAGCCATTGGGAGTCTTGTCTTTACAAAACTGTTAAAGTGGCGGGAGGATATGGACATGGTAAGGGTATTCGGCATTATTGAATTCCTGATAGGTATGTGTGCTTTATTAAGTATAATCTTTTTCCAGTGGCTGCCATTCGGTATAAACAATATCAGTTCTCTATTTGACGAAATGACATGGCAGAAGAATATACTGATAATATTTGTCATAAATCTGATAGTGATGGCAGTCCCTACACTCTTAATGGGAATAACCTTTCCCCTTATTGGAAGACTTTACACAGACAATCTAAATCTCCTTGGCAGGAAGATAGGGGATGTATATTCTATAAATACTATAGGAAGTATTATTGGTTCCTTTATGTCAGGCTTTATACTTATTCCATTTCTTGGTGTACAAAAAAGCATTTTGTTTGTTTCATTCATAAATCTGATTATGGGGGTTATTATCATTTATAGGAGTCCTGCTGGAATCAATGGACTTAAATGGTCAGGCTTGATTTCAGCTATCATGCTTTTCATTGTATTCGGGAAGATTGCGACGGCAGGTGTTAACATGGGAGTTGGCCATAGTCTCAATGGGAATATAATATTTTCAAAAGAAGATGTGAGCGGCACGGTGAAGGTTGTGGAGGATGAAAGCGGCCGCTTTCGGACACTGATGGTAAATAACTATTCCCTTGCTACAAGTGGTGATGTGGCTGTGAGATTTGGTCATATACCACTCCTCCTTCACAATAATCCTGACGATGTCCTTGTTATATCCCTTGGTTCAGGGATAACCCTCGGTGCTGTTGGACAGCATCCTGTTAAAAATATAGAGTGTGTAGAAATAGTTCCAGGTGTTGTAGATGCGGCAGGGTTTTTTGAGAGAGAAAATCATAATATATTAAAAGACCCGAGGCTCAGGCTTACTATATGGGATGGCAGAAACTATCTTCTCACCACACAGAGTAAATATGATGTAATCATATCAGACCTATTCCAGCCTGATAGTGCAGGAACGGGTAATCTATATTCAATAGAGCATTATAAGAAGTGCAAGGACAAATTAAAAAATAACGGTTTTATGGCACAATGGCTTCCACTCTATCAACTTTCAACAGAAGATTTGAAGGTTATAATGGCTACATTTTCAAAAGTTTTTCCTCATGTTACTGTATGGTATGGAGATATAAATAGTGTTAAGCCAACACTTCTCCTTCTCGGCTCGGAATCTCCTCTAAAAATAGATATGGAACATTTGCAGGAGAAGATGAGACAGAAAGGTGTGATTTCTGATATTATAGAAAGAGATAACCCTTTTGCCTTTATGAGTTTCTTTATAATGGATGAAAATGGTATATCAAAATTTATAGAGGGGGCGGTATTGAATACAGATGATAAACCATATATTGAATTCTCTGCACCAAAATATATATGGAAACGTTCAGAGTCAGCAGTTCAAAACTTCAGAGAATTGAGCAAGCTCAGGGAATTGCCCGCTTCAATACTCAGCACTCAGCACTCGGCACTCAGCACTTATTTTAAGGGCAGGGAGCATATAATAAATGGTAGGATATATCATGCTGGAGGATTATTTGACAAAGAGATTGAAGAATACAGAATGGCAGAGATGGAAAATCCATTTGACCCGTATTTGGGATTCGCCTATTTTGAATTGGGATATGAATATTATATAAAGGGGATGTATAAAGATGCAGTATCTGTTTTTGAGAGGGCAAGGGTGATAAACAGGGATTTAAAAGAGATACAGTTTTACCTCGCAAAGTCTTACAATAAACTTGGAATGCAAAGGGAATATGAGGAGATATTAAAACAGAATCCGGAGTTTATAAAGAAAAATTAAAAAATCAAGAGCAAAAACCTAATTTGGAACCATAGATGGACACAGATTCACACAGATGACAGCATTGCTGTCATTCTGAGGGCGAAGCCTGAAGCTTGTCCTGAGCGTAGCGAAGGAACTAATAAGACCCTTCACTTCGTTCAGGGTGACACTCCGTGTCAGATTCCTCACGGAGCCTGCCCTGAGCAAAACATCGAGATTCTTCGCCTTCGGCTCAGAATGACAGGACGAAGGGTTCGGAATGACATTTCTCGTGAAAATCTTGTGTTAATCTTGTGGTTTAATAATTTTCTATGTCGGAGACAATTCTAATAATAGATGATGAGATAGATATGCTTGAGAACTGCTCCAGGATTTTGAAAAATCTTGGCTGTGAGTGTATTACTGCCTCAAATGGTGAAGAGGCTATAAAAATTGTAAGAGAGAAATTGCCTGATTTAATAATAACTGATTTAAAGATGCCGGGTAAAAGTGGTCTTGAATTGCTAAAAGAGATAAAGGGTGAAAACCCCAGCAGTATTGTTATTTTATTTACTGCCTTTGCAACAATAGAATCAGCAGTTGAAGCGGTAAAATGCGGTGCCTTTGACTATCTGCAAAAGCCATTTACAGCAGACCAGTTGAAGATTGCGGTAGAAAGGGCGCTGACCCAGAAGAGGCTTACAGAGGAAAATAAAAATTTAAAAGAACAGCTCCATGAACATTTTAAATTTGACAATATTATTGGACAAAGCCAGAAAATCAAGGATGTCCTTGATATGGTTAGGAAGGTGTCAAAGACAGATTCTAATATCCTTATATTGGGTGAGAGTGGAACGGGGAAGGAATTGATTGCACGATGTATTCATGCAAATAGTGAGCGGGTAGGAATGCCCTTTGTTCCTGTAGATTGTGCATCCCTGCCTGAAAATTTGCTTGAATCAGAACTCTTCGGTCATGAAAAGGGTTCTTTTACAGGTGCCCATATATCAAGGCAGGGTATGTTTGAGACTGCCAAAGGTGGGACATTATTCCTTGATGAGATAGGCGAGCTTACACCAAATCTTCAGGCGAAACTTTTAAGGGTATTGCAGGAGAGACAGGTTCGGAGGGTTGGGGGCAGAAAACTCATAGACATTGATATAAGGGTAATATCCGCTACAAATAAAGACCTGGGACAGGCGATACAGAAAAAAGAATTTAGAGAAGACCTCTTTTTCAGATTAAATGTCATTTCTATTACACTTCCACTTTTGAGAGAGAGGGTTGATGATATACCGCTTTTGTGCAATTTCTTTATAAAAAATGACCCAGTTGCTGATAAAAAGCAGATTAAAGAAATATCTGATGAGACAATAGAAAAGTTAAAGAAATATAATTGGCCTGGTAATATAAGGGAACTGCAGAATGTTATTGAAAGGGCAGTCTCCCTCTCTGATGGAGGTATAATAACTGTAAAAGACCTCCCAGATAATATCGTAGTGCGAGGCTTCAGCCTCGCTGAAAAAGCGAACCTAAAGGTTCGCACTACCTTTAAAGATGCAAAAAAAGAATGGTTGTCTTCTTTTGAAAAGGAGTATCTTGTTGAACTTTTAAGGAGAAATAACAACAATATTACAAAGGCTTCGGGAGAGGCAAATATTCCAAGGATGACAATTTATCGTTTAATGAAGAAATATAAATTGAACCTGAATTATGCATTAACCACAGATGAACACAGGTAAACACTGATTTAACAGAATGAAGATAAGATGATGAGAAGTTGAGAAGTTATGAGGTTTTGTATTTTTCATCTTCCAATCTTCTTATCTTCTCAGCTTCTTGTTTTGATTTTATCTGTGTTCATCCGTGTTTATCTGTGGTTGCTTCTGTAGTTTTTTTGGTTGTGGCTTTGCCGCGCTGTGTTTACCTGTGGTTTCACGATTTTTTGGGTTGAATATAGCAGAAAATAATTAATTTCGTAACATTAATGTTACAATTCTTACTATTGATAGTATCTTTAAATTCAATGGGTTTGCTAAAGTTTCAAGATATGACTTATTTTCGTAACATTAATGTTACAATTCTTACTATTGATAGTATCTTTAAATTCAATGGGTTTGCTAAAGTTTCAAGATATGACTTATAAGCGTAACATTAATGTTGCGTTTAATATGATTTTTAAAAATTTATGAGTACGGGCATAAAATAAAAGTGTATAAATATCAGACAGTTAGACAGAAAATATTCCTTTGTGATTCTGGCATGTATATTGCTGAGTTATATATCCGTTAATCACTAATTTTAATAATGAAAGGAGGTGAAAAATTTGAAAAAATATCTGTCTATTATAGTTGTTTCATTATTTGTTCTTTCCTGTGGGGTAGCATTCTCATATGAGGGGTCTCTTCCTGATGATACGGCATATGTAGGAACCATCACAAAGATTGACAGGGGTGCAAGGGTAATTGAGCTTACAACCAAGTTTGAGAAAACCCCAAAGACATGGAAGCTCCATATGCAGGATGAGTGTCAGATTCAGGTAAATACAACAAAAAATCCATCAGAGAAAGGCGCATTCAAGAAACTCTCTGAGTTAAAAGAGGGAACACTTGCAGAGGTTCATGGATGGCCATCAAGGGATGGTGGGAAATGGTTGGCAAGAAAGATTAGCATCCTGAATCCAGATGATTACATGGTAAAGAGGTTAGAGGCAGATGCAAAGGGAGGGGTATATTTTGGCCATGAGCCATGATTTTAAAAGGGATGGAGGTGAAATAAATGAATAAGAAGGGCTTTTTAGCCTTAATTTTCGCAGTATTTTTTGTAGCAGGAATAGCCGAAGCCCGTAAGACAGAGATAACTCCTGCGGACGAGAGGGATTGGCAGGTTATAGCACCTCAGGACAGTGACGCACCTTTGAGAGATTATGCAATGCTGTATGAGGCTGGCGGACATGACGGGAACATTGGTGTTATCGGTATCCCCAGTATGAGGGTATACAGATATATCATGTGTGGTGTTGATATGCATAACTTCCCGTTCAGCGGTTCAAACGCTGGTAACAATAATGGAACCCCTGATGGAAAGTTTCTTTGGGTAAGTGATAAGGGTGCAGATGCAGTTATAGAGGTAAATTTACAAACTGGTTTTGCTGAGAGGATTCTTGCAAATCCAAAACCATTTGGTATTCACCACTCAGCAGCAATGAGCCCGAATGGTAAATATATATTCCTAACAGGTGAACTCACCGGCAAGGTGGCAAAGATGAGGGTATCTGACGGCGCAACAACCGTTATAGATGTTCCACCAGCACCGAGTGCACCTGACTATCCTGATACAAGCAAGGATGGAAAATATTTATTTGCTGGTAACTACTACCACAGTGCAACAATGGTCTTCAGCCAGGACCCTTTTAAATTTATAAAAGAGATTCCTGTCGGTAAGAATCCACATGGGCACAATGCTGAGCCGAGGGGCAGATGGGTAGTAGTATGTGATAAACTTTCTGCGACCCAGTCTGTTATTGATGTCCGACAGTTAAAGGTGCATAAGGTTATTCCTGTTGGTGCAGGTCCACTGCATAACCAGCCTGATACCTTTGGAAAGTATAACTATATAAGCAGCTTCGTATCAGACTCTACTTCAAAGGTTGACCTTGGCAGGATGCAGATGGTTGACGAGTTCCCAATCCATTACAGGGTGGGACACAACTCCATCGCACCTGATAACCACTACTATGTCTCACAGAATAAGTATTCCACAGGTCTATTCAACCCAACAGGTATAGTTTATGCGGTTAACTTTGAGGAACAGGATATTGATGAACTCTCCCCGACTTACGGAAAGACTGTAAAACTTATTCCTATAAATGGAGAGCCTCATGAAGGAAGGCAGATATTCTCCACCACTATCCAGAGATGGAATACAGGTAGAGGAGAAGAGATGTTCACCAAGGGGTATGAGCTGGGGGATGTAAAGGTCAGCTTTGATGACCGTGGTGTCCCAGGCAGAAGCCTGACAAAGAGGCCATCATTATATCCTGTTCATCTTGCCAATGCAAAGAGATATTTTATTCCGAGGGATGATGGGAAGCCTGGTGTAACCAAGGAAGGGGATGTCTATGTAGTAAGGCTAAAGGGATTTAGCTATGGTTATGTCCCGAGGTTTTTCCATGTTCCAAAGGGTGCAAATGTAAGGATAATTTACACAAACATTGATAAGGCAGCAGGTCTTACAAAGAATCCCGATGTTACTATGGGTTTCCTTCCAGCAGGATACTATGGTCAGAGAACCCGACTGGATGGAGTAAGGGGTATGTCAGCGGTAGGAGAATTTGTTGCCGATAAGGCAGGTGAATTTGAATTCTACTGCCAGCAGTTCTGCGGACCACTTCATCTTGAGATGAGGGGGACATTCTTTGTTGACCCACCGGGTGGAACTGCATCACTCTCTGTTGGTGATTATGATGAGATGTCAAAACTTGAATATCAGGTTCTCGACCCTGAGGAGAGGGAGTTTATCACAGGTGGTAACAGGCTGTTGAATACATTAAGAGAGGGTAATGAACCTGCGATATAAATTTTCAGGTTTAACCTTCAAGACAGTTTGAAAGGAAGGGGTTAGGATTAAAAATCCTAACCCCTTTTTTATGTTTATGTATAGGAAATTCAATCCTCTGCATGATTACAAAGATTATAAAAAGATTTCGGAGATTAAAATCTCTGTAATCTAAACTTAATCTCTGTAATCAAAGTTTAATTCAAAAATGTTATTGACATAATTTGTATATAGATGATATATTGGCATAAATTTAAAATCAATAATATATATATTTGATATATGATTTAGGTCATATATATTATATCTGACAGGTGTATCATTTATGTATTCTTTCTCGGCTTAATAATTATTCTCTTTTATGAATAGATTTCTTTCATTAGTATTGATGGGATTAATATCCCTTTTAATTGGTTGCAGCGGGTCCCGGGCTGAATTGCCAAAGGAAAATCCTGAAGAGGTGGTTAAAAGATTCTACTTTTTGCTGTCCCAAAAAGGTAAGGCTCCAGCCGCAGAGGCCCGTAAATTGATAAGTACAAAATATGGGAATATTGAAGATGATACATTTATGAGATGGACAGAGCAATTTGACCCTGAGACAAAGATAAAAATCATAGATAGTTCAATATCAAATAAAAGGGATGCTAAAGGGAATATTCTTGCAAAGGTAACAGTTGAATATAGTGTACCCTCTATCTTTGGGAGTCCATTTACATCAAAGAGTCAGACCAATCTAATTCTTGATGAGGAGGAGAAAAGGTGGAAGATAGACTTTACTGCCGAGACAAAGGATGAAGACGGTTTTAGAAAAGAAGGATAAAAAATATAAACTCAAATAATGCGTGAAACCACAGGTAAACACAGCGTGGCAAAGCCACAACCAAAAAAACTACAGAAGCAACCACAGATAAACACGGATGAACACAGATAAAATCAAAACAAGAAGCTGAGAAGATTGGAAGATGAAAAATACAAAACCTCATAACTTCTTAACTTCTCATCATCTTATCTTCATGCTGTTAAATCAGTGTTTAACTGTGTTCATCTGTGGTTAATGCATAATTTAGGGTAAATTTATAGTCATAACATGAAGAGGAGAATGTCATGATTAATTGGTTAAATGTGAGGACAGGCATTATAGATAAAATCAGGGGACAGCTTACCTATCCGATACCCTCCCATGTCAACTTCTGGTTCTGTTTTGGTGGATTTGCATTTTTCCTAATCGTTCTTCAGGTTTTAACGGGTGCATTCATGATGTTTTTTTATGTTCCAATCGCAGAAAATGCACAGGCAAGTATAAAATATCTTTGCAATAATATTCCTTATGGCGGGCTTATAAGAAATTTTCACCGCTGGAGTGCAACCCTGATAGTTGCATTTCTATTTGTTCATACAGTAAATGTTATTACAAGACGGGCATATAAAAGCCCGAGGGAACTGAACTGGTGGTCAGGTATATTGCTTTTCTTGCTGATGTTTCTTTTTATGGTGACAGGGATTATACTTCCATGGGATTGGAGGAGTTACTGGGAGTTGATTGTATGGGCAGACTGGTTTGGTGCATTACCTATAATTGGTGAGCGTCTAATAATACCTATTCTATCAACATTTGCGATAGGGAGGAGTTTTATCATCCATGTATGGATACTCCCTGCCATTGTATTATTTCTCCTAATTTTT
>MHDI01000034.1 GCA_001804915.1 Nitrospinae bacterium RIFCSPHIGHO2_02_FULL_39_82 | reverse complement strand
TTGCAATAAGAGAAGGTGGAAAAACTGTAGGGGCAGGTGTAATCAGTGAGGTGATAGAGTGAAGATATCCGACCAGAGGATAAGAATTAAGCTAAAGGCGTATGACCATAGAGTATTGGATAAATCTGTGATTGAGATAGTGGAGACTGCAAAGAGGACAGGTGCGAGGGTTATTGGACCAATTCCACTCCCTACAACAAAAAATCGCTGGACGGTATTACGCTCACCACATGTTGACAAAAAATCGAGAGAACAGTTTGAAATAAGAACTCATAAGCGAATAATTGATATATTAGAACCAACACCTCTGACTGTAGATGCTCTGATGAAATTGGATTTATCGGCAGGTGTAGATATTGAAATCAAGTTATAAACTTTTTTGATTATGTTAAACGGACTTTTAGGAAGAAAAATAGGAATGACACAGATCTTCACTGAAGATGGTACTGTTATTCCTGTAACGGTGATAGAGGCAGGACCCTGTACAATACTACAAAAGAAGACTGCCGAGATTGATGGATACAATGCAATTCAATTGGGTTTTATAGCCGCAAAAAAGAAGGCTATCAATAAACCATTAAAGGGACACTTTGATAAAGCTAAACTCAAGCCTCTCAGATTTTTAAGGGAATTCAGGATAGACAATCTTGAGGGGGTCAATGTAGGTAAAACTATAGAGGTAGATATATTTAAACCTGGTGAGAGGGTAGATATAGCTGGTATCTCAAAGGGTAGAGGTTTTGCTGGGGTAATGAAGAGACACGGTATGGCTGGTTTCCCCGCCTCCCGCGGAACTCATGAGTATTTTCGTCATTCTGGCTCTATCAGCGGAGGCAGGGCAATAAGGTCAAGAATACTGCTGGGGAAAAAAATGCCAGGGCATATGGGATGTGAAAGGGTTAAATCCCTTAATATAGAGGTAGTGAAAATAATAAAAGAGAACAACCTTCTCCTGATTAAAGGGGCGGTGCCTGGAGCCAATGGAGGTATCTTAGAAATAAGGAAGAAACATGCCAGAACTTGATATTCTCGATATAAATAAAAAAGTGGTAGGTAAGGTATCCTTAAAGGATGAGGTTTTTAATTCAGAAATAAAAGGGGACCTTCTGCATAAGGCTGTAATAGCCCATTTAGCAAATTTAAGGAGAGGTACTCATTCCACCAAAAATAAGAGTATGGTAAGGGGAGGTGGGGCAAAGCCGTGGAGGCAGAAGGGAACAGGAAGGGCAAGGGCTGGTTCAATAAGGTCTCCGCTCTGGAGAGGTGGAGGAATTATATTTGGTCCTATGCCGAGAGATTATACCCATACTGTTACTAAAAAGGTTAACAAAGCTGCCCTCAAATCGGCTCTCTCATTAAAATTGATGAATGGTGACATCTTTGTAGTAGATAAGATAAATATTGAAAAACCAAAGACTAAAGAGGTAATTTCTATAATGAAGAATTTTAACATAAATCGGAGCTTGCTTTTTCTTATTGAGAGTAAAAATCCTAATCTTGAGCTTTCTGCCAGAAATATACCTAATGTGCGGGTTCAAAAGGTTAATAGTATAAATGTATACGACCTCCTGTATTACGATAAAATCATCTGCACAAAGGATGCTATTTCTAATATGGAAAAGGGGATGGGGAAATGATGAAGGATTTATATGCCATCATAAGGAAGCCTGTTATCACAGAGAGAACTACATATCTGAAGGAGAAATATAATAAAATAATCTTTGAGGTAGATGTGAGGGCAAATAAGAGTGATATAAAGAAGGCTATAGAGAGATTGTTTAATGTAGCTGTGATTAAAGTAAATACAACAAATATTAATGGCAAGGTAAAGAGATTTGGAAGGGGTTTTGGGAAAAGGTCTGATAGAAAAAAGGCAATTATAACTTTAAAAAAGGGAGACAAGATAGGACTCCTGGAAGGGATATAAAAAAACAATAACCAAATTACAATAATCAAATTTCAAAAAACTAAATTCTTTAGTTTGGGTATTGATTATTATTTGATGTTTGGTTATTGGTGATTGATTATTATTTATTATGGGAATTAAAACTTATAATCCTACATCGCCGGGAATAAGGAGCAAGACAACCCTTACCTTTGATGAAATAACCGCTGAAGAGCCTGAAAAGAGTTTAATTATATCAAAGGGAAGAACGGGGGGAAGAAACAATTATGGCAGAATGACAACCCGCCACATGGGTGGTGGTCATAAAAGGTTCTATAGAATTATAGACTTTAAAAGAGATAAGGATAATATACCTGCAAAGGTTGCCTCAGTTGAATATGACCCCTACAGGTCATGCAGGATAGCTCTCCTGCATTATGGAGATGGGGAAAAAAGATACATAATAGCACCAATGGACCTTAAGGTTGGGGGAATTGTCATGTCAGGAGAGTCTGCTGAAATAAAATCAGGCAATACCCTTCCATTAAAAAATATTCCTACTGGAACCATGATACATAATATAGAACTCCGTCAGGGCAAGGGAGGACAGATGGTAAGAAGCGCTGGTCTGGCTGCTCAGTTATTGGCTAAAGAGGAGGAAATGGCGCATGTAAAACTCCCATCCGGCGAAGTCAGGTTGGTCTCAATTAAATGCAGGGCTACAGTTGGGCAAATAGGTAACCCTGAGCATGGGATTATCTCAATAGGAAAGGCAGGTAGGTCAAGATGGCTTGGTAAAAGGCCAAGGGTAAGAGGAGTAGCAATGAATCCTGTAGATCATCCCTTAGGAGGTGGTGAAGGGAAGAGTAAAGGGGGTAATCATCCATGCTCCCCGACAGGTGTGCTTGCAAAAGGTTTTAAAACGAGGAAAAAGAAAAAATTATCAGATAAATATATATTAAAAAGAAGGGAATAAGAGATTATTATGGCACGATCAGTTAAAAAAGGTCCTTATGTGGAATCTTCTTTATTAAAGAAAGTTACTGCATTGAATAGTAGCGGAGAAAAGAGGATTATCAAGACATGGTCGAGGAGGTCTACAGTTATCCCTGATTTTGTAGGCCATACCTTTGCAGTCCATAACGGTAAAAATTTTATTCCGGTTTATGTAACAGAGAATATGGTCGGACATAAACTTGGAGAATTTTCACATACAAGGATATTTAAAGCACACAGCGGACGTACAAAGAAGGCGCTTACCAAGACCAAGACATAAATTCTATTTAAATTTTTATATGAAAGTAAAAGCGTTATTAAAATATGTAAGGACATCGCCAAGAAAGGCACGGCTTGTGGCTGACGCAATAAAAGGGAAAAAGGTTGGTGAGGCATTGAGTATCCTTACCTTTCTAAATAAAAAACCTGCAAGAATTATAAAGAAGCTTCTTAATTCTGCCATTGCAAATGCTGAAGAAAAGAGAATAGAAGATACTGATTCCCTTTTTGTAAGTCGCATAATAGTAGATGGAGGTCCGGTGTGGAAGAGACATCTTCCAAGGGCAAAGGGGAAGGCAACCCCAATTATAAAGCGAACGAGCCATATTATCATAGTATTGGAATAAGATAAGGAGGTGATTTTTTGGGACAGAAGACTCATCCAATAGGTTTCAGGTTAGGGATAAATAAAACCTGGCAGTCAAACTGGTTCTCAAAGAAAGACTACCCTACCCTATTACATGAAGACATAATGATAAGAAGGTTCTTAAAAAAGGAATTATCTCATGCCGGAATATCTAAGGTAGAGATTGAAAGGGCATCTAAAAGGATAAAAATCAATATATACGCAGCACGTCCCGGAATCATTATAGGTAAAAAGGGATTTGAGGTGGATAAACTTAAAGAAAATTTGCAGAAGAAAATGCCTGATAAACAGCTCTTGCTAAATATTAAAGAGGTTGTAAGACCTGATACAGATGCCCAGCTTGTAGCAGAGAATATAGCACTCCAATTAGAGAGAAGAGTCTCTTATAGGAGGGCGATGAAAAAGGCAGTCGCAACAGCTTTAAAATTTGGTGCAAAGGGAATAAAAATAGCCTGCTCTGGTAGATTGGCAGGTGCAGAAATATCACGAAGAGAGTGGTATAGGGAGGGGAGAGTTCCCTTTCACACAATAAGGGCCGATATAGATTATGGGTTTGCGGAGGCGTTAACTACCTATGGATTAATAGGTGTAAAGGTGTGGATTTTTAATGGAGAAGTAATATTAGAGAAGGTAGCACAAAAAGAACAGAAGATACAACCTGATGGGGAATAGATATTATAAACTATAAGGCTTGATAAATAAGGAATAGGGGTTAGAAATCTATGTTAATGCCCAAAAAAGTAAAATATAGAAAAAGACAGAAGGGAAGAACATTTGGAACTGCATTTAGGGGGTCGAACCTAAGTTTTGGAAGCTATGGATTGCAGGCAATAGACCCGGGATGGATTACAGATAAGCAAATTGAGGCAGCGAGGATAGCTATAGCCCGCCATATAAAGAGGGGGGGGAGGATATGGATAAGGATATTCCCGGACAAACCTGTAACAAAGAAGCCTGCGGAGACAAGAATGGGAAAGGGAAAAGGCATATCTGAGCAATGGGTTGCTGTGATAAAAAAGGGTAGACTTTTATTTGAAATGGAGGGAGTATCTGAAGATGTAGCAAGGGAGGCTTTAAATCTCGCCTCACACAAACTCCCAATAAGGACAAGGATTCTGACAAAGGGGATGATATGAAGGCAAAGGAACTGCGCGATCTGACAAAAGAAGAATTATTAAAAAAATTGGTGGAAATAAAGTCTGAACTTCTGAACTTGCGATTTCAGGCAGCAATGAAAACAATCGAAAACCCCATAAGACTCCGCATATTAAAAAAGGATGTTGCAAGGATTAACACGATATTAACTGAAAAGGAATTAAAGGATTGAAGAGTCAGAGAGTTAAAGAGTAAACTCTATAACTCCTTAATTCTGAAACTCCTTAACTCATTTGAGGAATTTTATGGACGAGAGGCTAAACAGAAAAATAAGGACAGGCACAGTTATCAGCGATAAAATGGATAAGACCGTTGTGGTTAAGGTGGAAAGATTTGTAAAACATCCTGTGTATAAAAAAATAATAAGACGCTCAAACAAGTTCAAGGTCCACGATGAAAAAAATGAATGTTCGGTTGGAGATAAAATTAAGATAATAGAAACGAGACCTCTTAGTAAAGAGAAGAGATGGAGGTTACTAGAGATAGTTGAAAGAGCAAATCAGTAATTATCAATACAAAAATTGGTATGGAGGAATTTTTATTGTGATTCAGTTAAGGTCTATCTTAGATATAGCAGACAATTCAGGTGCAAGAAAGGCTCAGTGTATACAGGTGCTTGTGGGTAGCGGCAGGAGATATGCGAGAATCGGGGATGTTATTGTTGTGAGCATAAAAGAGGCTGCACCAAACAGCCCCATAAACAAAGGAGATGTAAAAAAGGCTGTGGTTGTCAGGACAAAGAAGGAACTGAGGAGGGATAACGGCACATACATCAAGTTTGATGGCAATGCAGCTGTCCTTATAAATGAACAGATGGAACCGATAGGAACAAGGATATTTGGTCCTGTTGCGAGGGAACTCAGGGCAAAAAAATTTATGAAAATCATTTCACTGGCACCAGAGGTATTATGAATCAACTGGCAAAGATTAGAATAAAAAAGAATGACATCGTTAAAGTGATGGCCGGAAGGGAGAATGGAAAAAGGGGGAAGATTCTGATGGTGTTCCCAAAGGAGCAGAGTGTCATTGTTGAGAAATTGAATATCATCAAAAGACATACTCGACCCAGTCAACAGGTAAAACAGGGTGGAATTATTGAAAAGGAAGCTAAGATACATATCTCCAATGTAATGCTGGTTTGCAATAAATGTGATAAGGCAACAAGGATAGCCACGAAGGTTCTGGAAAATGGAAAAAAAGTTAGAATTTGCAAGAAATGTGGAGAGGTATTGGATAGGGATTAATTTTATGGGAGATATATGGCTCAGCCATCACTAAAAGAAAAATATTTAAAAGACATAGTTTCCAAACTCAAGAAAGAACTCGGCTATAAGAATGTAATGCAGGTTCCAAAAGTTAAAAAAATAGTGATAAATATGGGATTGGGAGAAGCCCTGCAAAATGCCAAATTAATAGATTCCGGTATATATACCCTCTCACAAATTAGCGGGCAAAAGCCGATAGTGACAAGGGCAAAAAAGGCTATCTCTAATTTTAAGTTGAGGGCCGGTGTTCCAATAGGATGCACTGTTACCATGAGGGGCAACCACATGTATGAGTTTCTTGATAGATTTATTAACATAGCGATGCCGAGAATAAGGGATTTTAAAGGAGTTTCTTCAAAGTCATTTGACGGAAGGGGAAGTTGCACAATTGGGATAAAAGAACAGCTTATCTTTCCAGAAATCCAGTATGATAAGATTGAAAAAATTAAGGGACTTAATGTCACAATAGTCACAACGGCAAAGACAGATGAAGAAGGTAAGTCTCTACTAAGATTATTCGGAATGCCATTTAGGAATTAGCAATGAGCAATGGGTGATGAGTGAGCGGAAAACTCATTGCTCATCACTGCTTAATTTGGGGGGGGTTCAGTGGCAAAAAAATCATTAGTTGCCAAGGCAAAAAGGAATGTAAAATTCAGCACAAGAAAGTATCACAGGTGCCCTCTTTGTGGTCGTTCAAGAGGGTATTTGAGGAGATTCAATATGTGTCGAATCTGCTTCAGAAAGCTGGCACTCGCAGGCGAAATACCTGGAGTTATTAAGGCGAGCTGGTAAATCTTAAATCGTAAATCAAGGGGGGGTTTATAATGTCAATGACGGATCCTATTGCAGATATGTTATTGAGAATAAGGAATGCTATAAAATCAAAACAGGAGAAAGTTAACATGCCTGCCTCTAAATTAAAAAATGAGATTGTCAAGATTCTAAAAGAAGAAGGCTTTATCAAGAATTTTAAACTGATTAAGGATAGAAAACAGGGGATTCTTCGCATTTATCTCAAATATGAAAATGAGACAGAAAGCGTAATTCAGGGGCTTAAAAGAATAAGTAAGCCAGGGTGCAAAATTTATGTAACAAAAGATGATATCCCCACTGTATTCAGTGGATTTGGGGTAGCAATTCTTTCAACAAATAAAGGGGTTTTGACAGATAAGACCTGCAGAGAACAGAAGATTGGTGGAGAGGTTCTCTGTCATATATGGTAACTAACGAGTTTTGAGTATGGAGTATTGAGTTTAGAGGGACTTCCTCAAAAACTCATAACTTATAATTATGTCACGTATAGGCAAGCAACCAATAAATATACCAATAGAGGTAGAAGTAAAGATAGAAGGAAACCGTCTAAATGTTAAGGGGCCGAAAGGAACAATAAACAGAACTGTTCATTCTAATATGAAAATAGAATTTATAGATAATAAGCTCTATGTCAAACGCCAGTCGGATTTAATGCTTGACAAATCACTTCACGGATTGACAAGAGCTATTATTAACAATATGGTGGTTGGAGTTATGGAAGGATTCAGCAAACAGCTTATTATAGAAGGTATTGGTTATAAGGCATCCCTTCAGGGTAAAACTCTTGTATTAACTCTTGGCTACTCTCATCCTATAAATTACAATCCTCCGGAAGGCATAAAGATAGAGGTTGGTCAGAAGGGAGAAGTAACCGTAAGAGGGGTTGATAAGGAACTGGTAGGTCAAGTGGCAGCAAATATAAGGGAATTTAGGGTGCCTGATTCATATAAAGCAAAAGGGATAAGATATGCAGATGAGATAATTCACAAAAAGCCTGGTAAGGCTGCTGCAACAGGAGCAGCATAAAAATATAAGAGTTATTCATTACAAATAATTTTCTGGTAAACCATGATACCATATAACACTAAACAAAGATTGGCAAGAAAGGCAAGAATCAGAAAGAAAGTAAAAGGAACTTCTGACAGACCGAGGCTTACTGTCTATAAAAGCATGAAACACATTTACACCCAGGTTGTTGATGACAGTGCAGGAGAAACACTTGCATCTACATCAACCGTCAGTAAGGAATTTAAAGATAGAATGAAATCAGCTAAAAATCTTGAAGCGGCAAAATTAGTCGGCGAGATTGTTGCTGATAAGTTAATTCAAAGAGGTATAAAGAAACTCGTCTTTGACCGAAATGGGTATATTTACCACGGAAAAATAGCAGCAATTGTGGAAAAGGTAAGAGAAAAGGGGATTATTGTTTAAAGGATTAAATAGCATGACATTTTTCAAGGGGAGGATTGGTTGAACAACGAGCAGGTTTCAGAATTTAAATTGATTGATAAGGTTATCCATATCAACCGGGTAGCAAAAGTAGTAAAAGGTGGGAGGAGATTTAGTTTCAGTGCATTGGTAGTTGTTGGAGATGGAGCCGGCAATATAGGGGTTGGGAAAGGCAAGGCAAATGAGGTCCCTAATGCAATAAAGAAAGGGTTAGAAAGGGCCAAGAAAAAAATGTTCAATGTCCCGCTTAAAGATGGAACAATCCCTCAGATGGTAGAAGGTAATTACGGTGCAGGTAAGGTTTTACTTAAACCTGCATCAAAGGGCACAGGTGTAATAGCAGGCGGAGTTGTAAGAGCAATAGCAGAAGTTGTAGGGATAAAGGATATATTAACCAAGTCAATAGGGTCTAACAATCCACATAATGTTGTAAAGGCAACTTTCAACGCCTTTAAAAAATTGAGAAATCCTGAAGTTATTCTTAACTTAAGGACTAAAACAGAAAAAGAAGGAATAGCCCCTGATTTACTCAAGGCTAAAAACCAAAATTCAGAACCACAAATTCAGGAGTCAGAATGAAGCAAGATTTCGAATACTTTGCTTCTGTATTCTATTAGATCATTCTAATGATAAATTTAAGCAATTTAAAACCATCTCTTAATTCAAATAAAAGGAGGAAGATTATCGGTAGAGGGCGTGGTTCCGGACATGGAAAAACCTCTACAAAAGGGGATAAAGGGCAGAAGGCAAGGTCAGGAGGACATCCATCGCCGAGGTTTGAAGGTGGCCAAATGCCCATATTAAGAAGACTTCCAAAGAGAGGCTTTAAGAACCCCTTTAAATTAAGATACAACATCGTCAATTTAAAGACCCTTGTACAATTTGATGGTGAGGTAACTCCAGACCTTTTAAAAGAAAAAGGAATTATAAAAAATAATGACAATTTAAAGATACTGGGGGAGGGGATTCTTTCAAAACCACTAATTGTTCATGCAATGAAGTTTAGCAAATCTGCCTTTAAGAAAATTGAAGATGCTGGAGGAAAAGCAATAATTATTCAGTGATCAGTAAGCAGTGACCAGTAATCCTTTTGCTGTTCACTATTCACTATTCACTGTTCACTAAAAAATGGTAGCTACAGGTATTCAAAATATTTTTAATATACCCGAATTAAAAAAAAGGGTTTTTTTTACTCTCCTTCTGCTGGCAGTATATAGGATTGGAGCCCATATACCGACACCTGGAATTGATGCCTATGCGTTAAGCGAGTTTTTTAAAGGGACAGCAGGAACTATCCTTGGTTTTTTTGATATGTTTTCCGGCGGGGCCTTCAGAAGATTGACAATATTTGCCCTTGGAATTATGCCTTACATAAGTGCTTCAATTATTTTACAGCTTCTTACGGTCGTTATCCCATATTTAGAAAAACTCAAAAAAGAAGGTGAACAAGGACAAAAGCGAATAACCCAATATACAAGGTATGGGACAGTGGTCTTAAGCTGTATCCAGGCTCTTGGGATAAGCTTCGGGCTGGAGGCTATGAAAAGTCCAATCGGTGCTCCTGTGGTTCCAGAACCAGGATGGGCATTCCGACTCATGACAATTCTTACTCTCACATCGGGTACTGCATTTATTATGTGGCTTGGTGAGCAGATAACAGAAAGGGGCATAGGAAATGGTATATCTCTTATAATTTTCTCAGGAATTGTTGCCGGGATACCTGCGGCAATTACAAATACCATTCGGCTTATGAACACAGGTGAAATTCAGCTATTCGTAATGTTAGGTATTCTTACCTTCATGGTGGCAGTTATAGGGGCTATAGTATTTATGGAAAGTGGACAGAAGAGGATTCCTATACAATATGCAAAAAGAGTGATAGGACGAAAAATGTATGGAGGACAGAGCACCCATTTACCTCTTAAGGTAAATACATCTGGTGTTATCCCGCCTATTTTTGCATCTTCTATAATAATGTTTCCCGCAACATTGGCAAATTTCATTCAGCACCCCTGGATGAAAACTATATCGGGCAGCTTAATGCCGGGAAGTCTCATTTATACACTACTTTATGTAATCATGATATTCTTTTTTTGTTATTTCTATACCGCTATTATTTTTAATCCTGTTGATGTGGCAGAGAATATGAAAAAATACGGAGGATTTATACCTGGGATAAGGCCTGGCAAACCCACATCTGAATTTATTGATAAAACCCTGGTGAGAATTACCTTTGCAGGGGCAGCATATCTATCCTTAATATGTGTTTTACCTGATTATCTTATAAGGTATTTTAATATACCCTTTTATTTCGGAGGCACAGGACTTCTGATTGTTGTAGGTGTAGCAATGGATACAATGGCACAGGTGGAATCACATCTCGTAATGAGACATTATGAAGGTTTTATAAAAAAAGGCAGATTGAAAAGCAGAAGAGGCTAAAAACAGTGAACAGTAAACAGTGAACAGAGTGTCAGAGTTTTAATACTATAATTCTTTGATACTTTGACACTCTGATACTTTTTTAAAGTATGCGATTAATCTTACTCGGTCCACCAGGGGCAGGTAAAGGGACGCAGGCTAAATTGATTTCAAAAAAGTATAGCATTCCACAGGTATCCACAGGTGATATTCTAAGAATGGCTGTAGCAGAAAAAACCCAACTCGGGATAAAGGCAAAGTCGTTCATGGATAAGGGATTACTTGTTCCTGATGATGTGGTGATAGGAATAATTGAAAATAGATTAAAGGATGATGATAGTAAGAGGGGCTACATACTTGACGGTTTTCCACGCACCACTGCACAGGCAGATGCCCTCTCAAAAAATTTAAAAAAGATGGGGGCGGAGATAGACCATGTCATAGATATAGAAGTAGAATATAACGAACTCCTCAAGAGACTGACAGGCAGGAGGACATGCAGGAAGTGCAATGAAGGATTTCATATATTATTTAACCCTCCAAAAAAGGAATGGATATGCGACAAATGTGGAGGTGAATTATATCAGAGAGATGATGACAGGGAAGAGACAATCCTTAAAAGATTTAAGGTATATCAAGAGCAGTCAGCACAGCTAAAGGACTATTACGGTAAAAATGGAAGATTCTTTTCAATTAAAGGTACAGGGGGTGTGAAAGGGGTATTTGATAGAATTATAAGTATTCTTGAATATGATAATTCTTAAATCCCGGCAGGAAATAGAGAAAATGAAGATTCCCAACAAACTGGTTGCTGAGGTTTTAGAAGAAATAACAAAAAAAATAAGAGCAGGCATAACAACAATAGAATTAGACAGACTGGCTGAAGCAATCATTATAAAAAGGGGTGGTATCCCTGCATTTAAAGGTTACAGAGGGTATCCAAATACTCTCTGTATCTCTGTAAATGAGCAGGTAGTTCATGGTATTCCATCCAAGAGAAGACTGGAAGAAGGGGATATAGTGAGTATAGACCTTGGAATCTATTACGAGGGCTATTATGGAGACGCAGCTGTTACATTAGGGATAGGAGAGATATCCCCTGAAGCAGAGAGGCTTTTAACTGCTACCAGAAAGGCTTTGGATATAGGCATAAAAAAGGCACATATTGGCAATTATTTATCAGATATATCGCATGCAATCCAGTCTCATGTAGAGGAAGAAGGATTTTCAGTGGTAAGGGCTTTTGTAGGACATGGCATAGGGACTTCATTGCATGAAGACCCACAGGTTCCTAATTTTGGAGAGGCTGGAACCGGATCTCTATTAAAGAGTGGAATGGTATTGGCAATAGAACCGATGGTCAACGCAGGGGGAAGTGATGTGGAAGTTCTGGAGGATGACTGGACAGTTGTTACCCGTGATAGAAGCCTGTCTGCCCACTTTGAACATACGGTTGCTATAACGGATAATGGGGCAGAGATATTAACGAAATTATAAATTTAGCCACAGATGGACACAGATAAACACAGATTAAAAGACAAGTGAATAGTGAATAGTGAATAGTTTTTTTACTATCTACTAACGACTATTAACTATCTTTAATCTGTGGTTTAAAAAGGGTTTTATTTGTTATGCCAAAAGAGGAATCAATTGAGGTTGAGGGGACTGTGAGAGAGCCATTGCCCAATGCCATGTTCAGGGTTGAACTTGATAACGGGCATAAGGTACTTGCTCATATATCAGGAAAGATGAGGATGCACTTTATCAAGATATTAGTAGGTGACAGGGTAAAGGTAGAGTTATCCCCGTATGATTTGACAAGGGGTAGAATAACTTACAGGTTTAAATAAAAAAAATGAAATTTAACCACGGATGGACACAGATAAACACAGATAAAAAAAAGGAAAAAGATTAAAAGAGTTTTTAAAATCTGTGAAAATCTGTATGAATCTGTGGTAAAAGAGGGTGGATTATGAAAGTAAGGGCATCGGTAAAACCGATATGTGAAAAGTGTAAGGTTATAAAAAGAAAGGGCGTAATAAGGGTAATCTGCGAAATCCCAAAACATAAACAGAGACAGGGATAATGAGTTTTGAGTTGTGAGTAATGAGTTATGAGGGAATTTCTCAAAACTCTCTACTCTAAACTCCTAATTGAGGGGGAGGTTAAATGGCAAGGATATCAGGAATAGATATTCCAAGAGAAAAGAGGGTAGAGATAGCTCTCACATATGTTTATGGTATAGGTAGAACACTTTCAAATGTTATTCTTAAAAAGGCAGGGATTTCTGCCGATGTGAGGGTAAAAAATCTCTCTGAAAAAGAAATTGGAAAATTGAGAAATATAATAGAGAAAGAATATAAAGTTGAGGGAGATTTACGGAGAGATATTTCCTTTAATATTAAAAGGTTAATGGATATAGGGACATATATGGGATTAAGGCATAGAAAATCGCTCCCTGTAAGAGGACAGAGAACTCGCACAAATGCAAGAACAAGGAAAGGGCCAAGAAAGACTGTTGGTGCAAAGAAAAAGGAGGAATAAATAATGAGTGATAAGGAAAATCAGGAGAAACAAACAGAAGAAAAAATCGGCGAAGAAAAAGTAGCTAAAAAAAAGGTGAAGAAGGCAAAAAAGGCAGTTGGCAATGGCATAGCACACATACAGTCCACATTTAATAATACCATTATAACTATCACTGATACAACAGGAAATGTAGTATCGTGGGCAAGTGCGGGTACAGCAGGGTTTAAAGGTTCAAGGAAAAGCACCCCATTTGCAGCCCAGATGGCAGCAGAATCAGCTGCAAAGAAGGCGATGGACCAAGGAGTAAAGAAGGTAGGGGTATATGTAAAGGGACCTGGGGCAGGAAGAGAATCGGCAATAAGGGCGCTCCAGTCAACAGGACTTGAAATTGACCTTATACGCGATGTTACACCAATTCCTCACAATGGCTGTCGCCCGCCTAAGAGGAGAAGGGTATAAACAGTGAACAGTAACCAGTTATCAAGATTACTGATTACCGATCACTAATTACTAAGTAGTTTCTGGTGAAAAATGACTTTTTTGAACGACTTTTTCCGGTGGATTATAAAAACTTTTCCTTACACCGCAATTTTCTTTTGTTCCATAGTGAGTAATTTCAAATAAATAGAGCAAAAGAAAAATTAACGGAAGTGAGAAAAATGTCATTTTTCACCGCACACTAAGTAAGGAGGTAAGATTGGCAAGGTATTTGGATTCAGTTTGTAGATTGTGCAGAAGAGAAGGGGTAAAACTATTTCTTAAAGGGAACAGGTGTCTCAGTGACAAATGTGCCCTCGACCGCAGAAACTATGCGCCCGGTCAGCACGGGCAAAGCAGGGTAAAATTATCTGAGTATGGAATGCAATTGAGAGAAAAACAAAAAGGTAAACGGATATACGGCATAATGGAAAGGCAGTTCAGGAATTACTTCAGGACAGCCGATAGAAAAAAAGGGGTTACAGGAGAGAGTCTTTTACAGCTTCTTGAAAGACGGATTGATAATGTGGTTTATAGATTAGGATTCGCTCCTACAAGAAAACTGGCACGCCAGCTTGTCAGGCACAATCATCTGACTGTAAATAGTCGAAAGGTTAATATCCCTTCCTATATGGTAAAAAAGGGCGATATTATAGAGATTAGAGAAAAAAGCCGTGACCTGGAGGTAATTAAGAATTCATTAAAAGAAGTGGACAAGAGAGGTGTTCCGGCATGGCTTCAATTGGATTCTTCATCTATGAAAGGGGTTGTACAGAATCTACCTACCAGAGAAGAGATCAATTTACCTCTTCAGGAGCATTTAATTGTAGAGCTTTATTCCAAGTAACTAACAACTAATAACTTACAACTTATAATTATAACTTGTATTTGGTTGTTAGTTATTGGTTGTAAGTTGTAAGTTATATTTATAGGAGGTTTCATGAATAAACCGTGGGAAGGTTTTATTAAACCAAGGAGATTGGAGGCTGATAAAAAGACGCTGACAAATACCTATGGTAAATTTATTGCAGAACCTTTTGAAAGGGGATTTGCCACAACGATAGGAAATGCCATCAGGAGACATCTGTTATCCTCTATTCAGGGTGCCGCAATAACAGCAGTAAAATTTGATGGTGTTTATCATGAATTTTCAACTATACCTAAAGTAAAAGAGGATGTCTCAGAAATAATTCTCAACATAAAGGAACTCATAATAAAGCTTAATACCGAAGGGCCAAAGAGCATATTTATTCATGCAGATAAAAAAGGAGAGGTTACAGCAAAGGATATAAAAGCAGATGCAGATGTTGAGATTTTAAATCCCGAACATCTTATAGCAACCCTTGATAAAGGGGGGAAATTAGATGTGGAGATGGTTGTAAAAAAAGGGAGAGGATATATACCGGGCGAGAAAAATACTGAAGAAGGGATGCCTATACAGATGATACCCATAGATTCTATATTCTCACCGGTAAAAAAGGTAAATTTCACAGTAGAAAATACAAGAGTAGGACAGTCAACAGATTATGAAAAGTTAATACTTGAGGTGTGGACCAATGGGACTATAAGGTCCGAAGATACCATTGCATATGCAGCCAAGGTACTTAAAGACCATTTACAGGTATTTATAAATTTTGAGGAAGAGATTGAAGTAAAAGGTCCCCATGTAGATGAAAAGCGACAGAAGATTATTACAAATCTCAAACGGAGTGTAGATGAACTGGAGCTATCCGTGAGGGCATATAATTGTCTTAAAAATGAAAATATTAAGATCATAGCTGACCTGGTTCAGAAAACAGACCAGGAAATGCTGAAGACAAGGAACTTTGGCAGAAAGTCACTGAATGAAATAAAAGAGATACTGACAGAAATGGGATTAATCCTTGGAATGAGTATAGACGAATATAAAGAGGAACTTAATCTTTAGCAGGGAGATTTAAAATGCGCCATTTAAAACAGGGTATAAAATTGGGGAGGACATCTGCTCATAGAAAAGCACTCTTCAGAAATCTTGTTACCTCCCTTATGCTCTATGAAAAAATAGAGACCACCCTTGCAAAGGCAAAAGAACTGAGGAGGATAGCTGACAGGATGGTTACTCTTGGCAAAAGAGGAACACTGAGCACAAGGAGAAGGGCTGCAGAATATATTAAAGATAAAGATGTACTGAAGAAGATATTTGATGTAATTGCAAAACGTTATGCTGAGAGAAGAGGTGGATATACACGGATATACAGGGTTGGTTTCAGAAAAGGAGACGCTGCTAAATTGGCAGTTATTGAGCTTGTAGATAGAGATATATCAGCTGAACCAAAGAGACGGGTGAAACCTTCAACTAAAGAGGAAAAGACTGTCAAAAAAAAGTAAGCTAATAACAATTAAGATGATTTCTTTAAAAACGAAAAGAGGGGTAAGATTTCTTACCCCTCTTTTTTTATTAAGCCGATAAATCTGCGTTCTAAAACCTTTTTTCTCAGCAGTTACAGAGCTTATGGAGATGCTTTACCATGTCTTTAATCTCGTCGTCAGTTAAAATGCTCTTCCATGGCGGCATGAAGGTTGATTTACTGACTGCTGCACCACCCTCTTTAATTGCAGTGAAGATATCCTTATCTGAAAGTTTTTTCATCTCTGTAGCACTTGTGTGGTCTCTTGGTGCAGTTGATAAGGCAGCAGCGTTAATACCTCCACCACTTCCCTTTGAGCCATGGCACTGAAAGCAGTATAGCTTATAATTATCCTCTGCCTTTTCAGCAATTGCAAGAGGGGTAATCATCAATCCTAAAAACATAATACTTAAAACAATTAAACTTACCTTTTTCATTATTTTTTTCACCTCCAATTTATTTCAAAGATGCCAAAAATTTTGCAAGAAGCATGAAATCTTCATCTGAAAGTTCACGTCTTGGCATCCATATCTTTGGGTCATACTTCTGAGGATTCTTTAAAAAGTCAAAAACCCAGTCCGGATTCAGCCTTTCACCTGCATTGTAAAGTGTCGGGCATGATGTCCCGCCTGAATCAGCCTTATCCCTGTGGCAACCGCTGCATCCCTCTTTCTGGCCAAACAGTACCTTTGCCTTTGCCTTTGAGAAACTCTCATCAACAATAACACCTGTCTTCATAGTTGGCTCTTTAAGGGTCATAAGATATTCTGTAACTTCATGTGCCTCTTTTGCTGAAACATTGGATGCACATGGCTTTACATCTCCAATCTCATCCTTTTTATCACCCATTTTAATATTATTCAAATATACTGTCCCTGCAGGTCTTATAATAGTCGGCTTCTGAAGAAATTTCTCAAGCCATTCCGTTTTAAACTTACTCCCTGCATAGAATAGGTCAGGTGCCTTTCTCTTTAATACATCTGCAATTGTCTTATCCGGCGGACCCTGCATCTTATGGCAGCTTCCGCACTTCTTTGAGTCAACTATAGCCTTTCCATCTTTCTCATCAGCTATTGAATTACTAATACCTACTGAAAGAAACAAAGCAAATACAATCAAGCTTATTAATATTTTTAGCGACTTCATCTATTTAAACCCTCCCTTTAATATCATTGACTATTGACTATTGACTAATTCATCACCTCCTGTTCTTATTCATTTTTCATACTCTTTTCTCATGCCCCTTGCAAACCATAATTGTCCTACTACAAGAACTATTATAGCAGCGGCAGGATATGTATAGACTTTGCTCCCTGCCTTTGGCTCTAACAATACCCAGTACCATGTGGTCATGGTATGTTTGGAACCCTTTTCTCCATTTGAACCATCCCAACTTGCAACTCCTATTGGTATAAATTTACCTGCCTCAAACTGAAGCTCATCCTTTGCATTTGCAGTTGTAAGGCTCCTCTTTAATATTACCCTCCATACACCTGCCTTATATTCCCCTTTTCCTTTTACATCAGTCTTAGCAGTATCTCGTGCTTTTCCAGACCCAAGACCTGTTGAATCAATAACCTTTACCGTCTGGGCACCTGATGTACTACCACTGCTCCAATACCATTGATTTACACCCATTTCCTTATCACCATGACCGAAATACGGTTTCTGCATTGCCTCAGGGATTGAAGTGGGTAACTGAATAGCAATTGCATCTTCAAAAACTTCACCTTCTGACAGTTTTTCTGCATCTGCATCTCCAGGGACACTCTTAGTCCTGTCATCCCATTCTAAAAGGAATGCTATCTCCTTATCATTAAATAATGCCCTAACAGTAACACCATCGATGGTTGGCTTAAAAAATCTTTCCTTTGCAATAATCTGTGGGACCAATTGATATGCCGTTGGCGGGGCATTATTCCATTCAGGGGCATGGACATCTTCGGATAAATTCCCTTCCACATATTTTGCTTTTACAACAATCTCACCTTCTTTTAGTTTCTTTGTGTCATCAGCAATAGATTTTACATAATTAACCACATGCCAACGTTCTTCATCAGTCAATTTAGTCTCACTCTTTGGGTCAGCAAATGCTGGCATAGGGGTGCCCGGGATGCCGACTGATACCCTTGTAAATATATCCTTCGGCTCACTCCCAGCCCTGAAAGTCCATGGCTTTGTCAGGTTTCTGGGCCATACCCTGAAACCCCAGTCATCCTTAAGTTTTTTAATTGCATCCCCTTTTCCATTTTCACCATGACACTCAAAGCACTTTGCCTTTTTAAAAGCCTCTTTACCCTTATTGATACTTTCTTCTGAAGAAGAAACTGCACTGCCTAAGCTTATCTCTCCTGATGCCTTCTCCGTCTGAAAGAGGTCTGTCATGCTCTTTACATACGCTACTAAATCCCACCTGTCTTTTTCAGACAGGACATCCTTCCATGCAGGCATTGCTGTACCTAACATTGTGCCTGGCATACCATCGCTTATAATCCTGAATATATCCTCATCCCTTGCAACCTGCCCAGGAGGAGAGCTCTTATATTTATAGACTCCAAGTGTAAAATCTCTGGGTGGGGGATTTAAAAATTCTGCAGCAGGTCCATTTCCTTCCCCTTTCTCACCATGGCACCACCAGCACTTCTTCTCATAAATCTTTTTTCCGTTATCCTTATCACCCTGTTCAGCAAATACAACAGACGAATAGATAAATATCACTGTAAATAAAACCCCAAGAATCAGTTTAAAACCCTTTTTACCCATTATTAACCTCCCCTTCTTTTAACTAACAACTGACAACCTCCTACTTACAACGGTTATAAGTTGTCAGTTGTCAGTTAATTTAGAGCCATATCTGAGGCGCACCATCAAATTCAGTAACTCCTTTTAAAATATCCCTTCTCGATACAATACCGACTAATTTACCATCTTTATCAACAACAGGAACCCTGATAAAATGTCTTGTCTCCAATATATCAATTATATCGTTTATATTAGTATCTTCATTTACAGTAATTGGATTTCTGGTCATTATCTCTTCTGTAGTTATATCTCTTATATTCTTCCCCTTTTTTATTGCCCTTATAATGTCAAATTCCGTTATAACCCCTACTACTTTCTTATTATCGTCTATAATCGGAATTCCACTAACTTCACCACTAATTATTGCCAATGCAACATCAGATACCTTTGATTTAGGAGTTGCAATAATAAAGTTATTCTTGGTCATTATACCCTGTGCCTTCTGAAAGACTTCCATTTTCAAACCCTCCTATACTATAAAGAACTCTGACACTATTAAAAAGTCCTTGGTGAATGTCCTGTATAATCATAGAGAAAAAGGATTACCTTCCATATCTCCTCTTCACTCAGGAAATGCTGCCATATAGGCATTGCAGAACGCCATGGTGCACCCTCTTTTGGAAGACCAGGCCCACCGGTTCCGATTCTCCAAAATAAGAATGACTCCTGAAGCTGTGCTATTGTTCCCACATCAACAAAGTTTGCAGGCAGAGGGGAGACTCCACTATAATAATGACCCTTGCCATCCAATTTGTCACCATGGCAGTAAAAACAGTTCTTAAAAAATACAATCCCACCCTCTTTTGCATTCTTTTCATAATTTGCCTTATCTGCCCTGAATGGATTTGTCAGTGTCATCAGGTTATATGTCTTTCCCCACATCTCCACTGATGAAGGTGGTGCAGGGTGTATAGAGCGTAATTCTATAGGTGCCTCAAAACTCGGTTTTACATTCTGATAGGTAACATACCCGCCAAAAAGTGCAATGATTGCAATAACAATCATTCTTAATCCACCTTTTTCTGGGCTTCCATAAATCTCTTTTATTGGTTTGCCGAGTTCCTTTGCAGATTCTTCGTTAAATGTAAGATACAGAAGGACACCTGCCACGACAAAGAACATATAAATTCTCATGAGGGCTGTAGGAACCACAGGCCATGTCCCATGATGGAGGAAAGAACCTAATGCAGGAATCCCAACTTTTAAGATTAAATAAAAAACCAGTATCAATATTACTGCCTGAATTAATTTTTTCATTATCAACCTCCCCCTAATATGTAGCAATGAGCAATGAGTGGAAAGCAATGAGTTTTCACTCGTTGCTCATTGCTCGTTGCTCATTATCCTGTTTTCTCCATCAAATACTTAATAATCATCTCCAGTTCCTTTACTGTCATCGTTTCACCTAAATCTGCAGGCATTGTTCCCGGCTCAAAACCCTTTACTGTATAAGCATCCGGGCTAACTATGGACTGCATTATATACTCCCTCGCACTCAAACCCTTTACCCTCTTACCTGCCCTTGATGCCAATCCTTTCTGATCTGGCCCTATATCTCCGCCTTCCTCAATTCCTGGAATCTTATGGCATGTTGGACATCCATGCTTATTAATTGCCTCTTCAGGTGTTTTTGCGCTCTGAGGCTCTGCGTCTGCCGGTGCGGCTGCTACTGGTGCAGCACCTGTTGGCAGTTTTACTGTTACCTGAACTCCTGCTGACTTCTGAAGATATGATATTACAGCACCTATCTCTGCCTCTGAAAGCCCAATTGAACCCTTGTTTGTAGCTGGCATCGGGCTCACTGTGTCGTTTGTCCCAGGCTTACCATAACCTGCTACAACAAATGCTGATGGGTCAACCTCTGATTCATGTATATATTCCTCAGCCGTCTTTGCCTTACCTTTATATCCTGGGTCTTTTATTCTATCTGCCGCCCTTGCACCTACGGGTGGACCATCTTTACCTCCCGTATCTAACAATGGGGCCCTTCCACCCACAGGGTTATGACAGAGGGTGCATGTCCCCTTTCCATTAAATATCTTTCCACCGAGGGCTATGTATTGGTCCATCGTCATAGAGCCGCTTATCTGTTCTTCTACCGGTGGAGGTTCCGGGATAACCTGGGGTATTCCGTAGTTTGAAAAACCCCAATAACACAGTGATAATACAATACTAAAAATTACGATGCGGACAAAGACTTTCATTTTCCCCCTCCATTAATATTTATGTAGTTAATTCTTTCAAACTTCATAATACCGGTTTAATGTGATGCCTCTACAACTTTTTGCTTCTTTGTGCTGAAGTTTGCAATCCAGAATGCAAAAATAACAAGGGCTATAAATATATAAACAGAGATTGTTATAATTGTTGCTGCATATCCAAGTGTTGGTGTAAAGGCATCTACTGAATTATCCCTTAATACAGTATACACATGCCAGTGCTGTCTGAGAGCTGAGCGGACATAGCCCATCAAACCCATCAGCCAAGTAAAGGATATTGCTAATAAAAAGAGGGCATACTGGGAACGTTGAGCCATCTTACCCCACTCAATTGGTCCTGTGGACTTTGCACCCTTATACATAAAGGCATCTATTATAGAGCTTACTATAATTACAGTTAAAGTGGTCATAACTTGAGGGATTGATAGACCTATTCTAATATTTGCCGGTATAAAATAGCCATATACCCCAAGTGTGACAATATTTATAGCAGCGGCGGTAAAGAGTGCTACCTGAAGTGCATTCCCGGTACTTGTCCATGATGCCGTTGCTATCTTATTGCTCCTTCGGTAAAGCATAAAGCTTAAGAAAGTGGAAACTATCAACATATTAACTGCAGTATTCTTTGCAGACATAACACCCAATGACCCCAATACAGGATGGTGTGTCCCTCCTACCTGTGTTACCTCCTTTGATGTCATTATGAGAGTGTGAGGTGTAAACCATACAAGAAAACATCCAACTATAACTATAACAAGATATTTAATTGCAGGTGTATATCTCTCGGAGCCCTTGATTCTCCCCATACCACACCATAAGTAATAGTTTGCACCAAGGAAGAGTGACCCTATCAAGACTGCCTGTATTATAAAGAGCCATGCAAATGCACCACCCATCGCGGTTATGCCCATCTGCTGGCTATAGCTATATACCTCCTTCATGAGCCAGTAACCTGCAAAAGGTAATGGTAAAAAACCGAAAATTGCTATAAAGTTTGCTGTGTAACCCATCCAGTCATAATGTGCCTTTTCCTCATCAGTCTTGGCACTTAAAAATTTAAAGGCTGCATATGCGCCGACTACAGACCCTCCAAATGCGATATTTGCAATAAATCTGTGGAGGTTTATAGGATTCCACAATGGTCCCCTTATTGCCGCCCATATATTTCCTAAAAATATACCGCTATCATCAATACCTGATGGTGCCATCATAAATGAAGCCCATGTATTGGATAGTACCATCAGTGTCATACCGAAGACATTCAACATAAGCCCGACCGAAAGATGCACCCACTTGCTGAATCCTTTATTCAGCCTATCCCAGCCGTAATAATAAACATATAGACAGAAACTCTCCCCAAAGAAAAGGATGGCATATATTATCATTGTCTTTCCAAATATACCTGCCATATATTTAAAGAAATCAGGGTAGAACGAAACAAACATGAATGCCAGGAGTCCGCCAAGTGAGGCTGTGATTGAGAATGCGGTCATACTGACCTTAATAAACTCATGTGCCATGTGGTCATATCTCTCGTCCTTAGTTGCAAGACCTACACCCTCTATGACAAGAACAAATATAGGAACGGCAAGAACAAATGCACCAAAGAAGAGATGGAGCTGTGCCACTATCCATACTGCTATACGGCTGTTAAAACCCTTAACGATTGGATAATCCTCCACCTTAAGTTTTGATGCAGGCTTATATTGGCTCTTTTCCCCTTCCACTTTTTTCCCCTCTTCACCCTTCGCATGTTCCCCTCCTGCAGATGCAGGAGCTTCAGTAGCAAAAGCCTCCTTTAAAGAAATTGATGCACTATAGCCCATTGGAATGATAAGAGTAAAAACAAAAAGTATTAAAAATAAAAAAGAAAATCTATTAACCCAGCTTTTTCTCAAAGAATTCATCTTCTCCTCCTCTTAAAAAAAATAGGTACTATGGAATGATTATAAAGATAAGACACAATTAAATAAGACCCCTCCTCAAAAGTCTTTTTTAATGGTTTGAAGAAAACAAAGTGATAAGTTACACAAAGTTTAAATCCATGTCAAGAAAAATAATTAAAATTTTTTCATACCCTTTTAAAAATTCTTAAATATGAGACCATGTAAAGGCAACAATCCCTGTGAGAATAAATTTGCCATCTATCACACCTTCACATGATAATCCCTGTGAGATTATCCTCTTATGATAAAGGAAGAGATAAAAAACTGTATAAATAATGGTGACTATAAAAAGATACCCAAGGCTTGATATCCATCCCAGAAATGAAGAGAGAAATAGACCTGTTGCTACCACACCACAAAGAATAAAAAGGAAAATTTTTGTCTTTTCCTTACCTATTATGATAGGAATTGTTTCCCTTCCAACAAATCTGTCCCCCTGAATGTCTCTTATATCAAATAATACCGACCTTATATAACAAATCAGAAATACAAATAAAAATGATATTGTCGTTACAATAAATCGTCCTCCCCCTCCTATTGCCGATACTGGAACAAGGACACATACGGTTGCCCATGCAACAGCAACAAAGATATCCTTTGAAGCAGGGATATCCTTAAGTCTTGAATATCTAATATATTTTGAAAGGTAAGAAGGAATAATTTTAACGCTGTAAACAATTCCCAGACATATAGAAATTAGCATTATCAAGAATGGCGCAACCCCTGCAAAAGTAGATAGAAATAATGAGACTACAGCAGCAGATATACCGGCTATCAACAGGGTATTTCTATTCCTTTCATAAAACATTACTCTATCAGGTTCATTAATCTTTACACTCTCCCTGTCTGAAAGGTGGTTTATGTTATACATGGAAAAGAAATAAAGAAATGATATTATCATAAAAACGGGTGATGGCTCTATACCGCCAAGAAGAGAGATTCCATAAGTTAAAAATAAAGAACCTGCAGCTATGTATATATTGCTCATGATGAGGAACCTTGATACATTATATATATATCTCAAAGCCCCCCTCTTCTTCATTCTTTCAATCTCTCTCAATTTTTCAATTACCCTCATAATTATCCAGTTTGGTGTAGATGCACCAGCCGTAACGCCAACCGTATTAAAATGTGAAAACATTAACCAATTTAACTCATCCTCTGTCTCTATGAAAAAGGTTGGTGTGCCTGTGGTTTCTGAGAGTTTTGCAAGTCTCGTTGTATTGGCACTATTTTTTCCACCTACCACAATCATGACATCTACTTCTTTTGCGAGTTTCAATACCTCCTCCTGCCTTTCTTCCGTAGCATCACATACAGTATCTGCAATAACACAATCAGAATATTTTTCCTTTAATCTCTCTGCAATTTCCTTATACTTTGAAATATTCAGGGTTGTCTGCCCTACCACACATACCTTATCCATGGGAGGGAGGTTCTCTACATCCTCCACCGAATCTATTACAAATCCTTTTCCAAGGGTGAACCCCATAAGCCCAACAACCTCAGCATGACCCTCATCCCCAATAATCACGGTATAATAACCATTGTTTACGTACCTCTTAATAATTGACTGGACTCTCGCAACGAGAGGACAGGTAGCATCACTTATCTTAAATCCTTTTGATTTCATCTCCTTCCTGATGGCAGGAGTTATACCATGGGTTCTTATCACTACCCTTCCCGATTCAACACCATCTAAATTCTTAACCACTTTAATATTTTTTGCCTCAAGCATATCTATCACTTGCGGATTATGAATTAACGGACCGTATGTATAAAGTCCGTTCTTTTCCTCTTCAACGGCATCAAGGACAATATCCATTGCCCTTTTTACACCCATACAAAATCCTGCTGTCTTTGCCAATTTAATTTGCATATATCAGCAATTAATAATTAGCTATTATATTAGTTAATAGCCCAATAGTGTCAAATGTTTTTAATGGAGAGGCAGCTTATCTCTATCGTCTTATCAATATCGTTGTCAGAATGTGCAAGAGATACAAAACCTGCCTCAAACTGGGATGGGGCTAAATATATACCACCCTTCAACATCATAGAAAAATATTTGGAAAACCTTACCGTATCAGAGGTCTTTGCTGTTGCGTAGTCTATTACCTCTCTGTCTGTGAAGAACATGGAGAACATTGAACCTACCCTTGCTGAATAGACAGGTATTCCAGCCTCCCTTGCCCCTTTCTCCATTCCCTTGCACAGCTTATCAGAGATTTTCTCTAACTTTTTATAAACACCTGTCTTGGATAATATCTTCAGGGTTTCAATGCCTGCTGTCATTGCAAGGGGATTGCCTGAAAGTGTGCCTGCCTGATAGACTGGTCCAGCAGGTGCTACCATCTCCATAATCTCCCTCTTCCCGCCATAAGCACCAACAGGAAGCCCGCCTCCGATAATCTTGCCAAGGCATGTGAGGTCTCCACTTATATTGTACAACTCCTGTGCACCGCCATATGCTATTCTGAACCCTGTCATTACCTCATCAAATATGAGGACGATTCCATATTTCTTTGTAACCTCTCTTAGTCCCTGCAGAAATCCATTTTGGGGAGGAACAACCCCGATATTTCCTATTATTGGTTCAAGTATTATGCAGGCAATTGTCTCCCCTTCCCTATTCAAAAAATCCTCTACTATCCCGATATTATTAAATGGAAGGGTAATTGTATTCTTTGCAAAATCGGCAGGAACCCCCGGGCTATCAGGTAAACCAAGTGTCACAGCACCTGACCCCGCCTTTACAAGGAGACTGTCTGCATGCCCATGATAACACCCTTCAAATTTTATTATTCTGTCTCTTTTAGTATATGCCCTTGCAAGCCTTATGGCACTCATTGTGGCTTCTGTCCCTGAATTTACCATCCTGATCATCTCTATAGATGGAAATGCCTTTATAACCATCTCTGCTAGTCGTATCTCCAATTCTGTGGGTGCACCATAACTTGTTCCATTATCAATAGCCTTTTTAAGTGCAGATACTACCTGAGGATGAGAATGCCCAAGTATCATTGGACCCCACGAACCCACATAATCTATATACTCATTTCCGTCTGCATCATAGATTTTTGAGCCTGAAGCCCTTTTAATGAACAGAGGCTCACCGCCTACAGATTTGAATGCCCTGACAGGGCTGTTAACACCGCCCGGGATTAACCTCCTCGCCCTTTTAAAAAGGGCTTTTGATTTTTTATTTGTCATTTTAAAAATTTCTCCTTATAAAACAATATTTTTAGTTTATGCTTAAAAATTATTCCGGTTTTAATCTATTTTGTCTTCATACACCTATTTTTGAACTAACATCTCATAATCAAGTCTTGAAAAAAGACTTGAGGGTATTTCCGACAATCGTTTTTTCGCCACCTTAATCGCCTGTTCCGATTTATCAATCCCGATCCATTTTCGGTTTAATTCTTGTGCAGCAATTAACGTTGTGCCAGAACCGCAAAAACAATCTAAAACCAAATCTCCTTCGTTGGATGAAGCCTTAATTATAAATTTCAACAAATTTAAGTTTTTTTCTGTTGGATATGACGGGTATTGCGAATCTTTGAATTCCCAAATGTCCTGCATTTTTTTGCCTTCTTTTTCATCTGCAAAAATCTTTTTTCTTGGCACCCCGGTGGCGGACCATTCAATAAGCCCTTGTTCATCCAATTGTTCCAAGACTTCCGGCTCGCTCCGCCAGTGCCGTCCCTTGGGCGGTTTCATTCCCTGCCACTCTTGGCCGGTTCTTCCGCTTACCGTTTCTCCCGGGGCATGCAAGGGAATCGTTGTATATTTTCTCCCATCCTTGTCAATTTTTTTGAAAAGCCTCGCAATATCTTCTTCCGTAAAAGGAGTTATCGGGTCGTTCCATGTCGGACTCTCGGATTTTGAATAAAAAAGAATTAAGTCTTTAACATTGCCATAAGCTTTGCGGTTAAAATTTTTTGGATTGCATTTTATCCGGGTAATATCGTTTCTGAAATTTTTTCTGCCGAAAATTTCGTCTATGATGATTTTCACATAGTGGCCGATTTTATAATCAATGTGCAGGTAGATTGAGGCTTTATCCGACATCAGTTCCCGCAAAAAGATTAACCGTTCTCGTAAAAACTCTAAAAAACCGGTGCCGACCAATGTATCGCTGTAAGCAATATCATCACCGTTAGCCATGCTGATGGTGTTTGCCCTGCCTTCGCTCATCTTGAAATGCCCATTGGTGGCAAAGGGCGGATCAATATAAATCAAGTCAACCTTGCCGCCCAATTTATAATCTTCCAGCAAGGCTTTGAGAATCGCCAGATTATCGCCCTGTATCAGTTTGTTTACGGAGTCTTTGCCGGAAAGAGATTTTAGCGCAGCCTTTTTCGTGCTGCCCAATATTTCTTTTTCCGACTTTTTATTTTCATAAGTTAAAAACATATTGAGCGGCCTAAATCGTTTACAATATCGCTAACCTCGTTGAGTTTTTTGTTTGCCAGTTATTTTTCATTGATTCACTCATAATTTTAAAGAAAACAAATAATCCATCATTGCACTAGCAGTATTAACGATGATCTTCCCCCGATTTAACGGACACAAAGTTAAGTTAGGCTACCATAGTCTCCAGCTCAAATGATACCGGAGATTTATATCCCAGGGCTGAATGTC
>MHDI01000033.1 GCA_001804915.1 Nitrospinae bacterium RIFCSPHIGHO2_02_FULL_39_82 | reverse complement strand
TTCCTCTAATTTGAACAGATAAATCTTGGCGTGGTTTGGATTGTATGTCTTGCGGATTATCAGTCTGCCTTCGCCGATGAGTTTAATAAAATACCTAACCTGCCGATAAAATTCCTGTGTGTCAAAATCTTCCGAGTTGAGAGATTTTTTAACCGATTGCAGAAACTTATAACATCTTTCTTCGTCTGACAGATGGGTGTCCTTATCGGCAAACTCAAGGAGACCAAAATTTGTTCTATCAACATTTAAACCTACCAGCACCTTGATGTTTATGTCTGGTTTTTCTTTTAATCCTTCATATAATTCTCTTATTCCTGAAAAATAGAAAAAACCTACCAAAAATTTTAATCCATCACTTTTTTGAATCAATTCTATTAAGCGTTTTTTTAGGTTTTCAGCGCTGCTGTTTGTTATAAAGTTTTTCATATTAGCTTTTGGCCTATTTTTTCCATAAATATGTTTGTATAGAAATATCCTGCAAGACAGTCAAAAAAAGAGGTGTCTTTTATCAGGACTTCAAACCTGTCTTTCAGGCTTTGATTTTTTTCATTCGTTATAAATGATAAGTCAGTGGTCATAGACAGTCTGACGCTTTATTATTTATAATTTCTTACAACATCTTCAAAAATAGATAGGGCGGTGTCTGCATCTTTTTTTGTTACAATCAATGGAGGCATGAATCTTATGGAATTAGGACCACAGCCGAGGAGGAGTAAGCCTTTTTGAAAACATTTATTTATTATCTCCCCTCTCTCCTTTTCAGCCCTCTGTTTTGTCACTTTATCTTTTACTAATTCTACACCTATCATCAGACCCTTTCCCCTGACATCACCTATAATTTCATATTTCTTTTTCATGTTATCAAGTTTTTTGAGTATAAAATTACCGACCACCCTTGCATTTTCTATTAAGCTTTCTTCAAGGAGTTTTATTGTCTCAAGTGCTGCCTCACATGAAACAGGATTGCCTCCAAATGTGCTTGCATGAGAGCCGGGACTCCAGTCCATAATCTCTGATGATGCTATTGTTATACCCAATGGCAAGCCTGAGGCTATACCCTTTGCAATTGCCACAATATCAGGTATTACACCAAAATGCTCTGATGCCAGCAATTTTCCTGTCCTTCCCATTCCTGACTGAACCTCGTCGGCAACATAAAGGATGCCATATTTTTTTGCAAGCTTGAAGAGATGCTGGTGAAACTCCTTTGGAGGGACAACATAGCCTCCTTCACCCTGTATAGGTTCAACTATTATTGCTGCCACTTCTTCAGGAGGTATAGTAGTTCTGAATAGGACATCCTCTATCCATTCTACACACTGGATATTGCAGTCAGGATATGCGAGATGATGGGGACAGCGATAGCAGTAAGCATAGGGGACATGGCTTACACCGGGAATCAGTGGTCTAAAACCCCTCCTTTGGACTACTTTACTTGCAGTCAGTGAAAGTGCACCCATTGTCCTTCCGTGAAATGCCCCATAAAAGGCAATTACGAGAGTCCTCTTTGTATGAAATCGTGCAAGTTTAAATGATGCCTCTATTGCCTCTGCCCCTGAATTACCAAAGAATACCCTCTTTCCTTTTTTACCGGGTGTTATTTTTGAAAGTTTCTCTGCAAGTTTAATCTGGGAGGTATAATAAAAGTCTGTCCCTGACATATGTATTAATTTATTTGCCTGCCTCGTTATGGCATCAACTATCCTCGGATGACAGTGTCCTGTAGAGCATGTGGCTATACCTGCTGTAAAGTCAAGGTATCTATTCCCATCCACATCCTCAACTGTCATCCCGTATGCCCTCTCAACAACCAATGGATATGTCCTTGTGTAGGACTTAGATACATACTGACTATCCTTCTTGACCCATTCAGAAGCCTTTTTACCCGGCGGCTTAACTTTTATATAAGGAATTTTTTCTTTTGCCATTGCACCCTCACCCTAATAAAATTGCTTAATTTATGATAACAACGGTTAAATTTATAGCACAAGTATTTATAGAATGAAAGAATTTAATTTGACCGTGAAGGTAAAAAAATGTATAAATATTTTTGTATCTGCGAAAAAAAGGGGGGGGACGGTTGAGTGATGAAAAAGCAATCAGCGAAAATCTGAACGGACTTATTAAAGGCTTAAAGAAGGAATGCGAAGTATTTATAGACCTCGCAAATAAACTTGAGCAGGGGGATTTTACAGAGGATGAGGTAGAGGAGTGGCTTGGTGAAATAATGACATCTGCTGTTTCTCTAAATATCTATTCGGAAAATATCAGGAATGAACTGGACAGGTCTGAGATAGGGTAAATAAATAGATGTGCTGGACGGTTTAAAATCCCGCTAAAGCGGGATTTGGAAAACAAGTATACCAAAAAGAATACGGTAGTATGCAAATACTATAAAGTTGTGTCGTGTTACAAATCCAAGAAATGCCTTTATAACAAGTATTGCTGAGAGAAAAGAGATGATGAAGCCTGTTGCAAAAACAGGAAAGTCAGTTATTGAGAGATATCCAATACCTTTAAAGAGGTCATAGAATGTAGCGGCAAACATGGTTGGTATCGCAAGGAAAAAAGAGAATTCCGTTGCTGTCTTCCTGTCAAATCCAATGACCAAACCACCCATTATTGTAGCCGCAGACCTTGATACACCCGGAAAAAGCGAGAGCATCTGGGCAATGCCAACTCCAAGTGCTAATAGCGGAGTAATATTATCAACTTCAAATATCCTGGCATCCTTTACAATCCTCTCAATAACCAATATGAGGACACCACCGAGAATTAACGCCATTGCAACCGTAGCAGAATTAAAAAGGTATTTCTTTATTAAAACATGTGTCATCAGGCCAACTACCGCAGCAGGGAGAAATGCAAGAAAGAGATTACCCAGAAATCTATTTGCCTTTTCAGTTCCAATATTGGTGATTACGGAAAGGAGTTTTTTCCGATATAGCCATACTACCGAAAGTATGGCGCCAAGCTGGATAAATATCTCAAAAACCTTTGCCCTCTCACCTGTGAAGGAAAGCAGATTACCTGTTAAAATCAAGTGTCCTGTTGAAGATACAGGCAAAAATTCCGTTACACCTTCAACAATCCCAAGAATGATTGCCTTTATAATGTCAAGAAACATAATAATAAAGTTTCAAGTTTATAACTTTTCACTGGTTTAATATTTAGATACATTAATTTCTTCCATCCTCCCTGTAACCATAAAGACAACCCTCTCTGCTATATTTGTAACCCTGTCTGCAATCCTTTCAAGATTATGTGCAACCCATATAAGATAAGTAGCCCCTTCAATAATCTTGGGATTTTCTATCATTAAAAACAGTAATTCCCTATATATATGGTCATAAAGGCTATCCACCTCATTATCTTCATCACATATCGCCCTGGCAGTATCTGCATCCCTGGTTATAAATGCCTTGAGACATCTATCCAGCATCAATAGTCCTTTATCAGCCATCTTCGGCACATCTATCAGTGGTTTTACCAGTTGTTCTTTTCCTATCATTACATTTATCTTGGCAATTCCTTCGGCATGGTCGGCAATTCTCTCAATATCTGTAATAATGCTTAATATGGCAGCAATTGTCCTTAAATCTACAGCCATCGGCTGCTGAGTTGCTATCAGAAGCAGACACCTTTCTTCTATTTCAAATCTCTTTTTATTTATCAAAAGGTCATTCTTTATTATCTCTTTTGATGCCTCTATATCTCTCTTCTTTAGTGATTCCACAGAACCCTTTATAGCATTTATTGCCATCTCACCCATATTAAGCAATTCATCTTCAAGCTCCTGCAATGCCTTATGATATGCCTCTCGTGTCATGCAAAACCTCCCCTTTATTTTAAACTTACAACTAACCACTAACAACACTTATAAGTTGTAAGTTGTAGGTTGTCAGTCGTTAGTTAATAGCTTATCCAAACCTTCCCGTTATATAATCTTCCGTCATTTTATTTGACGGGGCTGTAAATATTTTTTGAGTATTATCAAACTCAATCAGCTCGCCGAGCATAAAGAAGCCTGTGTATTCCGATACCCTGGCAGCCTGCTGCATATTGTGCGTTACAATTACCACAGTATAATCTTTTTTTAATTCGGTAATCAAGTCCTCTATCTTTGCCGCTGCAATCGGGTCGAGGGCTGAGCACGGCTCATCAAATAGTATGACCTTCGGCTCTACAGCGAGGGCCCTTGCAATGCAGAGCCTCTGCTGCTGTCCGCCTGAAAGGGAAAAGGCTGAATCATGCAATCTGTCCTTTACCTCATCCCACAAAGCTGCCTTTTTTAAGCTCGCTTCCACAACATCATCAAGAGTCTCTTTTTTGTTGACACCCTGTATCCTGACCCCGTAAGCCGTATTTTCATATATGCTCTTTGGAAAAGGATTCGGCTTCTGAAAGACCATGCCTATCTGTCTTCTTATGGCGATGACATCCCCATCTTCCGAATATATATCCATTCCATTATAGATTATCCTGCCCTCAAGTCTGAACACCAGTATCAGGTCGTTCATCCTGTTCAGGCATCTTATAAAGGTGCTCTTTCCGCAGCCCGATGGACCTATTACGGCAGTAACAGATTTTTCAGGAATATCAAAGCTTACATCCTTCAATGCTACAGTATTATTGTAAAAGGCATTAACTTTTTCAATCTTAAATGAAATATCCATAGTAATAAGCAATGAGCAACGAGCAACGAGCAACGAGTTTTTTTACTCATTGCTCAGCACTCATTGCTCATTGCTTTCCTTTAAAAGGTTGATGAGACATATTTTTTTCTCAGCCTGTTCCTTATAAGGATTGCAAAAATGTTTAAAAGGACAACCACTCCAATCAGGAGGAGTGTTGTGGTATAGACCATCGGTTTTGCAGCCTCAACATTGGGAGACTGAAATCCCACATCGTATATGTGAAAACCGAGGTGCATAAATTTTCTCTCAAGGTGCAAAAAGGGATAGTTCCAGTCGAGTGGGAGAGACGGAGCCAGCTTTACAACACCTGTAATCATCAGCGGCGCTACCTCCCCTGCTGCCCTTGCCATTGCAAGGATAAGCCCTGTCATTATACCGGGCGCCGCACTCGGCAGAATGACCTTCCAGATTGTCTCAAATTTCGTTGCACCAAGGGCAAAAGACCCTTCCCTCCATTCTCTCGGAGCTGCGGAAAGCCCCTCTTCTGTTGCAACTATTACCACAGGAACAGTGAGAAGGGCAAGCGTCATTGATGCCCACAGTATGCCTCCTGTTCCATAAGTGGGTGCCGGGAGCATCTCAGGGAAAAAGAGTTTGTCAATGGTTCCGCCGATAAAGTATATAAAAAATCCGATGCCGAAGACACCAAAAACTATTGAAGGGACGCCTGCCAGATTATTCACTGCTATGCGGACTGTTTTTACAAGGGTTCCCTGCCGTGCATATTCGTTCAGATATATGGCAGCAAGGACTCCGAGGGGGACAACTGCAATACTCATGATAATCACCATCATAACGGTGCCGAATATTGCAGGGAATATTCCGCCCTCTGTATTAGCCTCCCGCGGGTCGTCTGAGACAAATTCCCATAACCTGCTTAAGTAAATTCCTGTTTTTTTAAAATATCCCATATCATTCGGCATATAAGACCTTACAACATTATAAACAGGTATCTCCTTTTCTTTTCCATCGGCAGTTGACATTAAAATAACCGCCTCCCTGCTTTTCTTATAAAGTTCTTCAAGCTCTAAAGACTTTTTCTCATACATCCCCTTCTCCCTTTCTATCTCCTTTGAAATATTCTCTATCCTTTCTTTTATAGCAGGATTTTCTTTTCCGTATTCAAGCTCCAGCTTTCGTATCTTAAGCCTGAGCCTCTCCATATCATAATTTATCTGTCCGATCTCCTTTTTTGCCACAAAGACTATCCTTTTGTGGAGCTCGCCGTATTTTTCAACAGAGGAGCTTAATGCAGACCGTATATTACCATCTGCGACTGAAACAACTGCCCCGTCTATTTTCAGCTCTTTTACAAAACCATACATATTCCCCCATTCGCGCCTTTCGAGGCACAGTGCGTTTTCCGGATAGTCAATGCCCTTTATATCCTCAACATCAATCCATTTAAAATCGAGCCCGTATATATCCCTGTTGCCCATTTTAAGCTGTATCCTGTATTTTAGAATTGTTCCCTGCTCTGCGCCTGGCTGCGGTATCGCCTCTCTGTTTACAATCTGACCGAGGAGCTTCTCGTTATTTTTCAGCGTTAATAGGGCTATATCCGATGGCCAGAAGAAACCGAGCCCGTTTTTCATTATAAGGAGCAGGATAGCAACAATCATGATAATGCTTATTGCCACTGCCCCGCCTGTCAGCCAGATAAATGGCTCGCCTGTTTTAATAAATTTTTTCATAAAAAAACAAAAGAAAAAGATTATTAGCCACAGATTGACACAGATTTTAAAACCTCATTCTTTTTAAATCTGTGAAAATCTGTGAAATCTGTGGATATATTTTATAATTTCCTGTGCATAAGTCTGTGTAAGTCTGTGGCTAATTTTTTTTACATCTGTGCATATCTCTTTTTCAGTCTCTGTCTTACCACCTCTGCTGCGGTATTTACCATAAAGGTTATAATAAACAGCAGGAGGGCGGCAAGGAACAGCACCCTGTAGAGTGTGCCGCCTGCCGGCGCTTCCGGTATCTCCACTGCAATATTGGCTGACAATGTCCTAAATCCGTTAAATATATTCCACTCCATGATAGGGGTATTTCCTGTCGCCATTAAAACAATCATAGTCTCGCCGACAGCCCGTCCAAAGCCTATCATGATTGCAGAGAATATACCCGGACTTGCCGAGGCAAGGACAACCCTGACGGCTGTCTGCCATAATGTAGCTCCGAGCGCCAGAGAGCCTGATATTAAATGTTTGGGGACATTGGATAAGGCGTCCTCTGAGATTGTAAAGATAATGGGAATGACTGCGAATCCCATTGCAAAACCAACGACAAGTGCGTTTCTCTGGTCATATCTGAGCCCGAGTGTATTGTAATACCAGTTTCTGAAATCCCCGGCAAAGAGAAGATTTTCTATATAGTAATTCATCCATAAGCAGATAATCATCCCGAAAATAAAGACAGGGATAAGCAAAAGAGACTCATTCCCTGAGTTGAATTTATTCTTTAAGGATGGCGGAAGGGAGCGATACAGAAGGCTTGAGAGTATTGATAAAAACGGCAGCACTATCAGCATCAGCATTATAGCAGGAATCCTCTTTTCCACAAGAGGGGCGAGCCAGAGCCCTGCCAGAAAACCAAGGATAACGCTTGGGAGTGCAGCCATAGTCTCTATAACAGGCTTTATAATCCCCTTTAACCACGGCTTCATAAACAGGGATGTATAAATTGCCCCAAGCACAGCAACAGGTATGGCAAACAACAGCGCATAGACTGTCCCTTTTAAAGTGCCATATATAAGGGGGAGAAGGCTGAATTTCGATTCAAAGTCATCTGTCCCACCTGTAGACTGCCATACATATTCTTCCTTTTCATACCCTTCATACCAGACCCTGCCAAAGAGGGATTTAAGGGAAATCTCAGGGTGCGGGTCATTTATCGTTTGATAATAGAGGATGTTTTCAGTGTCAATGGAGAGGAGACCGTCATTTTTCGGCGAGTATGAGACCATATAAATCGGCTTGCTGCTGTGCTGTATAATGAAACGCGTCTGCTCGGAGGTTGCAAAATGGGAATATACCGTTCCATCCAATGATGCAGTCAGAAAGCCCTTTCCCCGTATGGATGGGGAGATAGAGGTTATCGCCCCGTTCTGTGATTTAAAAGTATGTATCTTTTTTAATCTCCACCCTGTTTCAGCAGTTTCGTCCCTTACCCTGAACCAGATATTTATCCCCCCCTGTCCATCACCGGCAACAAGGGAGACATCGCCAAGCAGAAAGGATAGGGCAGTAATAGGGCTGATGCTCGCTTTAACAGTATTAATAAGCTTTGGAGACGACCTTTCCCTGATATCAAAATGGTATATATTACCGGATTCAGCCCCGGCATAGAGATTCTCAAGAAAACCATCCATTGCAAGTGAGGTTATCTTATCATTTATAAAAGAAGAAAGGTCGGCATGAAAATCCTCGGTCTTTACACCGTCAAGGAGAGACTCAGTGGTCTTTCTCCCATACAATAAAAATCTTCTGTCTTCTGTATAAACAGCGGTTGCAATATCCGATTCCTTTTTGCCAAAGGCAGCAAGTTTTATCGGCGTCTTCTCCGGGATAATCTGAATTAAATCATTCTCCTCTATTTCCGACTCAATAATCCTTTTATTATTACTATCATAATTAATTTTGTATTTTATCTTTACACTTAAGATACCCCCATCGGATGTCCCAAAGGCAAGTTCCCTGTTATCGCCAGAGCGGGAGACTGAAGTGATTTTGGAATCCTTTAAATTGTTTAGCCGATTCAGCCCCTTCAGGATAGTCTGCCCTCCAGCAGGCGAAAAGAAAAAGACCCTCCCATCATCACCAATGATATAAGATGACTCATGATACCCATCCATCCCAATTGCAGCAGGACGAAAATCTCCATCAATCTTAAAGCTAAAAACTTCTCCTGTTTTCGGTTTGCCAAATAATGGATAGACTTCTATTGATATAAAAATAAAAATAGCAGCAAGCCATGCAATTATAGCCGCACCACCAATAGTTACAACCCATCTGGCTGCCTTGTCAATAAGTCTCTTTCTGCGATTGCTTATTTTATGGGACATAAAAAAGAAAAAGATTTTTACTCCAGCTTACTCAATTCTTCTTTCAGAACCTTTACCGGAATCGGCATATAACCATCCTTTATAACAACCTCCTGCCCTTCTCTGCTGAATATATACTTACAGAACTCCCTTATAAGAGGGTCGAGGGGCTTATTGGGAGACTTATTAATATAAAGGTAGAGAAATCTTGCAAGCGGATATGAACCGCTTATTACATTCTCCATGGTAGTCTCTTTAAAGGTCTCCCCCTCTTTCAGCGATAAGGGGAGGGCATGCACACCTGAAGTTATATATCCGATACCGCTATACCCTATTCCATATCGGTCTTCAGTTACGCCCTGAACAACAGAGGCAGAGCCTGGCTGCTCCTTAACCTCATCCTTATAATCCCCCTTAAACAGCGCATGCTCCTTAAAATACCCGTAGGTTCCTGACGCAGAATTACGGCCATAAAGACTGATTGGTCTGTTTGCCCAATCACCTGTCAGACCGAGCTGTCCCCATGTCTTGACATTCTCCTTAGCTCCGCCCTTCCTTGTCTTGGAGAATACACCATCTACCTGTGTAAAGGATAATCCGTTTAAAGGGTTATCCTTATTTACATAGACAGCCAGGGCATCCAGAGAGGTTCTCATGGGTGTCGGTTTGTATCCATATTTTTTCTCAAATTTGTCAATCTCCTCATTTTTCATAGCCCTTGACATTGGACCAAACTGAGATGTCCCTTCAATCAATGCAGGCGGCGCCGTAGTGGAGCCTTTTCCTTCAATCTGAACCTTTACATTTGGATAAATCTTTGCAAACCCCTCTGCCCAGAGGGTCATGAGGTTGTTCATCGTATCCGAGCCTACACTGCTAAGGCTTCCTGATACTCCTGACACCTTTTGATATGCCGGGACAGACGGGTCAACCTCGATTGCCCATGCTGTAGTTGTAAAAACCGCTAACATTACCGCAATACCTATTATTTTTCTAATCATTCTTCCTCCTT
>MHDI01000032.1 GCA_001804915.1 Nitrospinae bacterium RIFCSPHIGHO2_02_FULL_39_82 | reverse complement strand
TCCTGGGGCTATATTGCCGGGGATAGTGGGGGCAATATCACTCATACTGGCATTCTATTCACTACAGGCACTCCCTGTAAATTATGCAGGGCTGTTACTCATATTGCTTGGCATTATCCTGTTTATTCTTGAGATAAAGGTGACAAGTTATGGCGCCCTTACCCTTGGCGGAATTATATCTTTAGTCCTTGGCTCAATTATGCTGATTGAATCTCCTGCGCCATATATGAAAATCTCCCTGTATCTGATTCTACCTGCTGCTGCGGGGACCGCTGCCTTTTTCCTGTTTTTGGTAGGTGCAGGTATAAAGATACAGCGGAAAAAACCAACAACTGGAAAGGAGGGATTGATTGGAGAAATGGGGGTTGCGGAATCCGATATAAAGGGTGAAGGCAAGGTATTTATCCATGGTGAATTATGGGATGCACACAGCAGCGAGGAGATAAAGGGCGGAAGCGAAGTGGTGGTAACAGGGGTTGAGGGATTAAAATTAATAGTGTCAAAGTATCAAAGTGTCAAAGTGTCAAAGTCTTGATATTTTCCTTTGACACTCTGACTCTTTGCGGCTCTGACACTTTTTAGGGGGAGGTCAAAATGGGTGGAATACCAATTTTTATTATAGTAATTGCCCTTTTAATACTTTCATCTATAAAAGTATTAAGGGAGTATGAGAGGGGTGTAATTTTCAGGCTGGGTAGATTTTTAAGTACGAAGGGACCTGGCTTAATTATTGTCCTGCCTGGGATTGATAAAATGGTTAGGGTCAGCCTAAGATTGATAGCCCTGGATGTCCCACCACAGGATATAATAACAAGGGACAATGTATCGGTGAAGGTAAATGCAGTTGTATATTTCAGGGTCATCATTCCTGAGAAGGCGGTAATTGAGGTTGAAGACTATCTTTATGCAACATCCCAGTTATCACAGACAACATTGAGGAGCATACTTGGTGCCGCAGAGATGGATGAACTCCTCTCAGCAAGGGATAAGATAAATTTAAATCTTCAGACAATACTTGATAAACGCACTGACCCGTGGGGTATAAAGGTGACAAATGTGGAGGTTAAGCATGTGGATTTACCACAGGAGATGCAGAGGGCAATGGCTAAACAGGCTGAGGCAGAAAGGGAGAGAAGGGCAAAGGTAATAAATGCAGAGGGTGAATATCAGGCTGCCCAGAAACTAACAGATGCCGCAGAGATAATAGCCACACAGCCTTCAGCATTACAGCTTAGATACTTACAGACACTCCGTGAGATTGCATCAGAAAATGCCACAACAATCATATTTCCGATTCCAATTGATTTGTTTGAACCGTTTCTGAGGCTGAGGGAGAAGAAATAAAATCCCCCTTTTTAAAGGGGGGCGAGGGGGGATTTAACAACTCTGTCAATCTCTTTTATCTGTTTTAAAAGGGAAGGGAGGTTGTCCATCTTAAGCATGTTTGGTCCATCACAGGGTGCTTTATCAGGGTCGGGATGGACTTCCATAAAGATTCCATCGCATCCTGTAGCCACTGCTGCCCTTGTAATATGAGGGACAAATTCCCTCTGTCCGCCTGAAGAGTTTCCTGCTCCGCCTGGTAATTGGAGGGAATGGGTGGCATCAAAGATTACAGGGTGGCCAAAACCCCTCATTATTGGTAGCGACCTCATGTCAGCTATTAAATTGTTATATCCAAAGCTGACACCTCTCTCTGTAATCAGGATTTTTTTATTTCCCGTGGATTCTATCTTTTTGATTATATTCTTTACATCCCATGGTGCAAGGAACTGCCCCTTTTTTACATTTACTACTCTGCCAGTCTTTGCGACTTTAATTATCAAATCTGTTTGACGGCTCAGGAATGCAGGTATTTGTATTATATCAAGCACATCTGCCGCCTCTTTAATATCTTCCTCCTTATGAATATCAGAGAGGACAGGGATATTAAATTTATCTCTTACCTTTTTCAATATCTTTAAGCCTTTTTTTAGACCGACACCACGGAAGGACTTGACAGAAGTCCTGTTTGCCTTGTCATAGGATGATTTGTAAATTAAGGGGATATTAATCTCCTTACAAATATCTTTAAGTTTTTCCGCTGTATCAAGTGCAGACTTCTCACTCTCTATTACACAGGGACCTGCAATTAAGATGAGGGGATTTTCTCCCCCTATTTTGACTTTGCCTACAATAATTTCTTTCATGACCTTTTATAATTTAGTGATGCCTTTATAAATTCCCTGAATAAGGGATGTGGATTTTTTGGTGAAGACTTAAATTCAGGATGGAATTGTCCTGCAAGAAACCACGGGTGGTCTTCAATCTCTATTATCTCAACTAAATTCCCTTCAGGTGATAAGCCGCTGATTTTTAACCCTGCCTCTTCAAGCTGCATCCTGTATTTATTGTTAAACTCATACCTATGTCTATGCCTTTCGGAAATCTCTCTTTTTCCATAAGCCCTGAAGGCAAGTGAGTCCTTTCTAAGCTGACAGCGATATGCACCGAGTCTCATTGTTCCACCCTTGTTTATTATATTATTTTGCTCCGGAAGTATATCTATTACAGGGTTGGGTGTAGATGGATTGAATTCAGAACTGCTGGCATCTGTAAGTCCGCAGACATTCCTTGCAAATTCAATGACAGCACACTGCATCCCGAGACATATCCCGAAGAACGGCACCTTGTTTTCTCTGGCATATCTTATAGCTGTTATCTTTCCCTCTATTCCTCTTGACCCAAACCCGCCTGGAATAAGAATCCCATCGGCATCTTTAAGTCCCCCTTCAGACCCACTTTTTTCTATCTCCTCCGCATCTACCCACTTTAGTTTTACCTTCACATCATTATCTATTCCACCGTGTGTTAATGCCTCATAGAGGCTTTTGTAAGACTCCTTCAATTCCACATATTTACCTACAATAGCAATAGCAACCTCGCCTTTGGGTTCCTTTATCCTTTTTATAATACTTTCCCATGGTGAAAGGTCTGGAGGTTTTGTATTGAGATGCAGGAGGTTTATAATAATATTATCCAGACTCTCCTGATGAAGGGCAAGTGGGACTTCATATATATTATCCACATCTCTGGCTGTAATAACCGATTCTTTATCTACATTGCAGAACAGGGCAATCTTTCTCTTTAGGTCATCTGAGAGTAATTTCTCTGTTCGACAGAGTAATATATCGGGCTGTATACCTATTTCTCGCAATTCCTTTACACTGTGTTGTGTTGGTTTTGTCTTGAGTTCATCAGCGGTCCTGACATAGGGAACAAGGGTTAAATGAATGTAGAGAATATTCTCTCTTCCCATATCAAACTTGAATTGTCTCATTGCCTCAAGAAATGGGAGGCTCTCTATATCTCCAACAGTTCCACCTATTTCACATATAACAATGTCAAAGTTATCTCTGACAGCTAAAAAGCATTTCTTTATCTCATCTGTTATATGTGGGATTACCTGAACTGTTCCACCTAAATAATCCCCTTTCCTCTCCTTATCTATAACTAATTTGTATATTTTACCTGTGGTAACATTGTTTGCCTTTGTCATCTTCGTGTTGACAAATCGCTCGTAGTGACCAAGGTCAAGGTCTGTCTCCGCACCATCATCAGTAACAAAAACCTCTCCATGTTGATACGGATTCATTGTGCCAGGGTCTACATTTATATATGGGTCCATTTTTAACAGTGTTACTTTAAGTCCTCTCGCTTCAAGGAGGGCACCTATAGAAGCTGATGCCAGACCTTTTCCAAGAGAAGAAAGGACACCACCTGTAACAAAGATATATTTAGTTTTGTTCATATACAAAATCTTAAGCAATTAGCAATGAGTAACGAGTAGTAAGTATTTAGGAGCGAGTTTTACTCATTGCTCGTTGCCCATTGCTCATTGCTTGCTTTACCCTTTCCAAATCCTCCGGTGTATCAACACCGATTGAATCATAATCTGTCTTTATTACTTTTATTTTATAGCCATGCTCCAATACCCTCAACTGCTCTAATTTCTCTGTCTCTTCAAGGGGGGTTGGGGAAAGTTCAGAAAATTTTATAAGGAAGTCCTTCCTATAGACATAAAGTCCTATATGCTTATAATAGCAGGGTTCAAGGGTTCGAGGGTTCGAGGATTCAAGTGATTCCTTGCCCCCTTGCCCACTTGCCCACTTATCTCTATTATATGGAATAGGTGAACGGGAGAAATAGAGTGCATAGCCACTGCGGTCAATGACAACCTTTACTACATTGGGATCTTTTAATTCATCTTCACTCTTAATTTCTGTGCAGATTGTCCCCATATATAATTCTGAGTTCTGATTAATAAACGGCTCAACTGCCTGATTAATTACCTCTGGTTCTATTAATGGTTCATCCCCCTGCACATTTACTATTATATCCGCATCAATCTTTTTTGCAACCTCTGAAATTCTATCTGTCCCAGATATATGATTAGATGAGGTCATCCATGCCTCCCCGCCAAATTCTTTAACTTTTCTAAAAATCCTTTCGTCATCAGTGGCAACTATAACCCTGTTAATCAGAGACGCTTTTGATGCAGCTTCAAAGACATATTGTATAATGGGTTTGCCATTTATCATTGCGAGGGGTTTGCCGGGGAATCTTGTAGAGGCATATCTGGCAGGAATGATGGCAATTATTTTCATGTTTTTGACTATTGACTCACGACTGTTGACTCACGACTATTGACTGACGGCCGATTAATATGCATTTTTAAACCCCTTCCACAGGGTCATCAGTATAATTTTAATATCAAACATCAATGACCAGTTTTCAATATAATATAGGTCATATTCAATTCTCTTTTCTATGGATGTATTCCCCCTCCAGCCATTTACCTGTGACCAGCCAGTTATGCCTGCCTTCATTTTGTGTCTCAACATATACTGAGGTATTGATTTTTTGAACTGCTCCACAAATACAGGTCTCTCAGGTCTTGGTCCTACAATACTCATATCCCCTTTAAGGACATTAAAGAATTGCGGCATTTCGTCAAGATTTGTCCTCCTTAAAAAAGTGCCTATAGTAGTCTTTCTTTCATCATTCTCCTTTGCCCATACAGGTCCGGTATTTTCTTCTGCATTTACCATCATTGTGCGGAATTTATAGGTGATAAATTTCTTACCATCCAGCCCCATCCTCTCCTGTTTATAGAATATGGGTCCAATGGATGTTATTTTAATCAGGAGTGATATTAATAAAAAAAGTGGTGCAGTTAAGATTATTGCAATGATGAAGAATATTATATCAAAGGTCCTTTTTATGACGATGTTCCAGCCATACAACGGAGTATCCTGAAGACTTATAATCGGCAGGCCATCAAGCTCATCAATCCCGCCACGAAGCGTCATAAACTCACATAGGTCAGGTATAACCTTTATATCAACCATTTCATCCCCTATATCTTTTAATAGTTCCAATATGAGTGCATGCTCCTCCATAGATAAGGCTATGATAACCTGGTCAACATCTTTTTCCTCTATTATCTTTCTTATATCTTTATAAGTTCCGATAACAGAAATTCCATTGACTGCCCCTTCCCCCCCTTTGTAAGGAGGGGACAAAGGGGAGGTCGAAGTAGGGGTATTTTCGTGCTGCGATAAAAACCCAATAACCTTAACCCCTATCTCAGGGTGCAATTCTATTCTCTTAACTATATCCTGTGCCAGTTTCCCTATCCCGGCTACAAGGGTATATCTGAGATTGTAACCCTTTCTTCTCAAAAATCTAAGAATCTCCCTGAAAAAAATCCGCTCCAGACTGAGGGCAATAATAGTCATTACCCAAAAACCCAAGAACACGAGGCGGGAGAACTCATACTGCCTGAAAAAAAAGGTAACAGAAACCAAAATAAGGACAGAAAAAGTGCATGCCTTTAGGATATCAAAAATCTCATTTAAATAAGGAGCTATCCTTTTTGGACGATAAAGTCCAAAGGACTTAAAGACAAAGCCCCATATCAAGAGGATTGGAATAATTAAATAAAAGTAAATTCTGAAGGGCGGTATGCCCTTTTCTACAGGCAGTAAGCCGCTGTAGAAACGGAGATAATAGGCAAGGAACCATGACAGTTCAATTACAACGAGGTCAGTTAGAAAAAGAATGTTTTCAAAAAATTTGGCATGCTTTTTTAACATATCAAACCAAAAATAGAACGCAGATTACGCAGATTAAACGGATTTTCGCAGATTTTTTATAAATTTACTAAAAAATTAATTTTTTATCTGTGCTAATCTGTCTCATCTGTGAAATCCGTGTTCCATGTATTTCTCCATTATATAGCTTCTGATTTTTTCTTTAAAAATATTCCTGTCAAATTTCAGGGCATGATTTCTGACTGACTGTCCATCAAACATCCCTTGATTCTCCTCAAAATATTTAACCGCCTCTATTAGTGCCTCTGGAGTTTGCTCATAGAAAAATACACCCGTTGGTGTTTTTTCTGACTGGTGACTGGTGACTGGTAACTGATGGCTTAATGAAATCACCGTTTCAATAGCTCCACCCTTCCCATAAGCAATAACAGGTCTCCCTGATGCCATTGCCTCAAGAGGTGCTATCCCAAAATCCTCCTCACCGGGGAAGATGAGTGCCTTGCATCTGGAATAATATTCTTTTAATACAGTATCACTCTGCCATCCTAAAAACTTTATATTTGATTTTGCAAGGCTTCTTAATCTCTTTTCATCCTGCCCCTCCCCAATTATCTTTAACGGGGCTCCAAGATGGTTAAATGTCTCTATAGCGATATCAAGCTTTTTATAAGGGGCAAATGCAGAAACAATGAGATAAAAATCTTCTGCCTTTTCGGATAAAGAAAATTTATCACAGTCCACAGGAGGGTATATCACCTCAGCATTTCTTCTGTAATATTTTTTTATCCTTTTCACAACATGGTTTGAGATGGCAGCAAAATAATCCACCCTACCACTGGATGTAAAATCCCACATCCTCAAATAGTGGGCAAATATTCTTATAGCCTTTCTAAAAAACCAGCCTGTCCTTTCCTTGTTAAAATAATCTTCATAAAGGTCCCAGACATATCTCATAGGGGTATAGATATAACATATATGAACAGCTGATGGAGGTGGAATTACGCCTTTGGCTACACAATGACTGCTGGAGATGATGAGGTCATATCCTTTAAGATTAAAACTCTCTATAGCCAGCGGGAAAAGAGGGAGATAAAAACGGTAGTGTTTTCTTGCCCCCAACATTTTCTGGATGAAGGAGGTCTTTATATTTCTGTTTTCTATTACTCTCGAAACAGAGCCAGGTATATGGATTAATGTATAAAGGTCGGCATCGGGAAATATCTCACAGAAGACCTCCAGACATTTCTCCCCACCCCTCATTCCTGTAAGCCAGTCATGAATTATTGCTACTTTCATATACTGCTATATTTCCCTTTCACCGAATAGTATTTTGCATTATAATGATTGCCATGTCAAACTGTTTTAAATGTGGAAGGGATTTGGGTCCTAAAGAGGAGTATATGAAGATGGCTACCCAGAATGGGAAGATATGTTATGTCTGCTACAATAAATATGCAGCCGAAGAGAGGAATATAAATAGGTGGAAATTCAAGATTGATTCCTACAGTTTTGGGAATATCGTAATAGACGGTAAGAGCTATTCATCAGATGTTATACTCTTAAAAGACAGGGTGATACCAAACTGGTGGAGAAAGGAAGGACATGAACTCTGCCTTGGCGATTTAAAAGATATTGAGATAGAAAAGGACGAGGCTTTGATTGTAGGCACAGGCGCATCGGGAATGATGAAGGTCTTAAAGGAAGTAAGGGATTATTTCAATTCCAAAGGGGTTAAGGTTATAGAGGAGAGAACAGATGAAGCATGTAAGACTTATAACAGCCTCTGCGACTCACAGAATGTATCAGCA
>MHDI01000031.1 GCA_001804915.1 Nitrospinae bacterium RIFCSPHIGHO2_02_FULL_39_82 | reverse complement strand
TTATAGAAAAGACTATGAACAATCATAAGAATGGACATGCAAAGGAGATATCAGACATACTCAAGGCTGACAAATGGGCGAGGGAGCATGCAAGGAAGCTGATAGCAATGAGCAATGAGCAATGAGCAATGAGCAACGAGTTAATAAAATTCATAGCTACAGGATTTTACAGTGGCTATTTTCCAATAGCCCCCGGGACAGCAGGGTCTGCTGTCGGTATATTAATATATCTTGCAGTTAGCAGTTATCAGCTATCAACTATCAGTTATTTTTTAATTACAGCATCAATTGTGGTAATAGGTATCTGGGTATCAGGAAAGGCAGAGGATATTTTCCAAAAAAAGGATTCACAAAAGATTGTGATAGACGAGATTGCAGGGATGCTCATATCACTCTTTATGCTCCCACCTGAGTTTTTAACCATATTATCAGGTTTTTTAATCTTCAGGATAATTGACATAACAAAACCATTTCATATACTTGAAAAGCTCCCTCGTGGATTCGGTATAATGATGGACGACATTGCAGCAGGCATTGCAACAAATCTGATATTACAAACAGTTTTTTTATGAAAATAGAAGAAGAAATTGGAAGACTGCTAAGGCATAAAAAATTAACAATATCTGTGGCTGAGTCATGCACAGGTGGGCTTGTATCCCACCTTATTACAAATGTCGCAGGAAGTTCTGACTATTTTGAGAGAGGATATGTTGTTTATAGTAACAGGTCAAAGACAGAACTTCTGGGAGTCCCTGAAGAGATAATAAAAAAATATGGTGCAGTCAGTTCTAATACTGCTATTGTCATGGCTGAAGGAGCAAAGATTAAAAGCAATACAGATATAGGTCTTTCTGTAACAGGAATTGCAGGTCCCTGGGGTGGGACAAGGCAAAAACCTGTAGGACTTATTTATATTGCTGTGGCAGGTTATGGAAAAACCGAGTGTAAAAAATATAGATTTGTTGGAGATAGGGGTAAGATTAAATTAAAATCTGCGAAGGCAGCCCTTGATTATTTAAGGGATTACCTTCAAATAACCAACAACTGACCACTAACAACTAACAAAGTTATAGGTTGTAGGTTGTAAGTTGTAGGTTGTAGGATATGCAGACCATAAGGGCATTCATTTCTATAGAGATACCGCAGGAGATTAAAAGAAAAATATCCCTTGTTCAGGAGCAGTTTAAAACTATTGAAACTCAGGTAAGCTGGGTACGACTTGCGAGTATTCATCTTACAATAAAATTTCTTGGGTATATCTCAGAGGAACAAATATCTGAAATAAAGAATTGTATGGCTGCTGCATCTTTTGATATCCCTCGTTTTACCATAAACATTAAGGGTATGGGAGTTTTTCCAAATCCAAATTATCCGAGGGTAATATGGCTGGGGCTTGAAGATAAATTTGATTATCTGTTCAGACTCCAGAAGGGCATCAATGACTGTCTTGAAAAAAAGGGTTTTGAACCTGAAGAAAGGGGTTTTACGCCCCATCTTACAATAGGAAGGATAAAATCACTAAAGAGGAAAAATCAATTAATACGAGGCATCTATTTATATAAAGATATTAATGTAGGGGAGATTTTGGTAGCAAAGATAAATCTTATGAGAAGTCAACTGAACCCGGGAGGGTCTATTTATAATACTCTTGAAGAGGTTAAATTAAGGCGAAGCTAAAGCTTCGCACTACATTCCAGCAATTGCACAGTCTCGTAGTGCGAGGCTTTAGCCTCGCCAACATTGAAATTCCTATACATCAAGATAAGAGTATAAAATCCCGCTAAAGCGGGATTTGGGACACAAAATGTTATTGCAGAAATAAGAAGTATGCTATAGTATAAGTTGCGTGCCTAAAATTAACGGGGCACCCATTACTGCGAAGCATTGCAATGGGTCGTGAAAAAAAGTCATTTTTCAGTATCAACTATAGGGAGGTGTAAAATGGCAACTGCAAAGGAAAAAGATATAAAGGATGATAGGAAAAAGGCGCTGGAATTAGCCCTCTCCCAGATTGAAAAACAATATGGAAAGGGTTCTATAATGAAACTGGGCGGCAGAGAGGTATCTACTGATACACCTGCTATACCAACAGGTTCCATATCGCTTGATGCTGCCCTTGGCGTAGGAGGAATTCCAAGAGGAAGGGTAATAGAAGTCTTTGGACCTGAATCATCTGGTAAGACTACCCTTGCCTTACACATTATTGCAGAATCTCAGAAAAAGGGGGGGGTAGCTGCATTTATTGATGCTGAGCATGCCTTAGACTCGGGATATTCTGAAAAACTTGGTATAAACATTGATGAATTACTAATATCTCAACCTGATACGGGGGAACAGGCATTGGAGATAGTGGAACATTTAGTGAGGAGTAATGCAGTGGATGTTATAGTTATTGATTCAGTTGCAGCCCTTACCCCCAAGGCCGAGATAGATGGAGAAATGGGAGATGCCCAGATGGGCCTCCAGGCAAGGCTAATGTCCCAGGCACTGCGTAAGCTAACAGCTGCAATAAGCAAATCAAAGACAAGTGTAATTTTTATAAATCAGATAAGACAGAAAATAGGAATAATGTTTGGAAATCCAGAAACCACCACAGGAGGCAATGCTTTGAAATTTTATGCCTCACTGAGACTTGATATAAGAAAGAGAGATTCTATAAAAGAAGGCGCTGATGTAATCGGGAGCAGGACAAAAGTAAGGGTTGTAAAAAATAAGGTCGCCCCACCATTTAAAGAGGCAGAATTTGACATTATATATGGGGAGGGAATATCAAAAGAAGGTGACCTTCTGGATATGGGCGAGAAGTATAAAATAATAGAAAAAAGCGGGGCATGGTATACATACAAGGGAGAAAGGATAGGACAGGGAAGAGAGAATGCGAGAAAGTTCCTTAAAGAAAATCAGGGTATCTCTGCAGAAATAGAAGGAAAGTTGAGAGAGTGTATGGGAATTGGGGGAAAGAAACCTGATTTATCTGCAGAGCAATGAAACATATTCAATGGATGAGTTTGAAAAGGCAAAATTAATTGCATATCGTTTTCTCTCCTATAGACCGAGAAGCAAAAAAGAGATTGAGAATAAACTGATAGAGAAAAAAATCTCAAGAAATACAATAACCAATATCCTTGATTTTTTAGAGGAAAACAACTATATAAATGATAAGGATTTTAGTATTAACTGGATTAAATACAGATTGGAAAATAAACCAATGGGAAGGGCATTTCTTGAATATGAATTGAGAAAAAAGGGGGTCTCCCGGGAATTGATAAGCGAGTCCCTCAATAAGGTCTTTGGGGAGGAATTTAATGAAAATGATATAGCAATTAAAGTGGCACAAAAAAAGTTGATATCTCTTCGGAAAAACAAGGCAGATAACTACATTCTTAAAAGAAGGCTTTTCAATTACCTCCATAGAAAGGGGTTCTCACTTGATACAATTGAACAGGTAATATCCGGTATCCTGACAGACAATAAATATATAGTTTCTGGTGAAAAATGACTTTTTTCACCGCACACTAATATATATGAGTTTTTCTGCAGACATTCTCTTCCCTGTATTTGCATTTCTTATCGGAACAGCATTTGGAAGTTTTTCAAATGTCTGCATATATCGTATCCCAAAAAAAATATCTATTATAACTCCTCACTCCCAATGTCCTTTCTGTAATACAAAAATAAAACCGCTCTACAATATCCCTATAATAAGTTTCCTCATCCTCGGAGGAAAATGCCGTTACTGCCAATCCCATATATCATGGAGGTATCCTATCGTAGAGACAATTACAGGATTAATATATCTGTTTCTCTATCTAAAATTCCAGTTATCACCCCTGCTGTTCATATATGCCCTCCTTTGTTCTTCATTAATAATAATTGCCTTCATAGACCTTGAATATAAAATAATACCGGATATAATTACACTCCCGGGAATACTCATCGGCTTAATAATAAGTTTTATCTTCTCATATACACCATTAACACATTCCATAAAAGGTCTTCTGATAGGCGGTGGACTTTTCTATTTAATTGCTATATTAAGCAGGGGGGGCATGGGGGGTGGGGATATAAAACTTATAGCCATGATAGGTTCATTCCTTGGATGGGAAAAGGTTCTTCTCACTATATTTCTCGGCTCGCTATCAGGCTCCATTATTGGCATAATACTTATAATCCTTAGAAAAAAAGGGAGAAAAGATACAATTCCATTCGGACCTTTTCTATCCCTCGGTACAATTGTATCAATATTTTTTGGAAACTATTTAATCTCACTCTGGTTTTCAATAGTATTAAGTCAGTTATATGTTAAAAAATAAAAGAATAAAAATCATAGGTGTTCCGATTGACCTTGGTTTTGGAAGAAGGGGGGTTGATATGGGACCCTCCGCCCTGAGAATTGCAGGTATTACAGATGGTTTAAGAGAACTCGGTTTTGTTGTAGAAGATACTGGTGACATATTATCACCTATACCTGAGTTATGTAATTTAGAAGACAAAAAGATGAGATACTTACCCGAAATCAGAGAGGTATGCCTGAAATTGAGTAATTCAGTTAGTAATGTATTGGAGGAGGGGGCTATTCCCCTCATACTCGGTGGTGACCACAGTTTAGCAATCGGAAGCATAGCAGGTGTAAGTAGATTTTTTAAGGAAAGAGGTAAAAAGATTGGTCTGATATGGTTTGACGCACATCCTGATATGAATACCCCTGAAACTACAAATAGCGGGAATATACATGGGATGCCGCTTGCCACATCGCTGGGATTTGGGGCAAAAGTATTAGTTGAAATAGGGGGTTTTGATAAAAAGGTGGACAATAAAAATGTAGCTATTATAGGTATAAGAAATATTGATGAAAAAGAGAAAGGACTTATTACAGATGCAGGTATAAAGATTTATACAATGAAGGATATTGATGAGAAAGGGATATCAAAAATAATTGAAGATGCCATTACTTCTGTTACAAAGGATACAAATTATATTCATCTCTCTTTTGATATGGATGTCTGCGACCCCTCAATAGCTCAGGGAGTTGGTACACCCGTCAAGGGTGGATTGAATTACAGGGAGGCACACCTCTCAATGGAAAAGATTGCAGAGTCAAAATGCCTCGTCTCTATGGATATGGTTGAAATAAATCCTATACTTGATTATAAAAACTCCTCTGCTGAACTCGGAGTTGAACTTATCCTCTCAGCCTTTGGAAAAAGGATATTTTAATTAGTTGATACTGAAAAATGTCATTTTTCATTGTGAATTAATTATCAACAAAATTTGTTAATATCCTGTGGAAAAACTACCAGAAGATATTATCGTTACTATGTTTTTTTTAAAATGCATAAATCTTAATCAAATTTTAATCTCTTAAAAATCAATGTAATACCATAATCGCTTGATTATACTTAACTATCCTTATCTGCTTTTTGTTATACTCCTTACGCTATCAACAAATTCTCTGACAATATCCATTACTACATCATCGGGGACACCATCAAATGCCTTTGATTTTAATCTCATATCGCATACATCGTTTACATAATCTACCACTACAAATCTGCCTGTTTTTGTCATAGCAATTTCTGTAGAGAAAAAGTTTATCCTGGCAATCTCGGCAATCTTTTTTGTAATCCTTTTCAATTCCTTAAATTTATATCTCCGCTCAGCCCTTGATGTAACCCTATGATATTCACCGGTTTGATTATCCCACCAGCACAATATTATATTCCCATATACATAGAAAGACCTGAACCATGCCTTTCTCCCTCTGATAACTGCAGGAATAATCTCTTCCTGAATAAGATATTTATCTTTACCATGTTTTTCCCTTGCCTTCACTATATCATAGGCGGTTTTAACCCCAAGGACAACACCCCGTCCACCACCACCATCTGCAGGTTTTACAATAAAGGGGGTACCGATAACATGGAGACTGGATAAATCCATATCGGGGTTATCCTCATAAGGTGAAAGAATAATTGTATAAGGGACATAAAGTCCATTTGAGAGAAACTCAAGATGCATTATAGACTTGTCGTTTGCCCTTACGGATAGCTCAGGTTCATTGACAAAAGCTACCCCCTTCTTTTTTAATAATTTTATAAGAGAAATAAATTTATTGCTGGACTCAGATGCCCTGTCAAGAAAAACCTTAAAGGTTATCTCCCCTTTTGACAATTTAGCAATTGTCTCATCTACATTATCGGGATAAACAAGATAACCCTGCAATCCTCTCTTATTACATTCATAATCTATTAGATAAACAAAATCCCTGTCATATTCCCAATCCCACCCTATGGCAAAATCCACCTCTAATGGCATACAGACTATTCTATAGAATCTTGTATTTGGTGTCAAAAAAAGATAAGGTATTTATAAGGTATTGATATAATTTGCAGAAAATTGAAAAACATAATGATAATTGCTATATTTGAGATTAAATGATTAAGATTACCTTTATTATAATGGGAAGCTATCTTATCGGTTCTATTTCTCCGAGTATAATACTTGGAAGGATATTAAAGGGGATAGATATTCGTAAACACGGAAGCGGTAATGCCGGCTCTACCAATGTCTTCCGTGTGTTGGGTAAAGGCGCTGGAATATCTGTTCTTGTTTTAGATATTCTTAAAGGTTATTTTACAGTTAAATATCTTAGCCCATTAGCAGGAGATACCCCCCACCTTTCCATTACTTTAATCGCTATTCTTTCAGGTTGTGCAACTGTAACAGGACATGTATGGACAGTCTTTCATTCCTTTATAGGTGGAAAAGGTGTAAATACTGCAACAGGCGTGCTTTTCGCATTGATTCCAATACCTACAATTTTAGCTGCTGGAATTTTTCTGATTGTGCTATTTGCCACGAGATATGTATCTCTGGGTTCAATAATCTCATCTCTATCTCTACCAGTAATTTTAATGATTCAGAAAGTGAGAGGGATTTTCGTTCCCCCCGAACTGATTATCTTTTCAATTATTATACCTGTTTTTATCATCTATACCCACAGGTCAAATATAAAAAGATTAATAAGAGGTGAAGAAAACAAAATAAGATTAGGATAACAGACCAACGATTTTTTATAAAGGAGGTAAAAACCGAATCAGGATGGAGATATTTTAGTTTATTCCCCCTTAACAAAGGGGGATATCAATCAAAAAATGTAACAACAGCAGTATTTATTTTTGCCTTCGTTTTTCCATAGGCATATTCATAGAAAAAAGTGGAGAAAATAGAAGTAAAGAAAATTGTAAGGGATAAACATAGACCTATCGCATTCAGCATTGCACCTCCCCTTTTCAATCTCAGAAAAACTTCAACTCATCTTTAAGCTTTCTTATAATCAGCAGGGCATCGGCGCCTGATACAGGGTTCTGGGGTTTGAACTCTCCTGTGGTTAAATCTTCTGCCTGCATTATCCCCCTTGCATTACAGACCTCAATGGCATTGAAGAACCACTGGTCGGCCCTGACATCGGGGAAATGGGGCTGGCTGCCTATAAATTTTGTGGCAAGAGATTCATCACCTGAAACCTTAATCAGGATATCTTCTATCATTACCGCATATTCAACCTTTGTTATGTTCTGATTAGGATGGAATGTATGGTCAGGATACGGCTCCAGTCCCCTTATTCCAAGTCCTACTACCGTTTCCATATCTGTTCGTAAGACATGATTTCCTATATCTGTAACAGGTGGGGCTTTTGTCAATTTATCAGCCTCAAATTTCTGCGGGCTTGCGGGAGATTTAAAGTCAGTGTCAAAGGTCTTGATACCGCGCTTTTTAAAGAGCTTTTCCAGTTCCAGTTCCTGAATAAAGAGTGCTGAGAGGTCTCCCCTTGTTATTTTATCAATCAATGCAATCTGAAGACCTATCCTTGTCCCGGGTGCAGCCCTCTGTATCTTCTGAACCAGTTCCCATTCCTTATTTGCCTCGGCTGCTAAATCTTTATTTATCTCAAGAACCTTCTTGAACATCTCCCCTGCCTTACCCATACCATCCATGGTCTGGCTGAATTTATATGCAATACCCATGTAGTAATAAGGTGCAGATGCACTTACATCATTCTTTATCGCTGACTTGAACTCACTCTCACAATTAGAGAGCCAGTCCTTCCCTCTTTCCATTGAATAGAGTCTCAGCATACCTACCTTGACTTCCACCTTATGTTCCTTTATCCTGGCTAAATCAAGGGCTTTTTCCATGCTGTCAAATGCCTTTTTAAAATCCTTT
>MHDI01000030.1 GCA_001804915.1 Nitrospinae bacterium RIFCSPHIGHO2_02_FULL_39_82 | reverse complement strand
CTTTTTATGCGGTTTTGTAGCATTATAATAATCATGGCAGACAAGACAGTCGGTACGGATACCAACATCCGCCGGATGACTTGAGATATATTTGACATCTTTATAAATAGGTGGATTGTCCTCATTCCCCTGCATGATGGTCCCTTGTGCGTCATGGCATTTTGCACAGGGCACATCGGGGTTTTCATCTCTCGGTCCGGTAATCTGTTCCTGATAAGGGCTCCCGGTATATGTCCAGATAAATTTGTTTCCGTATCCCGGATCGATATCTATTGGATCCTTTCTATCTGAGGCTACATAATTTTTTCCGCTTTCCCAGTTCTCATCTTCAGTTGTTGTTCCTACTGCTTCCCAATAAGTCGCCCAGTTTTCTCCTGTTACAGGTCTATTGATTGCCCCTGATGTATGCCCTAAAATAGAGCGATATCGTTTTCTATCACTTCCATATACAACCGAGTTTTCTGCTGTATCTAACATATCAGATTCCGGCTCAGTCTGCATATAGAGCCTCCTCGGATTATGACATCCCACATAACATTCATGCTTATCAGCAGGGATAGGAACGGCTCCGGATATCGTATCTATCGGAGGAGTATAGTCATAAGGGTTATAACCCCCTATGTCAATAGGACCGGGACCATAACCACCTGTGGCATCGAGGGGCAAACGATTCATATAAACACCTGAAAACCCTGCCTCTCTATTATAAAACTTAGGATAGACAGGTGGCTCTATTTCATGATACCCAAGTTTTGTTTCTAACCGTTCATTGAAACTATAATCAAGCTGGAAATTGAAGGTAACCCTGCTCCTGATATCTTCTTGAGAAATGCGATTAGTCATTTTTCTGCCCACGCTGCCGCCATGCTCAAATCCATAACCAATATGTCCATGGCAAACCTTACATTCAAATTCCTGTCCTTTTCCTACCACATGGACAAGGTGGGCACCTCCTCCACCTTCATAATCCTCAACACGGTAGGATGAACGCAGTACATTGTCATTGAAGTTGTTATATTGCGTACAAGGGTTATCACCTGTACTATCGGTGCAGGGATTGCTACCTGAACTGTCAAGTGAGCCAACTGTAGTGGAAGTATGGATATTACCCTTCTTATCCACAATAGTTCCTCTTGGCACAGGCGGGTATCCATGACAGGTCTTACATATATAAATCCAGCTCCTCTCCTCACTATCATGCTGGTGGCACTGAGGACACCCTTCCGCATAATGGGCTGAAGTATCTCCTGTCCCATTGTCTACATCGTTCCTCCAGTGTTTTGTCTGGGTATGGCATACCTGACAGACACCTGTGCGGGAGGAGTTTACATAGTTATCCCCTGGCCTTATGCGGACTTCACGGTTATTTATTACCTCTTTTAAAAGGAATCTATTGGTAGTATTGTGCGGTGTATGACAATCCATGCAGCTTCTGGCATACCCGCCGACAGTCTCATCTCCAAAATGGTTTTTATATTTATGGCAGGTCTTACAGATTACTTTATCATCATCAATATTTGTAAAATCTTTATTTATATACCCATCTTTATACCCATTCAGCTTCCTTAAAAGATAACCGTCACCATCTATATCATTATTAAGATTAACAATCTCATAAACATCACCTGCTTCTATAGGGTAAGCGAGGGGTTCAGTAAATACAACTTTATCAGCAATATTATCGTTATTTGTATCTTCAAAAGAGTCTATAGCCCTCTTCCTTCGCCAGTTTGGATTACTTACACCTCCTGCTCTATATTCGTTTCTTATCCTTAGCTCATATCCGGTTACTGTCCCAGGTGTCCTATTCATATTTGTGTCTTTAAGATAATAATATAATGATGGTGTTCCTGACCCTATTGTCGCTTCTGTTGCAGCACCCCCTTCTGTATCTATTGAATGTGTAAAATGTGGGCTATGGCAGGTCATACACTGGACAGTGTCATCACTCGTATCTGAGGGGGTTCCATTGTCATCAAGCGGCAGAGGTTTTATATCAGAATTGAAACGGGTCTCAAAATCCATCTCTGAGTATTTAATGCCAACAGGATGACTGCTGTAATTATTGATATCTACAATCCTGTATCTGAGAGTATTCTCTACTTTGGCATTTAATGCACCATTTAAATACATGGTGGTATCATCCCATTCAAGGGTATTTGAATCATTGGAGGTGATCTTACGATAAAAGCCCCCATAGCCGGTTGGATTAGATTCGTCAAACGGAATTTCTATGGCACTAACATCTGATACACCTTTGAAGTTCTTCTGAAAATAGACCCACTTTCCCTTCCACTGATCTACTGTCCAGTTCTTTGATACATCGGTTAGAGAAGTTGTGAGCTGGGCTTCATTAGGGTCTGGGTCCCCATCATTATTATCATCATCATCAGCAGTCCCCATCTCCAGTATATAATGACTCCTATCCCTGTCATCATGGCAGTGCTTACAGAGTGCATTCCCCACATTGCCAGCCCTTAAGTATGGGCGGTCAAGCTGCATAGAATGCTGGTTGTGGCAAACAGAACAGTTTATTTTGTTATTCGTTACCCTCAGCTTCATATTATCATCACTCGGACTATTAAGGAGTTTTACATAAACCTTCCCTGAGGTTCCTGCATCAAAGGAGTTTGGGCTTCCTAAGCCATTCTCAAATGATAGAGAGATACCCACATCACCGCTGCAGATTGAGTCGTTTAAGGGAATGCTTGCACCTGTAGTATAAGCCGATGTCCAGCCGCTCCAGTCCGCATCACGGTCCCATACAGGGGTATTAAGCGGGTGGGTGCTATTGGTGGGCTGAGGCTTACTCCTTGTGCGGCACCTATATTTAAATGTCGCCACACCCACATCCCCCTGGGCAACAATCTCAAACTCATATTCCATCTCATTCTCTGTGTCAAAGTTGCCTGTATATACAGACTTATTCCCGGAGCTGTCAAAATATATTCTTACCTTTCCCGTACTATCCATGGGTTTCCACAACTTGACATATTGCAGTCCTTCAGAATCAAATCTGTGAGTTGTTCCTTTTGTTCCTATCTGGGATTGGTCAATCCTGGCAAAGAATTTTTCCTTTGCCCTGCCGGCAGGATTGTGGCACTGCATACAGAGTTCCGGAAGGTCTGTAATAATAGTGTCTGAATCTGTAACAGATGAGGAACTGCCCATCCTGTATTTATGACAGTCATTACAGTAAAAAGCAGCATCTATATCACCATCACCATCAATATCATTCGTGCCGTTTGGATTATAATGAGGGGGGTCAACTGATGCAAATGTCGGTGTTAGTGCAAGTGTCAGTGTGAGTGCAAGTGCAGCCCCTATGGAGTGCGGTAGCTTGCTACCGCTTTTGAAAGCGAAAGCAAGTTTTCGCACTCCAAATAAATATAAGTTCTTCACCTTTCGTATCCTCCTTAAGAATTTTTAATTTTTAAAATTCGCAATTCATAACTACCTTAATTATGCATTAACCACAGATGAACACAGATAAACACAGTTTATACTACTAATCTTTCGTATTCTAATTTAGGTCTGGCAAAATTTATAATCAACCCAACCTTTAACCCAGAAATTCATTAGATAATTTAATAATTGGGCACGGTGAACATTATCTATTTTTTCCACTGACTTTATTTCAACTATTACTTTGTCTTCAATCACTAAATCAGCGTAATACACACCTACCTCCTTATTTCTATAAATTACTCTAAATTCTCTCTGTGAAGAAACTTTCCTCTTTCTTAATTCTATTTCCCATGCAAGTGAATTCTCATATATCTTTTCAAGTAACCCACAACCCAGACCATTATGAACATTATATGATGCCTCTATTATTTCCCCAGTTAATTCTTTGTAAAGAAATTCTTTATCTGTGTTCATCTGTGTTTATCTGTGGTTTCATTCTTTCCCTAATTTTTTAATTCAAAATTCATTATTTTTTTCCTGCATATTATACCAACAATTACAATAATAACAAATATCTTTTGTATTACTGTAGTTTTTACAAAAAAGGCTGAAATTAATAAAAATGGAAATAGAATAACTCTTGTTAAAACCTTCAGTGTCCAATGCTCTGCGATTATATCCGCCACAGGAGGACTGTAGTGATAATAGGTCAGGACAAAGTATCTCCCCGCACTATAAGGGAGGAGATACCTATCTCTGAATTCCCTGAAGAGCTTTACATGGGGATGGAGATAAGAGCCGTATGATGCTGTGGCAATGAAACACCAGTTACTGCTGCTGCTGCCGCCACCAGTATTATTTGCCGGAGGTTCAATTACAGGAGAGATATTTTCATTTGATCCACCCGTGTCCACATAGCTTCCGGTCTTTTCAGGGCTTCCAAGTCCATAGATAGAAAAGTGGTCTGTCTCAAATTCAATATATTGACTATCTTCATTAATATTGGTAGGGGTAATCTCCTCCCACATTTGCGTCTCTTTGTTATAAGTGTATACCTTAAGAAACGCAGGGTCTTTTATGCCTGCCTCAGCCAACTGGGTCTGGTTATATGGAATCCTTACGGTAAGTTTTGAATTAAATTTTGCACCATCAGGGGTAAAATCAAGGACAGTCTTCAGCATCTTTATTCCTTCCGGCGGGGAAGGTGGGTTATTATCTTCTGCGATTGCTATATCCATACTCTCGCTTATTGCCCCATAAGGAACTAAGAGGTCAACCCATGGATATGTGGATAAGTCAGCAGCCGTGAGGAGATTGTCTTCTCCATCTTTAACATTGAATACAATAGCCCCTGCCAAAACCACTGAAATCTGGACATCGTCAGGTTTGCTTTTACCTTTTTTATCATGGACGGTAAGCCTGAATATGTAATTCCCTGTAACCTCCGGCATAAAGGTAGGATTGGCTGCGTCTGAATTGGAAAGGGTCACAGTTTGTGGACCAGATACGAATTGCCATTTGTATTTTATCGGGTCCCCATCGGCATCACTCCCGCCACCATCAAGCATTGCCGTAGAGTTAACCTCTGCAATCCTGTCCTTTCCTGCATTGGCAGCAGGCAGGGAGTTCTCCTTATCATTGACTGTTATGGTAACCGTATCGGAGCTAAAGGCAATATTGTCTTTTACCACGAGAATGAATTCATAGATACCTGATTGTGCAGGTGTAAAGGTAGGCTCTTTTGAGTATATATCAGAGAGTGTTACTGATGCCCCCATTGTCTGCGTCCACTGATAGGTCAGTTTATTTCCATCCTCATCCATACTCCCGGTTCCATCAAGTTTGATGGGTGTACCTACTACACCTGTCTGGTCCTTACCCGCATCTGCTGCCGGAGGTGTGTTACTGCCTGCCACCGTTATCTCCACTTCATCGGAAAGACTGGTATATAGCCCATCGCTTACAGTGAGTTGAAATCTCAGCACGCCTTCATAGATTGAAACAAATGTGGGGGTCATACTAAAAGAATCACTAAGAAAGACAGTAACTCCGAAAACCTGTGTCCATTTATATGTAAGGGAAGATGGGGAATTATCTTCGTCATAGCTCATCCCTCCTCCCAGTGTAACCGTTGCATAAATTACCGTTTTCTGGTCTGCACCTGCATTTGCAACAGGGACTATATGCCCGCTGTCATTTACCGTAATATTCACATAATCAGAGAGGCTTGTATCTTTCCCATCCGAAACAGTCAGAGCAAAGGTATAAATACCTGGGGTATCTGTTGTCCATGTGGGGCTCTGAGCGGTGGCATTGGATAACGCAGCATCCTTTGGACCTGATAAAAGCTTCCATACATATGTCAATTGGTCGCCATTACCATCAATACTCCTTGACCCGTCCAGGGTTACTGTTATAGGTAAATAAACAACCTGAGTATCACCTGCATCTGCCACAGGGACAGTATTAGTTCCATTAACTGTTATGTTTATCTCATCTGCTGCACTGGTATTTACACCATCACTCACTGTAAGACTGAAGGTATATACCCCTGATTCCTGAGGGGTAAAACTTGCACTGTTCTTTCCGCCTCCAACAAGTGTTACCTGATGTCCTGATACCTGTGTCCATTTATATGTGAGCATATCTCCATTGGCATCCGTACTCCACGACCCATCAAGATTTACCTGTGTGTTAACACCCACAGTCTGGTCTATCCCGGCATAAGCTGTCGGAGTGATATTTCTGATTGTAATTAGGACATCATCAGGCTTACTCTCAAAATAACTGTTCTTAACCGTAAGGGTAAATTTATAATCCCCTGCCTTTGCAGCAATAAGTGTGGGGCTAACTGCTGTTACTGTCCCATTATCCGAGAAGGTTACTTTTGCAGGATTCGTCCCACTCTCGGTCCAGTTATAAGTAAGAGACAGGGAATTTGGGTCTCTGCTGCCGCTCCCATCAAGAGTAATAATAGCAGGGTCAGATACCATATCAGTACCTGCATTTGCCGATGGGTTATTATTATTAGCCATCCCCGGGCTCGGGTCAACCCCATCTTTTAAACCATCGCCGTCTGTATCAGCATTATTGGGGTCTGTGCCGGCTAAATATTCCTGAAGATTTGTAAGACCATCGTTATCAGAATCAAGAGATGCATCATCAAGATTCGGATTGAGTCCATTTGCCTCTTCCCACGCATCAGGCATTCCATCACCATCACTATCAGGTAATAGGGAATCATCATTCCAGTTGGATGGAAGAGTGCTGCCGCTAATGCTGTAAAGCACTAACTTGCCATCAGAAGAAGATGTAACGATAAGTCTATCATAAGAGTCAATTACCACATCTATCGGTGTCCAGAGGTCACCGCTTCCAACAAAGGAAATGCTGTTTCCATCAGAGTCAAAGACCTGAACCCATCCTTTGTATGAATCCACCACATATATATTCCCCATCTTATCAACAGTCAAACCCTGGGGGCTGCTCAAAAGACCGGTACCAACACCGTCTGAACCAAAACTTCTAAGAAATTTCCCTGACAGGTCAAAGACCTTTACCTGTGAGTTGATAAGGTCAACTATCAGCAACTCCCCTTTTTGAGAATCAACATGAATACCTGTTGGAAAGAGAATATCACTGATGGTAAAGGCAAGGGTTCCTTCAAAATTGTAAACCTTGACCAGATTTGCCTTTGAATCGGTAACATATATTCTGCCTGTGGATGAATCAATGGCAATGTCATTTGGCATAACGAACTCGCCATTACCCTTACCGAGTTTGCGAAGAAATTTACCAGTAGAATCAAAAATAGAGACATTGTCATTGCTGTCATCACCAACATATATATTCCCCTGGCCATCTACTGCCACTCCAAGGGGAATGGAAATCCCTTTAATAGTTAGCTTAAGGTCACCGAGGGGATTGAATTTATGAACGCGTTGATTTCTGGGGTCGGTTACATAAATATTTGCCTTATTATCAACGGCAACATGGACAGGCACAGAGAAACCGCCCTTAATGGTGGATGAATAAGTAACGGTTGGAGCAGATTCGCCTGCAACCGCTGAACTTGAGAGAAGCAAGAAGCAAGAAACAAGAAGCAAAAACAAAGAGGCAAGATAACATCTTACCTCTGACTTCTTGTCTCTGACTTCTTGTATTTTGCTTCCAGTATTTTGCATATTTTTTGTAACTTTTTTATACATAATTTAGAAAGACATTATATTTCAGCTATAGTTAATGCATTTTCCATGCCAGATTCAAGCCACAGAAAAGGGCTTAAAATTGAGGCAAATTCAATATTTACAGAGAGTTATCCTCTGTTGATTCCTGTTGATTAGATGTTTAATCTCAAAAATAATAGGATATGGGGGTATTTTGAGCCTTAACTTATTGAAATTATTGTTTTTTTGATAAGCAAAAGGAGGTGGATAGCATAAAGTGTGCATTATAGCCCAATATGTATGAAATCCCGCACAATAATTTCCCCCTAAATCCTGTCAAAGATTTAATAATTCGGGGTGGGCATTGCCCACCCCAAACAAAATCCAATTTTACTTGCTTTCTACTGCAGAAACTGTAATTATAGGGAGTCCAGGCTTAAATGCCATTGCCGGACTTACTATAAACCCTGCAATAGCAACAGCAGCAACCAGAAAAAACATTAACTTTTTCATCTGATACTTCCTTATTAAACTGCTTAAACCGTTTAAACCGTTCAAACAGTTTTTACTTTAATTCAAAGTTAACATGGGCAGTGCCTTTTGCAGGGACTGTTACCTCCTGACTCAACTCCACAGGCTTATCATAAATAAGTCTGCCGTCATCATCCTTGCCTGTAACCTTCCAGCTCTCATGCCATACCTTTACAGTATATTTTCCCAGCGGGACATTATCAATGGTAAATACTCCATTATCATCAGTCACCGCATGATAGGGGTGGTCAAAGATGGAGAAGTAACTCTGCATGTGGGTATGTGAATCGCAGGTTACAGCTACCTGTCCGACCTTTCTCATCCTGATTGTAACAGTCGTGTCCTTGTTGGGTTGACCTTTATTAAAGAGCTGTATCCCGCCAATCGCAGTGTTGATATTGTGAAGGACAGGGTCAAAATTCAGGATATCCAGGTCTGTCCCTTTAACTATTGTAAAGACATGGGGACCAAACATACAATTCTTCTGAGTCATGAGTGTGCTCTGCCCTCGCACAATCTTCTTACCCTTTTCAATCTTCTCTATATACCCCACAGCGAACTTTACACCGCCATCCTTACCAACGGTTAATGCCTCAGAGGGCTTTTCATTACCGCAGACATCCTGATTCTTCTGCACCTTAACAGGGTCAAGCTTTGGCACAGTACCACCCTTCCATATCACATGCCCCATGATTGACCCGCCATCAGCCACATCAACTTCATCATAGGCATAAGCTGCTCCTGTCCATATTGATGCTGCAAGGCAGGATACAAAAAACAAGCTGCTAAACCTTTTCATTTTTTCACCTCCTTTCCAAAATTAAAAGCAATGAGTAACGAGTAATAAGACTCATTGCTCATTGCTCATTGCTCGTTACTCATTGCTTCCTCCTCACCAGCCACACCTCTACTCCACCAACTACAGCCATACTGAGAAAGGCATATAGGTAAACATGAGGTGGGGTTGAGGTTTCGAGGAGGATATAGTTCCACGAAGATACCGACATTGCCAACCCATGTTCACCATTTGAGCCATCCCATGCATTCAATGCAAAGGGAATAAACTTCCCCTTTTCAAACTGAATATCGTTTTTATCAGTTGTGGTCAGAGGTCTGACCATAACCACCTTCCATAAACCATCCTTCCATACACCCACCCCTTTAACCTGCTGTCCATCCTGAGGTTGTGATGTAAATTGTTTTTTAAACCCATTTACATTTGAGTCTTCCACTGGAGGCTTGCCATCTTCCTGAAGGTCTGATTTCCATACCCAGAGATTAACTCCCTTGTTGGAATCCCCTCTAACGAAATGGGGCTTTTCTGTCCCCTCTAACGGTTTTACAGGGAACTGAATCGCAATGGAATCCCTGAAATTCCCTGTATCTCTCGGTATCTCCAGAGGCTTTATATAGGAATGATACCCCGCAGGTTTTGCAGACAGAGATGACTGATATGCTTCAAAGTTTACCTCCATCTCCTTTTTATGTGCCGTATCCTTAAAGCGGTCACTCCACTCAAAGAGAAATCCAATTTCCTTATCATTGTAAACAGCCCTCACTGTTACTAAATCTATAGAGTGGTTTTCCCATCGAGGCGCTACAACCACCTGCCCTGACATCATTATATCTACCGGCTCTGCACTATTCCATACAGGGTTTTCTGTATCAATTGGTATATCCCCTTTTATAAGTTTTGCCTTGAGAACACCCTCTTTAATCTCTGTCTTTTGAAGGGATACTATATAGTTCGCCAGATGCCACCGCTCCTCGTCACTCAGAGAATCTGTAAAGGAGGGCATCGGTGTTCCATTTAATCCGGTGTTGAATCTCATATACACATCATTAACTGTACTGCCTCCCTTATATCTCCAGAACTTAGAAAGGTCGGCAGGTAAAATAGGGTCATTCTTTCCATCCTTTGTCTTTAATCTCGGTGCATTTGGTCCATTTCCCCTGCTACTTTCTCCATGACACTCCCAGCATTTCATCTTCTGAAAAAGCTCCTTACCCTTTGCAATGCTCTCGGGTGATGAGGAAATCTGCTTTGAGACCTTGACCAATTGTTTAGTGGGATCTCTATCAGGGTCTTTAAAATCCTCTGAAAATATCTTTATATAATAAATTACCTGCCATCGTTCTTCCTCTGTCAAACCGCTCTTTATTTTGTCAATATCAAAGGGCTGCATGGCGGAGCCAGGTAATCCCCTGCTGATTACCCTGAATAGGTCTTCATCAACGGGCAGCTCTCCGCTAACGGTTGTCCTCAACTTAAACAACCCTGTTGTAAAATCACGGGGTCTTGGAAGAATCTGTTCAGATACAGGCCCATCACCTTTACCTTCAAGTCCATGACAGAAGCTGCACCTCTTAAAATATATCTTTTTCCCTGCTTCAACCGCTTCAGGTGTATTTGGAATCTTTGGTTTTGTAGGTGCATCTCCGGCATCTGCCACAGTAAGCAGTAAGCAGTAAACAGTAAGCAGTAAAAAAACAGATAAAAAATTCCTTTTCATTATTCCCCCCCCTTAAAAATTCCACTTCCATTTTTTTACCACAGACTTTCACAGACTAAAATCTTTTTAAAGGTCTTTTTTATCTGTGTTTATCTGTGTAAATCTGTGGCTAATATCTTTTTCTTGTTATTCTTTTTTTGCCTCAGCAGCCTTTTCAGGCATCCTTGCTGTTTTCTGGGCAAGGTCATATTCTGCCATTATAATTTTCCATCTCTGGTCTTCTGTTAAATCAAGCTGCCATACAGGCATGGCTGAATCCCATGGTGTTGCCTCCTTCGGTAGTCCCCTCCCCCCTGTGCTTACCCTCCAGAATGTGTATCCCTCTACTACTGTTTCTATTGTCCCATTGTCTGTAAAATTTATAGGTCTTAATTTGAATCCATCTGCCATAGGTCCGTCTCCTGCTACACTGTCACCATGACATGGGCGACAGTTTATTTCATAAAGTATCCTTCCTTCAAAGAGGTTTTTTTCCCTTAATGCCAATTTTGCCTTCTCTTTATCAACCTTTCCTTCCTTTAGTTCCTTCAGGAATGTCTGGACAGGCTGTAAGGGGATAAAGTCTATACCTCCAGGGGGCATCTTTGCCTGTGGGATGAATTCAACACTGTTATTCTTTACCTGCTCTATAAATTTGTTTATATCTGCTTCAGTGGGATTTTCTATTGGGTTTTTTGCCATTTCAAATTGTTTTGGAAAGTTTGATGATGGATGCTGTATTCTTAATGATATTGGTGAACTGATTTTTGGAACTGCAATGCTGTATACATTAAAGCCTGCTATTAATGGAATTATGGTCAGTGTTATCAGTCGTGTATTGTTGCCATATTCGCCTTTTAACATCTTTTGTATCGGTTTCAGAAATTCTTTTAGTTTTTCTTCTGACGATGTTATGTATATGAATGTGGCTATAAGTATTAATACCATGTAGAATATCATCAGTGTCCCCGGGACAGGGAGCGGGAAATCCATACCTGTTATCTTTCTTGAGATAAAAGGTATCCCCCATTTAATCAGCAAATAGATAATAAATAGGGTTATTATTACGCTGCCAAATTGACCAATCCTTTTTTTTCCGTTCATTCTTTTACCTCCGATAAATTAACAGTTCAAGCCGTTCAAGCTGTTTAAACCGTTTAAACGGTTGGAACGGTTTTTTATCCCTTCTGAAGCAGCATATACGCCACTATGTCTTGGTAGTCCTTCACTGTGATGTATTCCCTTAACTCTTCTGGCATAAGGGACTTGCTCTCCTGAATTATTTCTGCTATGTTTGATTTTGGGACTTTTACCACTTCACCTTTTGCTGTGAGGAGCTCTATACCTTCTCCATCTTCTCCTTTTTTAAGCCCGACAATTATGTTGTTATCCTTTGTTGTTATCTTGAATGACTCAAAACCCTTTGTAATTGTAGAGCTCGGTTCTACAATGGATTCCTGAATGTATTTGACGCCTTTTGTCCCGATGGCTGATAAGTCAGGTCCTACTCCCTTCCCATTTCCTTTAACTGTATGGCATGTGCCGCAGGCTGCACCGCTTGCGTCAAAGAATGCCTTCTCTCCATTTGTTGGGTCTCCTCCTCCTGCGCTGACTGCTGCTGCGATTCTGTTAAGTAAGTTCTTTCCCTCTCCTGGTGGATTACTTATCGCCTCTATGTTTACCTCACCCCCCTGACTCTGTAAATATGATATGACTGCCTTTACTTCATCAAGGGTAAGTGATATGGGCGGGGCATATACTATAGGCATCTCGTTTTTGTATCCTTCTACTACATATGCAGGGGGATTTCCTATACATTCTAATAAATAATCTACTGCTGTGTATGGCTTACCTGTCTGCTTTTCTCTCTCTTTTGCCCTCTCTGCTGCCCTTAATCCTATTGGTAATGTGAATTTCTCACCAAATACTCCAAGGTTTGGACATCTCACCGCACTCCCTTTGTCTCCTATGCTGTGACAGGTATGGCATCTTCCTTTACCCCAGAATATTGCCTCTCCTGCTTCAGGATTTATTCCTACTATTGCCTGTGCCTTCCTCTCTCCTCCTGTCATTGCTGTTATGGTATGTCCTACCCATAGGAATATGACTACAAGAATTATCATAAATGTAAATACTTTTAAAAGTGCTTTCCCCATTTTTAACCTCCCCCCTAAGCCGTTCAAGCCGTTTAAACAGTTTGAACTGTTGGAACTGTTCTTTTAACTTTCTTCCTTGTGTGCTATTGTTGAGAGCCAGAACATGAATGCTACAAGGACTAAAAATACTATCGTTGCTGAGCCAACTATCTGTGTCATTGTAAAGTTGCTTGGTGTGTATGCCCATTCTGATGTGTCCCTTAATACTCCATATATGTGCCAGTCTGTTCTGAGTCCACTCCTTATGAATCCCATCAGTCCCATATTCAGTGTGATGACTATGCATAAGACCAACAGCGCATACTGGGAGCGGATACTCATCTTGCCCCATTTGAGCTCTCCCATGCTCTCGGCATTCTTGAATAAAAACGAGTCAATGGCAGTTACAAGGATAAGACAACTGATAAGTTGTATGAACTGACTAACCGCTATATTTCTTAAGAACGGACTCGCCTTCTCCATAACAACAAAACCATATACTCCAAGGAAGATTACTACATTGAAGGCGGTTACTCCTATGTAGAGGTATTGTGCTATTATCCCCCTGTCTTTGAGGGTTAAGGCAATTGCGATTATTATTGCTATACATTCTCCTGTGAGTATCATTGCTACTGTCCTGAAATATCCTGCCCTGTCAGGTGGTAAGTCAAGCTCTTTTGGATTTAATCCATAGAGATATACTGCATACTGCCCGACAAGCCATAGACAGAATAATCCTATTATGGGTAATACGATTTTTGGTATCCTCCCCTGCTGGGATACAGGAATAACTTTCCCTTTGTTACCCCTCTTGTATAGTAAGAAGCTGAAGAATGTGGATAGTATTATGAAGTTTACTACTGCATTTTTTGCAGGCATTAAGCCTAAGAATTTTAATGTGGGATGATATTGGCTCCCTCCCATCTCTCCGACTTCTTCTCCTGTTATGGGCAGGTTGTGAGGGGTAAGCCATATTGCAAAGGATATTACTATTATGGCAAGTAGAAACTTTATATACCCTTTATACCTCTCTGCACCAGGTATCCTCTCCATCCCTGACCAGAGATAGTAGTTGCTTATCAGAAATAATGAGCCGACAAGCATCGCCTGTATGATGAATGTCCATGAGAAATCCCCTCCCATCATGTTGTTACCCATTACTGCACTATTTGAGTAAACTTCCCTGCCGAGATAGTAGCCTGCAAAGGGTAATGGTAATAAGCCTGCTATGCCTACAAAGTTGCTTATATACCCCATCCAGTCGTAATGCGCCCTCTCTTGCTCTGTCTTCGCTCCTATAAACTTCACTGCTGCATAAGCTCCTGCTACAAAGCCTCCAAAGGCTATGTTCCCCATCATCCTGTGTATTGAAAGGGGTATCCATAATGGGTTTAATAATGCGTCGAGGGAAGTGCCTATAAATGCACCTTTGGAATCCACTCCTGATGGACTCATCATAAAGGATACCCAAGAGTTTGCAAGCATCATTATTAGTGTGCCGAATATGTTTAGTAATATGCCTATATAGATATGAACTCCTTTTCTGCTCTTGAGGAGGAAAAGACCGCCCCCCACTGCAAATATCATTACTGATATGAATGCCCTGCCGTCTCCATGAAGTCTATGCCCTATACCCATACCCATTAAAACAGTGATACCATAAAGGATGATAATCCCGCCTATAAGGTAGGCGCAGGCTTTAGCCTGCGTGCTGAAGGGTTTACCGCCTTTGAGCCAATCCCAACCGTAATAATAGATATAAAGGGTGAATGTCTCTCCGAAGAACATAAGGGCGTATATCCACATTACTTCTTTGAATACGCCTGTGAGATAACCCATGAATGTCGGATATAATCCGTATAATGCAAAGGCAAGTAATCCGCCTATGGCTGCTGTGGTTGCATAAGCTGCTGACAAGAGACTGGTGAATTCGTAGGCAAGCTTGTCAAACTTCTCATTCCCTGATTTGTATCCTACCCCTTCGATTATTACTGCAAATAGGGGAACGCCAAGGACAAATGCGCCAAAGAATAGATGCATCTGGGCTATGAACCAGATAACCTTCCTTGAGTCAAGACTGAAGAAGGTGCTGTAATCGCTTCCGCCTTCTGCTGCAAATGCTGGGATGCTGCTGAGTAGTGTAACCAGAAGACAGAAGATAGAGGATAAAAGATAGAAGGTAGAAGATAGAATAAAACCCCCTTCTGGCTTCTTATTTCTGACTTCTAACTTCTGACTTCTAACTTCTGACTTCTCCATTCCCCCTCCTCTTATGATTGACGATTGAATATTATAACTATTAAAAAATAAATAATCATTACTAATCGTCAATTGGCAGGCTTCAACAGGTAATGTAGAATCCTTTACCTTCCTGATTGTGCTGATAAATTATGTATAGGATATTACATGTATTAAAGGGGTAAACATCCATCTTGCCAATATTTTAAGAGAGTTATATCTGCGGATGTAGTCCGAAGTTCTTGGAGAGACTTTGTAGTAGAATTTTACTACTGCCTTACCTATTATATTTGGTATCTCTATTTTGGAATTCGGGGAACCCATGAAAGCGGGTCGTGTAAATTTGAAATTTGAAATTAACCACTTATCCCTGAACTCCCTAAGTTTCTTAACATAAGGATGTAAGTCTGAGCCATAAATTGATGTGAATATACATTGTCCACCCTGTCCGCCATTGCCTCCACCAGAGGAAGGGGTTTTATTAAAATTAGCCGTTACAGATGTATCGGCATTAATTGTTATTGTGCAGGTGTCTGTCCCTGAACATCCGTCACCCCAGCCGGTAAAGACTGAGCCTGAATCTGCAGCTGCTGTCAGTGTTACTGAAGTCCCTGATTCATAAGCCTTACTGCAATCTGAGCCGCAGTTTATACCGGCAGATGAACTTGTTACATTGCCGCTACCTGTCCCTGATGTTGTAACGGTAAAGGTGTAAGTGGCTTTATTAAAGTTAGCTGTTACAGATTTATTGGCATCAATTGTTATTGTGCAGTCACCTGTCCCTGAACATCCGCCAACCCAGCCGGTAAAGACTGAGCCTGAATCTGCAGCTGCTGTCAGTGTTACTGAAGTCCCTGATTCATAAGCCTTACTGCAATCTGAGCCGCAGTTTATATCAGCAGATGAACTTGTTACATTGCCACTACCTGTCCCTGATGTTGTAACGGTAAGGGTGTAAGAAGATATATTTGTATCAAGTTTTGAAATAAAAACATCATAAGAGCTGGTATATAATTCCTCATAAGCACCTGATGTGGTTGGGTAGTTTGATGAATTTGTTTCTCCAGCAATATAAATATAAATATTATCTGAAAATATAGCCATTCCATAGGCAATTTCACTGCCGCTCCCTCCGATAAAAGTGGATGAGAGGAGGTTAGTAAGGGCACCATTCAACTTTGAAATAAAGACATCATTCTCACCATTATGTGATGGGTCGTAGGAACCTGTGGTGGTTGGGTAATCTGATGAGTTTGTAAATCCGGCAATATAAATATTTCCTAAGGAATCTGCCGTTATAGTATTGGCAAAATCCATATTGACACCCCCTATAAAAGTAGATGCGAGAAGGCTTGTAAGGTCACTACTAAGCTTTGATATGAAAACATCATAAGAGCCATTATGTGATGTATCATAGTAGCCTGATGTTGTCGGGTAATTTGATGAATATGTCCATCCGGTAATATATATACTATCTGAAGATGCGATTATTGCAGAGGCAACATCAAAATCATTCCCTCCAACAAAAGTAGATGAGAGGAGACTTGTAAGGTCACTGCTGAGCTTTGAGACAAAAACATCATAAGAGCCATTATGTGATGAGCCTGTGGTAATTGGGTAGTCTGATGAAGCAGTGCTGCCGGTAATTAAAATATTGCCTAAAGAATCTATTGTTAGAGCCTTAGCCTCATCATTGTTACTCCCTCCAACAAAAGTAGATGAGAGGAGACTTGTAAGGTCACTGCTGAGCTTTGAGACAAAGACATCATAAGAGCCATTATGTGATGTATCGTAAGAACCTGATACTAACGGGTAATCTGAAGAATTAGTGCCGCCGGTAATTAAAATATTGCCTGAGGAATCTATTGCTATAGAGCTGGCATAATCCTCCTTACCCCCTCCAACAAAAGTGGATGAAAGAAGGCTGCTAAGGTCGCCGTTAAGTCTTGAGACAAAGACATCACCTATAGTAGAATCTCCTGAGTCATTGAATGATGAATCG
>MHDI01000029.1 GCA_001804915.1 Nitrospinae bacterium RIFCSPHIGHO2_02_FULL_39_82 | reverse complement strand
TTGGACAATCAGCTTTGCAATAGACGGTTTCTCCTCAAAGAACTCTATCAGCTTTTCATTTACTAAAGTCTCTACCATCCCCTTTACTTCACTATTACCAAGCTTTGCCTTTGTCTGTCCCTCAAACTGGGGTTGGGGTAATTTGATACTAAGCACTGCTGTAAGCCCTTCTCTTACATCTTCCCCTGTTATGTTTAAATCATCTTTTATCAGAGACTTTGAGGTGGCGTAGCTATTTATCGTTCGTGTGAGGGCAGATTTGAAACCTATAAGGTGTGTCCCTCCCTCCCTGGTATTTATATTATTTGCAAAGGAAAATACCTCCTCATTGTAACCATCATTATACTGCAGGGACACCTCTATTGATGTGCTGTCTTTCTCTTTATAAATATATACAGGTTCCTTAAAGAGTGGTCTCTTATTTCTATTCAGGTATTCAATGAAGGAGACAATTCCACCCTCATAGTAAAATTCGTGATTCTTGTTGTTTCTTTCATCAATAATATTTATCTTCAGCCCCTTATTCAAAAATGCCATCTCCCTTAGTCTCTGGGATAAAATATCAAAATTAAAATTATTTACCTCTAATATTTCATCATCCGGCTTGAATTTAATCTTTGTGCCACTCACCATCGTCTTTCCAATAACCTTTAGTTCTGTAATTGGTTTACCCTTCTCATAGGTTTGTGTGTATACCTTTCCATCTCTTCTTATCTCTACCTCAAGTTTCTTTGAAAGGGCATTCACAACCGAGACCCCTACACCATGCAACCCTCCTGATACCTTATAACTCTCATTATCAAACTTACCACCGGCATGCAAAGTGGTTAATACCACTTCTGCGGCGGGTTTATTTACCTCTTTGTGCATATCAACAGGAATTCCTCTGCCTTCGTCTATTACAGTAACACTATTGTCAATATGTATAATAACATCTATTTTTTTTCCATATCCCGCCATTGCCTCGTCAACACTATTATCAACAACTTCATATACGAGATGATGGAGACCATATGTTGAGGTATCTCCAATATACATAGCTGGTCTCTTTCTTACAGCATCTAATCCTTCAAGGATTTTTATTTTAGTTGCATTATATGTTTCTTTTTCCATTATTTAGTATCTCCTTTTATATCTTATATATTATTAGAAGTAGTAAAGGACAGTTTTTGTTAATATCACATTTATCTCCTTGAAAATCTAATTAGTTAAAGGTTTATTTTTTTGTTAATAAAAATATTATATAAATTTGTTATTTTTAAAATTCCATTTTTTAAGCGGGGCATCAACATATACTAAACCCTTTATTCACAATTCAAGAGAGCTCTTTATCTGTCTTATAGCCATTAATATCTCGCTGTTTTCCTTGGAAAGTCTTTCGATTTTCTTTTGAGAGTGGATAACTGTTGAGTGATCCTTACCACCAAAACTCTTTCCTATCTCTTCAAGAGAAAGATTTGTTAATTCTTTAGAAAGGTACATAGCAACCTGTCTTGGGAGGGCAATATTTCTCTCCCTTTTTTTTGATTTTAAGTCAATTACCTTTACATTAAAGTATTCTGCTACTCCTTTCTGAATGTCGGATATACTTGTTACCTTTTCCCTGGTCTTAAATATATTTTTAAATGAGTCTTCTGCTAATTGAAGGGAGATTTCCCGTCCCTTTAAATTTGATATAGCAATAATCCTTGAAAGATATCCTTCTAATTCTCTAACATTAGATTTTACTTTGTTTGCTATAAATTCTACGACATCCTGTGGAATGTTTACTCCATGCTCCTCCCCCTTTTGTTTTAGTATAGCTACTCTTGTTTCAAATTCAGGAGGCTGGATATCTGCAATGAGTCCACATTCAAACCTTGACCGCAATCGCTCCTCAAGTTTTGGTATCTCTCTTGGATATTTATCGCTTGATAAGATAATCTGTTTATGTGATTCGAAAATGGTATTAAAGGTGTGAAAGAACTCCTCTTGTGACCTCTCCTTACCAGCAATAAAATGGATGTCATCCACAAATAGCACATCAAGTTTTCTATACCTCTCTCTGAATTTATTCATTTCCTTATGTTGAAGAGAAGTTATCAATTCATTAACAAAATTCTCTGATGTTATATAAAGAATTTTTCTATTATCATTCTTGTCTACTATAAAGTTTCCGGTTGCCTGTATGAGGTGAGTCTTTCCAAGACCCACCCCCCCATATATAAAGAGGGGGTTGTATGTTGCATGCCCTTCCGCTATAGCTTTTGTTGCTGCATGGGCGAATTGGTTACAGGGCCCGACAACAAAGTTGTCAAAAGTATGTTTCAGGTTTAATCCGGTGTTTGTATTTCTTAGACCTTGTCGCTTTTCCTTCTTTGGAATTATATTGGGAGTTTCTGATTCGGGAGGCGCTGACTTTATTATAAATTTTATCTGAAGGTCTTTTTTCGAAATATTTTTAACTGTGTCTTTTAAGGTATCCCAATAATCTTTATTTATCCTGTCAATGTAATAATTATTTGGTACTGAAAGAACGATAGAGTCATCATCCATAGAAACAATAGATACAGGCTCTATCCATATCTCGTAATGACTTCTGCTTACTTGCTTTTTAAGTTCTTCTTTACATTTATCCCAAAAAGATTTCATATCATTAAATGAACAATAAAAAAATTTAGTGGACCCCCCTATTAATCAGAAGGTCCACTAAATTGATATCTAATTTTATTACAGAGATTTATAAAAGGCAATTAAAAACTGTATCCAGAAACTTTGATAACCCATTGAATTCTAAAGATATTTATCTCTTACTCAATACATTATGACTTCTATGAAAAAGAGGTCAGGTGGGTATAGTTATTGAATAGTGACGGTTTTCGCACTATTCCCCTCAAAAGATGGAATCAAGAGGAGATTTTTTTTCCTGTCTATATTTATATCTGCTGGTGAAGTAAGCCCTTTTAAAAATACCTCAATCTTCAAATCAGGTGTTATTTTATAAATTTCTCCTCCTGTAAAACTTGAGACAAACATATTTCCATTATTATCAAAGTCAATACCATCAAGATTTTTAAATCTCTTATCTTCAACAAGAACTTTTACATTGCCCGATGAATCTATCTCCTGAACCTTCCCTGCCTCCCATGTAACATTTATCAGTTTCTTTGTTTTCGGATGAATGTTTAGTCCATTAGGTCCTCCCAGTGCATTCCCCTTAGCAATAATCGATATCTTGTAGTTATTCTTTGTATCAATCTTAAAGATAATATTGCCAATCCAGTCGGATACATAAAGATTATTCTGTGAGTCGTGTGTGAGGTCATTTAACGAAGAAGGGTTGAAAGTCTTAAAGTCTAAATCGTGTAATAATTTTCCTGTCTCCTTATCAAAGCCCCTCACAAAGTCTATATCGCTCACATAAAGGATATTACCGATTATATCAAGTCCCTTCGGGGCATTGAGGGTAATATCATTATTCTTACCATCAATAAATGTGAGAGCAATTACCTTGCCATCCTTATCAAGCTTTGTAATAAACCCATCATCATCCTTTCCACCAGGACCTCCGCCATTAATGTTAGAGATAAAATAGTTTCCTGTAGATGGGTCTGCAATAAAGCTCTCAGGTGTCTTAAGCCCCTGAACTTCAAAGGCAGAGACAGGAATTGAAGCAGTGGAGATAAGAATAGAAATGGTTAAAAAAAACTTAAATATCCTCATGGTTTCTATCAACCCATCATCTCTCTTATAACGGGTGGAATAAAAATATCTTCAGTATTATACACTTTTAACTGTTTGCTCAACACTCTGCCTTTTTCCTTTATTGGTAGTTTGTTATCAATGATTATTATTCCCCTGCCGTTAAGGCTGCATGTACCACTTTCAATCCTGAACTCCTCATCAGACAAATTTCTGTATCTCACATCTACTAACAATCTCTTTGCGAGAGATTCAAGGTTATGGAGGATATCTTCAGCATTCATAGTTTATTGAATTGCCATCAGGAGACGGCTCCTACTGCTCAAGGAATCTCATTATGTCATTGTAAAATGCAAAGAGCATAAGGGAGACAAGTATGAATATACCAACCCGCTGTGCCACCTCTCTCGACCTTATACTGACAGGCTTTTTGAAGATAATCTCAATCAGAAAGAATAAAATATGGCCACCGTCAAGAACAGGAATCGGCAGCAAGTTGAGAATTCCAAGATTTATACTTATGAGTGCAGCAAAAGATGCGTATGGTAAAAATCCCTCATTTGCAAATTCACCTGCCTTTTGAAAAATAAGCAGTGGTCCACCGATATTTTTGGCCGGGATATCTCCGGTAATCATCTTTGCCATCGCCCAGAAAGTAAGGTAGATTATATCCCATGTCCTTTCAAATCCCTTAACCGTGGCAACTATCGGGTTGTATCTCTCAGTAACAATCATCGGCTCAATACCTATGAGTCCAACCTCATGGTCCTTTCCAAAGACATCCTTTAAAGTCTCTGCCTTAGGAGTTATTTTTAAATCAGCTATCTCTCCATTTTCTTTTTTAATCTTGAAAGAAAGTTCTTTATTCGGACTCTTATGTATAATCTCAGCCATCTGATGCCATTTATCAACCTTCTTCCCCTCTATCTCAGTAATAATATCCCCCGTCTTCAGTCCTGCCGATTCCGCCGCGCCATCTTTTTTAACATTGCCTACAGCCGATGAATCTGAAGGGACTTTTACACCTATCATGAATACAAGTGCAAGTATTGCTACAGAAAAGAGAAGATTAAATATTGGTCCTGCGGAGACTATTGCCAGTCTTATCCCCACAGGTTTATTTGTAAAGGATTTTTCTGGTTCTTTTACCTCCTCATCAGGGTCCTCCCCTACGAACTTCACATATCCACCAAGAGGGACAGCGGAGATAAGGTATTCGGTTTCACCAATCTTTTTACCAATAATCTTTGGCCCAAAACCGAGTGAAAATTTTTCGACACCAACGCCCCCCCTCTTTGCTATAAGAAAATGCCCCAATTCATGAATAAATATTAAAACACCCAATAGAACAATAGCTGAGATAATTGTTTCCACCTAATCCTCCTTATTATTGAGTTATCACCCTAACGCCATTTGGAATTTCAAAATGAAAGATATCCTCAGACATTTCTTTATTCATCTCTATATTTGAGAAACTGACTGTAGTCTGATTTCCATAGATGTCATATGTGCTGCTTGTCTCCACCTTAAAATCCTCTTTATTAATCCCTATTACCAGCCTTGTCAGGTTTGGGTGGGATTTCTTCGGAGTAAGTCTTAATAGATATTGTGATTGTGGAACCGTCTCCTCTGATTCAGATTCAATCTTAAAGGTATCCCTTAACTTACCAATACCAGAAAGAAAAACATTTAAGGTATAAGAATCCGAAGTATCATTGACCTTACTCATCATAACCTGTTTATCTGCCGGGACATAAAACCATATAACCTTACCATCAGAAACAATCAGCTGTGTATCAGGCTCCCCATACTCCCATCTCATCATCCCCGGTTTTTTTATAAATACCTGTCCCCTGCTGACCCGTTTCTGTTTTATAGATTTTAGGACGGATGTTTGTGTGAAATCAGCCTTAAAATTTTTTGTTTCCTCATACTTATTCTGCATCCTCTCTACTATCTCATCAAGTGTAAACGGATAAGAAGCACTTGCAAATAATATTATTATACTGCAGGATAAGAGAATATGCAATTTTGTAATCATTCTAAAGTCAGGATTATTCATCAAAGATACCTTTTCTAACGATAGACCGGAGATATTTATTTACATGACAGATTTTAAATTGAGTTAAATATAAAGGACTTTTACATTGATGTCAATAATAAGCAAGTTTGGAGCTCAGTTTAAATATTGCAGTAGATGATGGAGAAGATTATAATTTAAGAAAGCCGTTTACTCATTCTAATTTATTATGGAGGATTTATGGATAAAAACCGTATTGTTACATTGACAGACTGGCTCAGAGTATTGTCAGATGTGATTCACATTATGATAGCCGTATCTCTGCTCATCTCAGCAGGGTTTCTCCTTATCAATGCCTTTATAAAGTTAAAGTCTGTTGATGGAAGTTCTGTATCACATTTGCTAAATGAGATACTATTTGTTTTAATCGTTATGGAGATATTTATCACAGTTATAACTTATCTCCGTGAACATAGAGTTACATTCCAACCATTCCTTGTAGTAGGTATTATAGCATCTATAAGGAAAATACTTACAATAGAAGCCCACCTGTCTATAGCTGAGGAAATAGGCAGGGAGGTATTCTTGAGAAGTATGATAGACCTTGGAGTAAATACCGGAATTGTCTTTATTCTGGTATTATCCTTTTACCTGCTGGCAAAGGTACCTGGTCCTACTGAATGTCCCGGCTGTCTTGGGGTAGAGAAAGTTGCTAAAAAATTAGAAACCCTCTTAAACACCAAGAAGGACGGCTGATTATTTTTTTCCCAATTCTTTGGATAATGGGTGAGCTCCTTTCTTAAAGTTTCTTATCTTTTTTATTGCCAAATTTTAGTATTTTACAATAAAAGCGATTCATATCTTATGTCTGAAAATGAAAAGTTACTTAAGGCTACCGGGATTATCAGCAGCGGGACATTTTTGAGCCGTATCTTTGGATTCATCAGGGATATGGTGATTGCAAAAATATTTGGTGCCGGGTTTGCGACAGATGCCTTCTTTGTTGCCTTCAAGATACCAAATCTACTGAGAAGACTTCTCGGAGAGGGCGCCCTCTCTGCTGCATTCATACCCCTTTTTACCGAGCATTTCACTGTAAAATCAAAGGAAGATGCGTGGAGGTTTGCCAGTGCAGCTTTTTCTGCACTCCTTGTCATCCTCTCTGTAATTACAATCCTTGGAATAATCTTCATGCCTGCGATTATTACAATTCTTGCCCCGGGTTTTTATACCGAGCCACAAAAATTCAACCTCGCAGTATATTTAACGAGAATCACATTTCCCTATATATTCTTAATCTCACTCACTGCCCTATCAATGGGTATATTGAATTCTCTGAGGCATTTCACTGTCCCTGCAATGTCGCCTGTCTTATTAAATCTGTCCCTGATAGGAGCGGCATTTTTTATATGCCCTTATTTAGAGACACCAATATCAGGTCTTGCTATTGGTGTAATAATTGGAGGGGTGCTTCAGCTTTTCTTTCATATCCCGCCGCTGCTAAAAAGTGGCTTGAAATTTACACCTGATTTCTCCTTCAGCCATCCGGGGATTAAAAAGGTTGTTCTTCTTATGGCTCCATCTATCATTGGTCTTGCAGTAACGCAATTCAATATCTTTATTGATACCCTTATAGCCTCCCTCTTAACAGAAGGGAGTATATCCTATCTCTATTATGCAGACAGGGTAATGCAGCTTCCTTTAGGTGTATTCGGCACAGCTATTGGGACTGCAATTCTACCGACCCTCTCCTCCTTTGCTGCGAAGAAGGACATGGAAGGAATGAAAGATACAATATCATTCGGGCTCAGATTTACTCTTTTTATTGCCATACCTGCGATGACTGCCCAGATTGTATTAAGTCTTCCAATAGTCTCAATCTTATTTGAGAGAGGGGAGTTTACCCATCAGGCAGCAGTAAATACATCTCAGGCGCTGATTGCATTTTCCATAGGTCTCTGGGCATATTCAGGCATAAAGGTTATTGCACCTGCCTATTACTCAGTTCAAGATACAAAGACACCGGTAAGAATTGCTATCATATCAATGGTGGCAAATGTGATATTTAATCTGCTCCTCATGTTCCCATTAAAACATGCTGGTATTGCCCTTGCCACATCCCTCGCTGCAATGCTAAATCTTGGACTTTTAATCTACTTTTTACCTGATAAAATTAGAAGGATTGACTGGGAGGGTATAAAGATATCTGTCTTTAAAATTGGTATCTCATCTGTTGTTATGGGAGGGGTTTGTTATTTGTCATGGTTGAAAGCAGACAGCTATCAGCTATCGGGATGGGAAAGATTGGTATGGCTATCTATAACAATCATTATAGGACTGATTGTATATTTCGGTATGACAATTTTGGTAAAGTGTGGGGAGATGAAATTTTTAATGGATACAGTTAAGTCAAAAATGGGTGCAAAAGGGTAAATGATTATTAAGGATATAAAAATTACAATTGATTTTAAAGAGGTCTTGAAGGAATTGGGATTTAAACAGGTTTCAACAATTCTTACACCTCCAATGGAGAAGATGATTAAGGAGGAGATTGAAAAGGCTAATGGGCTTATTCATCCTAAAGCAGATTTTATACATTTCAACCTGAGTTCTGTAACAGAAGATACAATTATAACTGATTGCAATACTCTCACCTTTAAAACTAAATACCTTGCAAAACACTTGTCAGGGTGTTCAAAGGCATCTCTATTTGTTTGCACTATTGGCTCAAGATTAGAGGAGAGCATTAAAGGCTATTTTACTGAAGGGGAGCAGACAAGGGCGTATATAATGAATGGAATTGGTTCTGCAGCGGTAGAAGAGGTGGTAAATTATGTAAATCAATTAATAACAAAAGATGCAGAAAAAGAGAGGTTTGAAACTGTGAAGAGATTCAGTCCCGGCTATGGTGACTGGAATTTATTAGACCAGAAGGCTATTTTTGATATATTGAAACCATCTTCTATCGGAGTTTCCCTCAATGAAAAGTATTTTATGATACCTGAGAAGTCTATTACTGCCATTGTTGGATGGAAAAATAGATAAAGGTCAAAGAAAATTAGCTGTTTAAGTTTTATAAGGTAATTTTCTTTTATTTCTGATTTTCCGGAAGTGCCCTGATTTCCCCTGTTTTTTCTATAACGACAGGATATCCTTCAAGAGTAACTGGAATCTTCTTCTCAAGCTTTGGTATCTTTTCGAGGGTATAAACCTTTATGCAAGGTTTGCCATCGCAGATACTTTGGGCTGCACCTGTCACACCTTCAATAGACATTAAGACATTGGCATATTCTTTAAGTACCTCTTCCAGGGGTTTTCTTTTCATTTTATACTCTGCAAAATGTTTAGAAGATTTTATACCTTCACAGTCTATAAGTAGGACGGCAATGGAGATAAGAGATAAGAGAATAATTTTTACCTTGATATTTTTCTCCTCCATCACTACCACTTTTTATTCACCGTCTATTGTTATACTGAAACTATCCAGAACCTCTCTAATGGGATTAGCGATAGCCCACTTTCCATCTGAACTGCCTGCAAACAGCAGTCCAACAGGATTGCGGTCAGGGTCTGTTACAAGTAGTGAGCCTGAGTCACCGGGCTTTATGAAGGGTTTTCTCGAGTAGACGACGATTTGATTTACAAATCTTGCAGTACCAGAACCGTAGCCGACATTAATCGTTGCATTGATGCCGTTTATTATTCCTTTTGTAAGGGCTGTTGTCCTTCCATATTTCTGAACATACATATTGAGAGCTGGCTCAGCGGTTATTGATTTAGGGGTCCCATACCCGTTGGAGGGGGTTTGATTGCCCAGATTAGCCGTTGAAGATAAAGCAATTGCCGCATCAACGGTATTGGTTGCACTTGTGGAGAAGATAATGGGTTTAAAATTTGTAAGATTACCAATAACATTATTGGAATCATAGATACAACCTGTATCGTAGAGACCCGGTTGCAATACCATCTCACCTACTGTGGCATTATTCTCCCGCGCATATACATGGTTATTACTCAAAGAGTAGACATTTGTTCCATCTGTAGCTCTTGCTCCGATAGTTCCGGCAGAACACTCATAAGCATTCCCTGTTGAAACCCCTATTGGCACAGGTCTGCTGAACCTCGATTTGGGGTCAATTGTTACAGCAGGACGTTTACCAGATGAACTAGGCATGGCAACGAATTCACCTGTAGTTATTACAACCACAGGCACACTTTCTAAGTCACTTGGGATTATGCCAGCCCTTACTTCACTCTTTGTAAAGGCAAGTATAGCTGGTCTTCCATTTTCAGTAAGTCCTGTTGCAGTTCCAATGACTTCCTGAATTGCCATTAACCAGGGGGTGTAACGATTCTGGGTAGCTATCGCAGCCTGAATTTTGGGGTCAATCATGCTGGGGGTTATTTCATTGTTGGTAGAAGATACTCCATTTTGGGTGATTTTTGCCTCTACAGTGGCAGGCCCTATGGATATAACATCACTTATACCAGGAAAAAGAAAAAATAAAATGATCACAAATAGTCCGATTTTACGGATTTTATGAAGATTAAAATAATTTCTCATAAGCCACCTCCTTTTGCTTGGCTCAAAGGCCCGCAAATATTTATTCTGTTATCTCTCTTGAAATTATTAAGTCTTTTTTACTCCTTAAATTCGGGGATGTCAAGAAATTTTTAGCTATTTTTTGGTTATTTATAAGGGTAAAAAAAATTAAAGAAATGTGATAGTATATTTTTAATACATTTTTCTTTTAACCTCTTGCAAAAATTTAGTGCCAAATCCTATTAGACTTTTTGACATGCTGGTAGGGATGGTATTTTAAATGTATATCTATCCAAAGGAATATGATGTAATCGTGATTGGTGCTGGGCATGCGGGGTGTGAGGCTGCATTGGCAGCAAGCCGTATGGGCTGTGAGACCCTTATTATTACAATGAATCTTGACAGCATTGCCCTGATGTCGTGCAATCCTGCTATTGGTGGGATTGCGAAGGGGCATCTTGTAAGGGAGATTGATGCCCTCGGTGGAGAGATGGCGAAGTGTATTGACAAGACAGGCATCCAGTTCCGTGTTCTTAATACGAGCAAAGGACCCGCTGTTCAGGCATACAGGGCACAGGCTGATAAACAGTTATACAGACTGGAGATGAAGTCTACACTGGAAAAGGAAGAGAGGCTCAATATAAAGCAGGGTATTGTGGAAAGAATATTAGTTGAAAATGGAGAAGCAGTGGGGGTTGAGACGAATACAGAGATTTCCTATAAATCAAAGGCAGTGATATTGACTACAGGGACATTTTTAAAGGGGCTTATTCATATCGGATTGATAAACTTTTCTGCAGGGAGGGCAGGGGAGTTTCCATCAGAGAAACTATCCGATAATTTAAGGGAGTTGGGATTTGAGATGGGGAGGCTTAAGACAGGGACACCTCCACGACTTGATGCAAAAACCATTGATTTTTCAAGACTTATAGAGCAGAGAGGGGATGCTGAGCCAAGACCCTTCTCATATTCTACGGAAAAGATAACACAAAAACAGATTCCATGTTACCTTACTTATACAAACGAAGAGACCCATAAAATAATTAAAGAAAATATGGACAGGTCCCCTTTATATTGCGGCGCAATAAAAGGAGTTGGACCAAGATATTGTCCATCCATAGAGGATAAAGTAAAAAGATTCCCCGAAAAAGATAGACATCAGGTCTTTCTTGAGCCTGAAGGTTATGATACGAAGGAATATTATGCCAATGGAGTCTCCACAAGTCTTCCAATAGATGTTCAGGTAAAGTTTTTAAGGACAATCAAAGGGCTTGAAAATGTGGAGATTATGAGACCGGGGTATGCAATTGAGTATGACTTTGTCCCTCCCGCCCAGCTTCTGCCTACTCTTGAGACAAAGCTTATAAAGAATCTATATCACGCAGGGCAGATAAATGGGACATCGGGTTATGAAGAGGCAGCAGCACAGGGCTTAACAGCAGGTATAAATGCCAGTCTGTCAACTCAAGGAAAGGAGCCTTTAATAATCAATAGATCAGAGGCTTATATAGGTGTTTTGATTGATGATCTTGTAACAAAAGGGACTCAAGAACCTTACAGAATGTTTACCTCAAGAGCGGAATATCGTTTAATTCTGAGACAGGATAATGCAGACTTAAGATTGAGGGAAAGAGGTTATAAAGCTGGACTTGTAAAAGAGGAGGAATTTGTTAAATTTGTAGAAAAGAGGGATGGAATAAAAAGCGAAATCGATAGATTAGGCAAAACCGTTTTAAAGCCTTCTGAAGATGTGAATGATAAATTAAAAGAGGTAGGGACAAATACAATAAATGAACCTTTGACTTTGTTAGAACTTCTTAGAAGACCTGAAATAAAATATGATGACTTGCTCAAACTTCAGCCGTCAGTCTTCAGTCTTCAGCCTTATGGGGTAAGAGAGCAGGTGGAGATACAGGTAAAGTATGAGGGTTATATAAATAGGGAGCTGTTGAATATAGAGAGGTTTAAGAGATTGGAAGAAAAGGGGATACCTCAAGAAGTTAATTTTAAAAATATCCCAGGATTATCCAATGAGGCAAAGGAAAAGCTATCAAAGGTGAGACCTATATCCATAGGTCAGGCGTCCCGAATATCCGGTGTTACTCCTTCTGCTATTTCAATATTGATGATTTATTTGGAACAACTAAAAAGGAACAAGCTGAAAACCCAAAGCTTAAAGGTGTTTTGAACTTTAAATCTAAAAGCCAGATGCAAGAACCCCTGAAAGATTTTATTATAACCAAAGCCCTTGAGCTTGGATTTAAGTTAACGGAGAATCAGGCTGATAAATTTCTCAAATATCTTTCAGAACTCAAGAAGTGGAATAAAAAGATAAACCTTACAGCGATAAGGGAAGATAAGTTAATAATAACAAGGCTCTTTTTAGAGTCCCTCACCTTCCTTTACGGATTTTTCCCACCCTTCCCTCCCCCTCAAGGGGAGAGGGTTGGGGAGGGGGCAAAAAATATCCTTGATATTGGAACTGGTGCGGGATTCCCCGGTATTCCCATAAAAATTCTACATCCCGAAATATCCTCTACACTGATGGATAGCTCAAAAAAAAAGATAGCATTCTTAAAACATATTTGCAGAGAACTCGATTTGTCGGATGTAGAATGTATAGCCGAACGGGTGGAAAAAATTGCAGCTCTTGACAAATATAGAAGATATTATGATGTAATTCTATCAAAAGCAGTAGGGGATATAGGGATATTATTAAAGGCTTCATTTCCATTGTTAAAAGCAGAAGGGCTTTTTATAACTCAGAAAGGGGACGACCTTGAGACAGAACTGAAAGGTGCGGAGGGAGAATTAACAAAGGGCAAATGGGTTATTAAAGATATTCTGGAAATAGATAAGCCAATGTTTGGGAGAAAGTTTAAGTTAGTCAAAATACAAAAATGTTTCACGTGAAACATTTTTTCTTTGTTTTTCATTTTATATATGCTATATATTACATATCGTTAGCCACAAAATCTAATTACCACGAATTTAAACCTCTTTTTTACTCGTGCTGATTCGTGAAATTCGTGGCTTGTAATTTCTTTATGGGAAAGGTTATCTGTATTGCAAATCAGAAAGGCGGGGTGGGGAAGACCACAACGGCGATAAATTTGTCTGCCTGTCTTGCTGTTGCAGAAAAGAAGGTTTTACTTATAGATATAGACCCTCAGGGCAATGCTACCACAGGATTCGGTATAAATAAGGATAATAAAAATATATACAATGCACTAATTGGAGAAATATCCATAGCTAATGTGATATTGAGCAGTGGTATTGATAGTCTGGATATAATCCCCTCAAATATTGACCTTATTGGTGCAGAAATAGAATTGGTAAATTATGATTCAAGGGAGTCAAGGTTAAGAGAGATCCTTAAAGAGGTAAAGAAGAGATATGAATTTATTATAATTGACTGCCCTCCTTCATTGGGACTCCTTACCTTAAATTCATTAACAGCAGCAGATTCTATATTAATCCCTCTTCAATGTGAATATTATGCACTTGAGGGCTTAAGTCAGCTAATGAATACAATAAAACTTGTTAAGGAATCTTTAAATTCCGGGCTGATTCTAGAAGGGATACTTTTTACAATGTTTGACAGCAGGACTGTCCTATCTTCTCAGGTAATGCAGGAGGTAAAAGGGCATTTCAATGGAAGAGTTTTGAATACTGTAATACCAAGGAATGTCAGATTAAGTGAGGCGCCAAGTTATGGGCAACCGGTAATATTTTACGACTGCAGGTCAAAAGGTGCAGATGCATATATTGATTTAGCAAAGGAGATTATTTTAAATGCAAAGAAAGGCACTTGGTAAAGGCTTAAAGGCATTGATTCCTGTTGTGGAAGAAAAAAGGGAAGGTATCCTCCTTGAGATACCTGTAGAAGAAGTTAGTCCAAATAGATACCAGCCCAGAAAAATGTTTAATGATGCAAGACTCGATGAACTGGTAAGTTCTATTAAAGAAAAAGGAATAGTCCAGCCTATAATTGTTCAGAAGACGGATAGTGGTTATGAGTTAATTGCAGGGGAAAGGCGATGGAGAGCGGCTCAGAAGGCAGGAATGGAAAAAATTCCTGCCATTGTTAAGGAGGTTACAAGTGAAGGGTCATTGGAGCTGGCTTTGATTGAAAATATTCAAAGGGAGAATCTCAATCCAATGGAAGAGGCAAGGGCATATCAAAGGCTTGCGGATGAGTTTCATTTAATACAGGAAGAAATTGCAAAAAAGGTAGGAAAAGACAGGTCATCTGTTGCAAATTACCTAAGACTGTTAAGGCTTCCGCAGGAGATTCAAGATAGTATTGCAAATAAAGAATTAACTATGGGACACGCAAGGGCGCTTCTGTCTCTTGACTCAGCCAAAGAGCAAATTTTCCTTAAAGAGAGGATAATAAAAAGAAATATGTCCGTAAGGGAGATAGAGTCTTTCATAACTCGTGGTAAGAGGGTAAAGAAAGAACTGCCTAAAAAAACAGTAGATATTTTTAAAAACAGGATGGAAGAAGAGCTTCAAAAATTCTTAGGGACAAAGGTTAACATTATAAAGGGTAGAAAAAGAGGAAAGATTGAAATTATTTTTTACTCTGATGAGGATTTTGAAAGGATAATAGAACTTATTAGGGGGAGGTAAATTCTATGATGGGTAGACCAGAGGCAAAAGAGGAGGTAAAGGCATTTTTAGGAGAGGGGACAGAGTTTAAAGGGCTATTGAGTTTTGAGGGAACGGTGAGGATAGATGGAAAGTTTGAAGGGGAGGTAGTTAGTAAGGATACCCTTATTTTAGGAGAGAGTGCAATTCTTAATGCAGAAATTTCTATTGGAACGATTATTGTGAGGGGAAAAATGACAGGAAATATAATAGCAGCCAACAAGATAGAGATTCGGTCAAAAGGTGAGGTTATAGGAAATATCAGGACCCCCCTTCTTTTTGTTGAGGAAAATGCGGTGCTGGATGGAAAATGCGAGATGATTAAAAAAGATAAAAAGTTAACTATCCTTCCGACAAAGGATAGCGGCGGTTCTGAGCCCAAGATGCCATCTGCTATAGCATCTTAAACTGTTCAAACTGTTTAATCAGTTTAAACGGCTTGAAAGGTTTATGCTCGATATTAAAAAACTAAAAGACTTGTTCAAAGATTACCCCTATATCGCCTCAGCATATCTCTTTGGCTCTTATGTCTCAGGCAGGATAAGTCCTATGAGTGATGTGGACATAGCGGTATTACTAAAAGAGCCTTTTCCAAAGGGGAGATACCTGATACATCAGATGGATTATCTTGCTGTTAAAATAGAGGAAGTCCTTAAAAAAGAGGTTGATATTGTAGAAATGAACAGACAGGGACTTATCTTTCAGTATAATGTTTTAAGGACAGGGAAACTGATTTACAATGCAGACTCCTCGTTCAGAGCTAACTATGTGAGCCGTCTAATCTCAGCATATTGTGATTTTGAGCCGACTCTCAGGTTTATGGATAACTATTACTTTGACGGCTACAGGAGGAGACTTGCAAGATTATGAGAAAAGAGGATATACAAACAAAGATTGATGCCATATTTGATAACCATGAGAAACTAAAATTTTTCTCCTCAAAGACCTATGAGGAATTTACCGCTGATTTCAGAAATATAGAC
>MHDI01000028.1:1458-13531 GCA_001804915.1 Nitrospinae bacterium RIFCSPHIGHO2_02_FULL_39_82 | reverse complement strand
GGGTATAAGAGTACCGCCGGGTGAGGTTTACTTTCCTGTAGAGGGTGCAAATGGTGAACTTGGTTTCTATTTAGTAAGTGATGGCAATGGTAAACCGTACAAATGCAGGGTAAGACCACCATGTTTTCCACTTACTGCCGCGATGCCGAGGATGGTTAAGGGCGCATTAATCGCAGATATAGTTCCTACCTTTGATATGATACATATGATTGGCGGGGAATGCGATAGATGAATGAAAGATATTCAGTGAAATACTTTTTTCGCTTCCATTAATTTTTCTTTTGTTCTATTTTTGGAATTATTAAAGGTTCAAAGAAAAGTTAAAAAGTCGCTTAAAAAATTATTTCACCGAATTATTTAATATAAAACTATGTTTGCAGAACTTATTGAAGCAATAGCAAAGATACTTTTTATATTCGGAGTAAACATGGGCTTCTTTGCACCTATATTGGGGTGGGTGGAGAGAAAGCAGAGTGCTGTCATGCAGGACAGGATTGGCGCAAACAGGGCAGATATACTTGGATTTACGCTGATAGGTCTCTTACATCCTCTAACAGATACAATAAAAATCTTAACAAAAGAGGATTTTATCCCTGCCGGTGCAAATAAATTATTTCATACCCTCGCACCTTTTATAAGCCTAACACCTGCACTGATAACTTTTGCGGTTATACCTTTTGGTGGACAGTATGAAATATTCGGTCACAGGGTTAATCTTGTCATTGCCGATTTGGATGTCGGGATACTTTTTATATTTGCATTTGCATCGCTGGCTACCTATGGGTCTGTCCTTGCAGGATGGTCTTCAAATAATAACTGGTCTTTCCTCGGCGGATTAAGGGCAGCTGCTCAGATGCTCTCTTATGAAGTTGCAATGGGGCTTTCTATCATAGGCATTATTATGGTTTACGGCTCTTTAAAACTTACAGAGATAGGTGCGATGCAGGTGGATTTATTTAAGTGGGGCATATTTTTACAGCCCGTTGGTTTTATATTATTCCTCACCTGCGCCATAGCTGAAAACAAGAGGGTTCCCTTTGATATACCTGAGGCAGAAACAGAAATTGTCGCAGGATATTTTACCGAATACAGCAGCATGAAATTCATTATGTTCTGGATGGCTGAATTTCTGGAGGTGGTTACGATAAGCGGGATTGTAACTACTCTCTTTTTGGGTGCATGGCATCTCCCGTTTGTTAGCGGTGAAAAACTTCTATCCCTTTTTGGGTTTGCAGGACCGAATTTGTCAATTGTACTGCTTATGCTGACAAATATCGCTACCTTTTTTGCAAAGGTGATTTTCTTTATCTGGCTTCAGATGACTATCAGGTGGACACTGCCGAGGTTTAGATATGACCAGATAATGAAATTAGGGTGGAAGATAATTCTTCCTCTTGCCCTGATTAATATTTTTATTACTGGGTTAGTAATGCTGCTCAAATAAGTTTTCAGGAGTTAAGAGTTATGAGTTATGAGTTAAATTATACGGTAGGCTCTATCCCATTGGATAAATTAAAGCCTAAGAAGGTGAGAAAGAACATAGAGCTTACACTGTGGGAGAGGCTGTATATACCTGAGATAGCCAGGGGTATGATTGTTACCACAAGACATTTTATTGTGAATATGGTAGGTTTTATTTTTCCGCCAGAGGGCAAGAAAAGGAAGATATTTACTGTATATTATCCTGAAGAGAAACTGACAATCCATGTAGCCTATCGCGGTAGGCCAGTCCTGGTGCAGAGGGAAGACGGAAAAGAAAAGTGTATTGCCTGTGGGCTATGCGAGAGGATATGCCCAGCCTTTGCCATATCTATTATTGGCGGGGAGAGACAGCGTGGGAATGATATGGAGAGATACCCTGTCTCTTACACGCTGGACATGTCCCGCTGTGTATACTGCGGTCTGTGTGAAGAGGTATGTCCATATGAGGCAATTGTAATGAGTAATGAATATGAGGGGCTGGCAGAATATGACAGAGAGAACATGATATATCCAAAAGAGAAGCTTCTGGTCCCTGTGGCAAAATTGCAGAAACGGATAGAATATGTGAGGAAGATATACGGTAAATCAAATTACGATTTACGAAATATGATTTAAAATCTAAAATTGTAAATTCAAAAGGAAACCACAAGATTTCACAGATGGACACGAGATAATTAAAAGAAAAATCTTGTGATAATCTTGTGTTAATCTGTGGTTAAGTTTTTTTTAATATCTTTATGCAACAATTAATGTTTTACATAATCGGCGGTGTGGCTGTTCTTTCGGCACTCATAATGGTTACGAATAAGAAACCTGTATCTGCTGCTATGAGTCTTATTGTGGTAATGTTCTGTCTGGCAGGCATCTATGTAATTCTAGATGCCCATTTAATTGCAGCCCTGCAGATTATTGTATATGCAGGAGCTATAATGGTTCTGTTTCTGTTTGTTATTATGCTTTTGAATATACAGGAGAAAGAGGGGAGAGTGGCAAAGCACAAAATATTTTTTCAGTTTACATGGATATTGGCTACAGGCTATGTTTTTATAAATATGGTTAAATTGATAGGGGCAGGAGACCTTCCTGCGAGGATGGAAGGCAATATAGATGGATTTGGCACAACGAGGGTTGTTGCCGAAATACTTTTTACAGATTTTCTACTCCCATTTGAGATAGCCTCTATTCTATTGCTGGCAGCAATAGTTGGGGCTGTCATACTGGCAAAGGCCAAAATCGAGTAATGAGCAATGAGGGATGAGCAATGAGAGAAAAAACTCATTGTTCGTTGCTCGTTGCTCGTTGCTCATTGCTTGTTTTTTATGGTTCCATTAAATCATTACCTTATATTAAGTGCTGTGCTTTTTTCAATAGGTGCGGTGGGGGTTTTTACGAGGAGAAATGCCCTGATTATCTATATGTGTATTGAGTTGATGCTCAATGCTGTAAATCTGACCTTCATTGCATTCTCAAAATTTTTAAACAACATGGATGGGCATATCTTTACCTTTATGGTTATGACTGTGGCAGCTGCAGAGGCTGCGGTGGGGCTCGCAATAATCATTTCTATGTTCAGGAATAAAGAGACGGTTAATGTAGACGAAATAAATCTGATGAAAGGTTAAAGATGGAAACTATATTTTCAATAAAACCACTTCTTGCGGTTCTCACCTCTTTGATAGCTACAGGACTCATTCTGATGTCCGGAAAAAACCAGAATGTCAGGGAATTCTGGTCAGTTATAGCAGCCTTAATCAAATTCTCCATCGTTATCTCAATGGCGCCTGCGATCTTATCAGGCAACACTATTGAATATACACTTGTTACCTTTTACCAGGGGATAGATATTAAGTTCAGGGTGGATCCCATGGGATTGGTCTTTGCAACAATAGCATCTTTCCTATGGATCTGTACTACCTTTTATTCCATAGGTTACATGCGTTCCACAAAGGAACACGCCCAGACGAGGTATTATGCATGTTTTGCATTAACCCTCTTTGCAGCTATTTCAATTGCCTTCTCAGCAAATCTGATCACATTGTTTGTCTTTTATGAAATAATGAGTCTTGCAACTGTCCCTCTCGTTGGTCATAAAGAGACACCAGAGGCAATTGCAGGGGCAAGGAAATACTTCCTCTATCTATTCAGCACTTCAAAGTCCCTTCTCCTGAGCGGGATTGTAGCAGTATACACAATTGCAGGGACAACTGATTTTACAAGTCACGGTCTTTTAAAAAATACCCCTGAATCACCCTTGCTTTTCCTCTTATTTTTTTGTTTCCTCTTTGGCTTTGCAAAGGGTGCGGTTATGCCTGTTCACAGCTGGCTTCCCGCAGCAATGGTTGCCCCGACACCCGTGAGCGCCCTTTTACATGCAGTTGCCATTGTAAAGGCAGGCGTATTCTCCATCCTCCGAGTAATTTTTCACATATACGGTATTGATATGATGGGGAGATTGGGTCTGGGTATAACAACTGCTTATATAGTTTCCTTTACAATTATTATGGCATCAGTATATGCCCTGACACGGGACAATCTTAAGGCAAGGCTTGCATATTCTACAGTTAGTCAGCTCTCCTATATTATCTTGGGTGCTGCACTCCTGACACCCAGCAGCATGGTAGGAGGGATAATTCATATTGCAAATCATGCATTCTCAAAGATTACACTCTTCTTCTGTGCAGGCTCTATTTATGTGGCATCACACAGAACAGAGATTAGCAAGTTTTCTGGTATTGGCAAGAAAATGCCCTGGACAATGGCAGCATTTTTTATTGGCTCGTTGAGCATGATAGGTGTCCCGCCGGTTGCAGGTTTCATAAGTAAGTGGTACCTTGTACTCGGTTCCATCGAGGCAAGAGAACTCCCGATACTTTTTGTCCTCCTGTCAAGTACCATATTAAATGCCGCATATTTTCTGCCCGTAGTATATAAGGCATTCTTTGAGGAGTTTAAGGAAGACCACCACCATGGTGATCACCATGAAGAGATAAAAGAGGCACCCTATTTCATTTTGATACCTCTACTATTTACTGCATTAGTATCTATATTTTTAGGAGTATATCCGAATTATTTTTTGTCTCTCGCAAATATGGTCATAAGATGATTAAAAGATTTATAGATTTTATTGATAATGCCGAAAATATAAAAAAGACAAGGAAGCTATTTTATATTATCCTTATTTTAGTAATATTTTCAGATTTTTTTGTCCATCGTGAGCATGCTGCATTTTTCTGGGACAAAATTCCAGGGTGGGGTGCATTATACGGCTTCATCTCCTGTGTCCTGATTATAATCGTTTCAAAGTTCATTGGACATCAGGGGGGTGTCATGAAGGATGAGAATTACTATGATAAATGAGGGTATAAAAACATTATGAGCTGGTTTCATCCGTCTATATTTTTGATATTTGGGGCATTTTTAATACCGTTTCTCAGCGGCAGGGTGCTGAAGGCATATCTGGTGATGATACCTGCTTTGGTCATCATGACAATCTTTTTAATGTCGCCCGGCACCTACTGGATATATAATTTCCTCGGCAATGAAATCATATTCGGCAAGGTTGATAAGTTAAGCCTAATCTTCGGCTATGTATTTTCAATTATGTCCTTAATCGGCATAACCTATGCCCTTCACGTTGAGGACAAGGGTCAGCACATGGCAGGCTTCCTCTACATGGGTAGCTCCATCGGTGTAACATTTGCCGGAGATTATTTTACACTCTTTATCTTCTGGGAGATTATGGCATTCGCCTCGGCATATCTGGTTTTTGCAAGAAGGGAGAAAAAGGCAGTTGAGGCAGGCTTCAGATATATCTTAGTTCATATATTTGGTGGTGTGTGTCTGCTCGGTGGTATCATACTTCGTTACATAGGCACAGGCTCTCTGTTATTTGGCCCGATTGAGCATGACAGTAGTCTGGCATTTTATCTCATACTCATAGGATTTATATTAAATGCAGCAGTCCCACCGCTGCATGCATGGCTGACAGATGCCTACCCAGAGGCAACTGTGACAGGTGCGGTCTTCATGTCTGCCTTTACAACAAAGACTGCAGTGTATGTCCTTGTCAGGGCGTTTCCAGGAACAGAGATACTTGTCTGGTTAGGGACTATGATGGCACTATACGGTGTCGTTTATGCGGTTCTTGAAAACGATGCCAGAAGACTTCTCGCATATCACATTGTCAGCCAGGTGGGTTATATGGTGACAGGTGTAGGTATGGGGACAGAGATGGCATTAAACGGCTCAGTCTCTCATGCCTTCGCACATATACTTTATAAGGCGCTACTCTTTATGGGTGCAGGTGCGGTTATACATATGACAGGCAAAAGGAAACTGACAGAGCTTGGCGGTATTTATAAGACAATGCCGCTTACATTTACACTCTATATGATTGGGGGGTTTGCCATCTCTGCATTCCCACTATTCAGCGGCTTTGTGAGTAAATCGATGGTTGTTGCTGCTGCAAGCCATGAACATAGACCATTTGTAATGCTTCTTCTGACTATGGCATCATCAGGAACATTCCTTCATACAGGACTGAAGCTTCCTTATTATATGTTCTTTGGCAAAGACTCAGGCATAAGGGCAAAAGAGCCGCCAACAAATATGCTTATTGCGATGGGAATGGCTGCATTCCTCTGTATAGGGATAGGTGTATTCCCTGGCCCACTCTACTCTGTGCTCCCTTATGAGGTTCACTTTGACCCATACACAGGAGACCATGTGACAGGTGCCCTCGGCATGCTTATGTTTACTGCCCTTGGCTTTTTCATGCTCTTAAAAAGGCTTGAACCTGAACCCACCATAAGTATTGATGCAGACTGGTTTTACAGGAAGGGGAGCAGGGTGTTCATGTGGGTTGCAAACAAGCCGATTGCTGCCTATGAGGGTTATATAGGAGAGATATATAATTTATGGTTTACAAATCTGACTTTAAAATTATCTGATTTTTTATGGCGAGTTTTTGATTCCCGTATCATAGATGGAATAGTTAATAGTGTTGCAAGTATCTACCTGGGAATAACGAGTTTCGTATGGCGTATTTTTGATGTCCGTGTCATAGATGGTTTAGTCAATAATTTTGCAGAATTCTGGATAGACTTTGGAGGTGTTGCAAGGTTAAGCCAAACAGGCAGGGTAAGAAATTATGCATTTTTTATGCTCCTTGGAGGGGGTATACTTATTAGTTACTATTTATTTAGGTGAACTATTATGAACTATCAAAATTTACCGATTCTTTCAATTGTCACATTTTTTCCCCTGATTGGAATATTCATCATCTTTTTTATTCGGAAGGACAATTACAGGCTCATCCAGTGGATTGCATTTATAACGGCCTTAATTGATTTTATACTATCCGTTCCTCTTTATTTCTCTTTTGATTCTTCCCAATGGAAGATGCAGTTTATAGAAAATATCCCATGGATAGAACAGTTTGGTATCTACTATTCTATGGGGATTGATGGTATAAGCCTCCCCCTTGTCCTTCTGACAACTTTCCTATCAGTCATCGCAATCCTTTCCACATGGACAGCTGTCACTGAGAAGGTAAAGGGGTATATGATTTCTCTCCTCTTCCTTGAAACAGGGATGATCGGTGTATACTGTGCACTCGATTTCATCCTCTTTTACATCTTCTGGGAGGTAATGCTTGTCCCAATGTATTTTATCATTGGTATCTGGGGCGGACCCCGTCGTCTCTATGCGGCAATCAAGTTTTTTCTTTATACAATGTTTGGTAGTTCACTTATGCTCGTTGCAATTCTTGTCCTCTATTTTATAAACCACTCTCAGACAGGGGTGTACTCCTTCAGCATTCCGAAATTTTTCGGAATGAACCTATCAATGAATCTCCAATTCTGGTTATTCCTCGCATTCTTCATTGCCTTCGGAATAAAGGTGCCAATCTTCCCTTTCCATACATGGCTTCCCGATGCCCATGTGGAGGCACCTACTGCTGGAAGCGTAATTCTGGCAGGTGTCCTCCTGAAGATGGGTACCTATGGATTCTTACGAATCAGCTTACCTATGCTTCCACAGGCTTCTATGAATTTCATACCCTTCATCTCAGTGCTTGGTATTATAGGTGTTATATACGGGGCAATGGTCTCTCTTGCCCAGGAAGATATTAAAAAGCTTGTTGCATATTCCAGTGTAAGCCATCTCGGTCTGTGCATGCTCGGTATGTTTGCAATGAACACCGCAGGGATTCAGGGAAGTATTCTCCAGATGGTTAATCATGGTTTGAGTACAGGGGCCCTCTTTTTGATGGTAGGTATAATTTATGAACAGAGGCATACACGACTCATCTCTGAATATGGTGGACTCTGGAAGGTCATACCTGTTTTTACTATAATATTTTTGCTTGTGGTATTTTCATCCATGGGTGTTCCAGGGTTGAACGGCTTTGTCAGCGAAATACTTATCCTTATAGGGGTATTTAAAAGAAACATCTGGTTTGGTATAATCGTCACGGTTGGTCTTATATTGGATACCGTCTATCTTCTCTGGATGTTCCAGAGGGTAGTGCTTGGAGAAATTACAAAGGATGAGAACAGACACCTTAAAGATATAAATAAGAGAGAACTCCTTTGTTTACTTCCCATCATCCTTTTCATTATTTGGATAGGCGTATATCCAAGACCATTTTTAAATAAAATGCAGGCATCGGTAGAACATCTCATTGAACAGGTAAAATTCAATAATAATACTATCACTGAGGATGGGGAACAAGAGGCACATTTCAGTTATGGAAATTTTAATACCAACGATTAATTTAGGAATTATATCTCCTAAGATTCTTATAACAATCTTTGCAATAATAGTTCTGCTTTTGCATGTCTCTGTCCAGCATCTGCTTGATGGACTTAACGGAGGTGGTGTGTAGGAGATGTCTTTTACAAAACTTTTTTTGATTGATAAGAATAAACACGGTTTAATTTAAAACCATATTATCAGGAGGATTTAATATGATAAACTTTAGAGGATTTGTCAGTGCCATTTTACTCTCTCTCTATATTCTTTCAGCAACCCCTTCCAATGCATCGGAAATCACAGACAGTTTCATGGAAGCCCGCCAGATGAGTAATATTCTAAAAATGAAATCCATTATTAAGGAAAATAAAGAGAAGATACCTGAAGAAGTAAATGTGCTGATGGAGGAAGCCTTAAACCCTGAGACTCCCAAAGAGGAAAGGGAATGGAGGCTTTTACTTGCAGAGCTTATAGCACGAACCTACCAGGAGGTAACAAGGGATGCAAATCTCCTCAAAGGAGTGAAAAGAAAAGCCTTTAATACAAAACTGACCCCAGCGGTAATATCTTCTGCCACAGAGGGTTTACATATAGTAGAGATACCAAAGCCTGATGAAAATACAAAGAATATATTCAAACCAGATAATACCATTATCAAGAAAGGGGAGACAGTAAAGTGGGTAAATAATGATTCTGTTGAACACAAATTTGCTGCTGTGGCAGCTATAAGCGAAGGTTCATTTGACTCTAAGACCGTTGAACCGGAAAATAGCTTTGAATTTAAATTTGAAAACCCGGGAGAGTATTTCTATATATGTTTCATACATCAGTCTATGATAGGCAAGATTATAGTGGAGGAATAACTTTAAGTAAGCAGGAACAATGTCCCTTTATAAATAATTATGGAAATATTAATACCTACAATTAAACTGGCAACTATATATCCTGAGATAATTATAACTACTTTTGCAATACTGGTTTTACTATTACAGGTTTTCCCCACTGTTATTGGCAAAGATTATCTGGGTTACACGAGTCTCGCAGGTGTAATCCTTGCTGCAATTATAACAGGACAAGGCGGCGCATCAGGAGAAGGTGGAGAGGCTATATATTCCTTTAGCAATATGTGGGTAGTGGATAATTACTCCCGATTCTTTAAGCTTATATTTCTTCTTGGCACAGGTCTTACAATACTAATTTCAATAAAATATACAAAGGATGAAGGTATCAACAATGGCGAATATTATTCACTTCTGCTCTTTGCCACAGCAGGAATGATGCTCATGGCTGGCGGTACAGACCTTATCGTCATATTCCTGGGACTTGAATTGATGTCCATATCTTTGTATGTGCTGGCAGGGTATGTGAGAAAAAGATTAATATCAAATGAATCGGCACTAAAATATTTCCTCCTCGGCTCCTTTGCCACAGGTTTTCTGCTTTACGGCATTGCCCTTCTCTATGGGGCAACAGGAACAACAAGCCTTAAAGGTATCTCAGGATTTATATCAGAAGCCAGTTTTGGAAGCCCTATTCTAATAATGGGGATGTTACTTCTCTTGATAGGATTTGGTTTTAAGATTGCGGCTGTTCCATTCCATATGTGGACCCCTGATGTATATGAGGGGGCACCATCACCCATAACAGCATTCATGTCTGCAGGACCAAAGGCTGCAGCCTTTGCAGCATTCTTAAGGGTTTTTATTGAGGCACTCCCATCTTTGCAGGGTATATGGGTTGATATAATATGGGTTCTGGCAGCTTTAACAATGACTATAGGAAATGTAATAGCTTTGGTGCAGGATAATGTAAAGAGGATGTTAGCATATTCAAGTATTGCCCATGCAGGTTATGTATTGGTTGCTTTTGTATCAACAGATAAGCTTGGTGTTGCCAGTATATTATACTATATGCTGGCATATACATTTATGAATATTGGAGCATTTGCAATAGTTATAATAATTGGAGGTAAAGGTGAAGAGAAGATTAATTTGAAAGACTATACAGGGCTTGCATACAGATACCCACTAACAGCTGCTGCAATGTGCCTATTCCTCTTATCACTAACAGGGATTCCACCAACAGCAGGATTCATGGGCAAATTATATATATTTTCTGCTGCTATTAAATCAGGTTATGTAGGGTTAGCCACAATTGCTGTTCTTAACAGTGTAATATCAGTTTACTATTATATGAAAATAATCTTAGCCATGTATATGAAAGAACCCGAATCCTCAGTACAACACTCTCCCCTTGTCTTCACACCTGCGATGATAATAGCCCTGGGTTTAGCCGTTTATGGCGTATTAAGAATGGGTATCTTCCCTTCTGCCTATATCTCCATGGCACAGCAGTCATACCTTTCATTTTAGTTAGTTGATACTGAAAAATGACATTTTTTCATGACCCATTGCAATGCTTCGCAGCAATGGGTGCCCCATTAATTTCGGGCACACAGCGGAGTTGGGTCGTGCTCTATTTATTTGAAGTTATTCACTATGGGATAAAGACTTAATAGAACATAGATGACACGGATTACGCGGATTTACACAGATAATTTTAAGACCACCCCTTAATTCCCCTCCTTTGTAAGGAGGGGTGAGGGGAGGTAGGGGCAACAACCCCCTTACCCTCTTTGTTAAGGGGGAAATTTCACCGCCGTATTGGTTCCTAAGTAGTTAAGCTATGCAGACGATGAAATTGTTTTTCTATTTTCACTCTGTTGGGCTAACAAATCGATGAGCGAAGCTCAGCTCCGCCGTTGCCGTGGAGCGCAGCGACACGGCAACGCTTCGCATCACCGGCAGCAAAAAGCAGAGCGACGAGGAGCGAGGAGCGGCGCTTTTTGCTGTCCGAGTGCATGCGATTGTTATGCACTAATACAAATCTACACTGTCGATTTCACACGAGGCAGAGCTGATTTTCACACTCGTTACCTCTTTAAAAGAGCTAAAAGAAAAATTAAAATTCATTGTCTCACTTTCACTACCGTGGGCATATAAGCTGTGCGACTCATCTTGGGAGCTGGCGTCAGATTGAGTGGTATATGTTTGCCTGCCTTTGTATTCAATTTCTACTTGACACTCAACTTCAACATCGAGGTATGAGCCGCCCGCATAATCTGTTTGTACCTCGTAGCTCAAGGTAACATCACAATCGCGATAATAGTTGTTGCCATAACTTTCATTGCAGTCTAAATCGCCACCAGTAATTTCAACACAAACCTCGGCATTGGTCTTGTATTCTGTTTCGCAATCGTCCCCGCTAACACCTTGCGCCTTTCGACGCTGTATTTCCGCTATTAACGCACGTTCGAGCTCTTTTTGTTTTTGGATTTCTTGCGCGCTCATAGCTACACATGTGTTTCCTGTTCTCTTAAATCCTGAATTGCATTCCCAACCATTACCAAGATAATTGATGCTTGCATTTTCAGGGACGTTAACTTTGAGACATTTTTGACCTGTTTGGTAATATCCTCTGTTGCACTCCCAGCCGTTACCTAAATAATTGATGCTTGCGTTTTCTGGCGGTTGGACTTTTAGGCACTTCTGGCCTGACTGGTAATACCCTCTATTGCATTCCCAGCCATTGCCTAGGTAATTGATGCTTGCATTCTCTGGCGGTTGGACTTTCTGACACTTCTGACCTGCCTGGTAATACCCTCTGTTACACTCCCAGCCATTACCTAGGTAATTGATGCTTGCGTTTTCCGGGGGTTGGACTTTCAGGCACTTCTGGCCTGATTGGTAATAACCCCTATCGCATACCCAGCCTCCGCCGTAAATATTGGGTGACGCATTTTCCGGCAATGATTGAGCCAATGACGCATTTGCAA
>MHDI01000028.1:0-1439 GCA_001804915.1 Nitrospinae bacterium RIFCSPHIGHO2_02_FULL_39_82 | reverse complement strand
CTCCGCCGTAAATATTGGGTGACGCATTTTCCGGCAATGATTGAGCCAATGACGCATTTGCAATAGACATACAAATTATCAATAAAGGTAACAACTTCATGGGCTCACTCTTCGCGCATAACAGAAAAGATGAGTGGCAGGCTTTTAGCCTGTCCACTCCATCGCATTGTTAGGCGTTCTTTTTTAACTTTTGTCATTTTTCACATAGTCAAACAAACTCATCTCTTTCTGTCCACTGATTATAACTTTACTTTTCTTATTTTGTGGCCCATATCTTCCTGTAAATTCACCCATTTTTTTCCTTTCTTTAAAAGTTTTTAGAACAATATGTTTAGATGTTTCTTCTTTAGCAAATTTTAATTCGCTTTCATAATTTCTTAATCTATCTTCAGCAAATTCAATATATTCTTTAGAAATTTCTATACCAATATAATCCTGCCCCAATATCTTTGCGGCAACTAAAGTTGTTCCACTCCCAGCGTAGGGGTCAATGATTACTCCCTTTTTATCGTCCATAATTGAATAAATCGCCCTGACAGGCAATGCTAATGGGAAAGGTGCAGGATGTGAATTTTTTCGCTCGGGGGGGAATCGCCAAATAGAAGTTAATAAAGCGTGTTTTGGCTTTAATTCTTCGCCAATTAAATTTTTTTCTTTTGGTTTGTAAAGCCAATATATTCTTTCCTCTAACTGCCAGAATCTCCAGCCCCTTATATTAGCCGCAATCATCCTATCCCAAATTATTTCCTGTCTGATTAACCATTTTGTTTTTCTCAACCAATCTATGGGATGAAACATCTCACCTCTTTCCCATCTTATTTTGTGATTATAAAAGAATGACCCACCTGGTTTAGTAATTCTAAAAATTTCATCCAAAACCATTATTTGATTTTTCTGATATTCATTTTCAGGTAATTTGTCTGTTGCTCCAGAATACTTTACATTTTTCACCAACCACCCTTTTTTATTTTCACCTTTATTGTACGGTGGCGATGTTATTCCAACATTAACAATCTCATTAGGTAAGGTTTTCAAAATTGTCAAGGAATCACCTTGAATTATTTTTTTTAGATATTCTTTTTGAGTCATCTTGCTTTTCCCTCTAAAAATTCATAAAAATCTTTGGATATATATGGTTTATATTTTGATAATTCAGCTTTATTTAAAAGATAGACAATTTTTAGATTTGGGCTTTTGATAAAATCCTTGTAATCAAAATCTGCACTTCTTAAAAATTGCCCCTTTGTGCTTTTACTTCCTTTTAATTTTCTCTGCCATTTCTGTATTTTTATTTCCAAGTTTTTCACAAAACCTGAAGAACTAAAAGGAAACTCAATAATATAAATCAGTTTACCATCTACAAATCCGCTTACTAATGGATAGTCCCATAAATAGATTTACTTTTATGATTAGTTAAGATATAATACCGTAACCATGAA
>MHDI01000027.1 GCA_001804915.1 Nitrospinae bacterium RIFCSPHIGHO2_02_FULL_39_82 | reverse complement strand
CCTGAGCCTTTTGTCAGATTTATACCTGGATTCGGAGAAAGCTCCCTTGATTTTACGCTGATATGTCAGGTCAAGGAATTCGTTGACCAGTATCCCGTCCAGCATGAGCTGAGAAAGAGGATTTTTAAGAGATTCAAGAAAGAAGGCATAGAGATACCATTCCCGCAGAGAACCGTGCATTTGAAGGAAGAAAGGGAAGAGCAAAAACCTGATTAGCCACAACAGAAAAAAACACAGAAGAATAAAGCTATTTTCCCTCCATTAGTTATTATTTAATGTGCGGTGAAAAATGTCATTTTTCATCAGAATCTATTTAACATCCTCCCTGTTTTTACTCCTGTATGCTCTCCCTTTTTTACAGTTATCCTGCCATTTACAATCACATATTCTATTCCATCAGGATATTTTTTGGGAGATTCATAAGTAGCCGTATCAGATACAGTATCTGGATTAAAGATAACAATATCAGCAAAATAACCCTCTTTTATTTTTCCTCTTTGTTTTATGCCTATTCTCTCACATGGAAATGATGTCATTTTATAAATGGCAGTTGATAAATCAAATAATTTTTCTTCCCTGCAATATTTTTCTAAGACCCGCGGAAATGTCCCAAATGTTCTTGGGTGAGGCAGTCCTGCCCCCAGCACACCATTACGGGAGCGGGCACCACTATCCGAACCAATCATTACATAATCTTTTTTAAGAATTTTTTTCATATTATCTTCATTCATTGAAAAATATATAGCATCCACTTCCATATTTTCTTCAATTAACAGGTCAACTACAAAATCCAATATATTTTTATTAAGAAACTCTGCCCCCTTTTTTACGCTCTTTCCCTCTATCTCCTTATTCTTATCTGTGACCACCTGAGAAATCATCACGCTGTCCCAGTCATCGGATGAATATTTTTTTAATAACTCATTCCTTATATCATTTCCTGTTTTATTATTTCTAAGCCTTTCTATTACCTTTTCCTTACCTCCATCAAAAACCCAATCCGGCAAAACCGCCTGAAGCCCTGTATTTCCAGCAGTGTAAGGGTAGCGGTCACAGGCAATATCAATACCATCATCAATGGCAGACTCAATCAGTTCAAAAACCCTGTCAAGCTTTTCCCAGTTTTCTTCGCCAGAGGTTTTTAAATGTGATATCTGGAGTCTTACATCTGATTCCCTTGCAATATCTATTACCTCTTCAATTGATTCTATGAGGGTTTTCCCTTCGTTTCTTATGTGGGTTGTAAATATGCCTCCCATTTTTCTAATAGTTTTGCATAAAAGCGCTACCTCCTCTTTTTTTGCAAAACAGGAAGGGGCATAGGCAAAACCAACTGACATTCCGACAGCTCCACTATCCATTGCATCTTCAATAATCCTCTCCATTGTTTTCATATCATCTGATGATGGTTTTCTATCAACAGACCCCATAACTGATGCCCTAACAGTGTTATGTCCAACAAGCTGACAATAATTTACCGATATCCCATTCCTGTTTATTTTTTCAATATAACCTTTCAAGTCTGTCCAATCGAGGTCAAGACCAAACTGCTCTTTATAAATTTTTTTCCTTTCATCAAGGGGACCACCGGATATAGGTGCTGCCGAATAACCACAGTTTCCACCAATCTCCGTCGTAACCCCCTGTCTGACCTTGCTCTGGGCAAGAGGGTCTATAAGGAGATAATAATCTGAATGTGAATGTATATCCACAAAACCCGGACAAAGGCATAACCCTTCTCCTTTTATAATTTCAGCAGATTCCAATCTATTGATAATTCCCACCTTCATTATCCTGTCCCCTTTTACACCCACATCTGACACGAAAGGCTTCCCTCCACCCCCATCATAAATCTTTACATTTTTGATTATAAGGTCATACATATATCTTTCCTCTTTTTAAAATTATTATATCAAATTTAGTCTCTTATGGCTAAAATCTTCTAATTCTTTAAAAAATCCGTGTAAATCCGTGTAATCTGTGTCATCTGTGTTCTATTCTTTTCCGACTCGTTCGGGTTAGGATTTTGGAAAACCGTCAAGTCGCCTGATAGTTTTTATTGTTACTTTATAGTTTTTATTGTTACCTTTTAGTAACTCTCCTGTCTTTTCAACCCAAGATTATCCTGTGCTTAAAACATTAATAAGTCCAATAGTTATAATAAGTTAGGTATGGGCTCTCTTTCCCCTAAAATATTGGCATTCGTTTTGCAAATTATTGTATAAATGGTTTAACCCGGTTCCTTCTGGTGTAATAGAATCTACATATCTATTCACCTCCTCACAAAAGGAACCGGGTAGGTTAAATATAAATAAATTAGGTATTCGCTTCGCTCACACTAACTTTGTAATCAAGTAAGGATTGAAATTCCTATACCTTAAATTATGAAAGGAGGTGAAGTAATGAGAAGCTGGAAGATGGCGTTATCCATGACTATTCTGATGATACCCTTATATTTGCTTGCCTTCACATCACTTAACATTGAAGTAGCACAGGCAAATTCTGGTGATAACCATGAATCTGCGGAACATAAGGCTTTGGAGTCATCACCTGACCATGAGATACTTGAACCAAGGGTTCCAGCAGATAAACTGGCAGAGGCAAAGGCATTAAAGAATACTGTAGCGGTAAATGCAAAGACTTTATCAGAGGCAAAGGAGATATTCATGGGTAAAGGCACATGCTATACCTGTCATGGTGAGAAAGGCAAGGGTGATGGTGAAATTGCAGAATCCATGAACCCACCGCCAAGAGACTTTACATATACCCCCTGGCAGAAGGTGAGGACAGATGGTGAGATATTCTGGGCTATTACAAATGGGACAAGAGGGGGAGAAAGTGGTATGGTTCCATTTGGTGATATGTTGAGTGATGAAGAAAGGTGGCTGCTTGTTAACTATATAAGGGAACTTGGAAAAGTGAATGGATTGACAAGTAACAGCAAATAATTTGTTGTGAAGGAGGGTTTACAATGGCAAAGAAAATGAAGCTGGCAGTTATAGTTTTAATAGGGTTAATGGTTAGTTTTGGTATTAGTAACAGTAGCTATGCAGCTGATGAAGTCGCAAAGCTGACAACAGCCCCTGAGGTTCCACCTGCACTTAGCAGGGCAGGAGGGGCTAATGTAACAGTTGAGCTGGAGACAACTGAGAAGAAAGGGACATTGGCAGATGGTGTTGAATATACATTCTGGACATTTGGTGATACCGTCCCGGGTCCTTTTGTCCGTGTCAAAGTAGGGGATAATGTTACATTTAATCTTAAAAATAGTGCAGCAAGTAAAAATATTCACTCAATTGACATTCACGCCGTAACAGGTCCTGGTGGTGGTGCAAAGGCTTCACAGACACCTCCCGGAGGTAAGACAGCCTTTTTCTTTAAGGCAATTAATCCTGGTATTTATATTTATCACTGTGCAAGTGCCCATATCCCAACCCATATCGCAAATGGTATGTATGGACTCCTCCTTGTTGAGCCTGCAAATGGACTTCCAAAGGTTGACAAAGAATACTATGTAGTTCAGGGTGATTTCTATACAAAAGGGAAGACAGGCGAAAAGGGATTACAGGCTTTTGATATAGAGAAGGCAAGGGCTGAACACCCGACCTATGTAAAGTTTAATGCTATGGCTGCACCTGGAAATTTGAAGGCAAATGTTGGTGATACTGTCCGTTTATATGTGGGAAATGGTGGACCCAATATGACATCTGCCTTCCATATCATTGGAGAGATTTTTGATACTGTATATCAGCTGGGTGCAGTAGGTTCTGAGCCTGCAAAGAATGTTCAGACAACACTGATTCCTCCCGGTGGTGCCGCCATTGTTGAATTTAAGGCAGATGTCCCCGGTGCATATATACTTGTTGACCATGCAATATTCCGTGCTATAGACAAGGGTGCAGTAGGAATCCTCGAGGTTACAGGTGCAGAGGTGCCAAATGTATTCAAACCTCTGAAGTCTGGTGGTGCAGATGCCGGGCATTAAAATATAGCCGTAAAAATGCCCCACTTATTTTACCGGTGGGGCATTACCTTAAATATTTGGTAATCCCCCTTTCTGTCCCTTTCTTTTTAGTAAAGGGAGGGAAAGGGGGTTTATCAATTTTTTTATTATTACCTATTGACCATTTATGATTTATGTCATAGATTTTAGCCATTATTAAATTTATTCTTCTAAGGATATTTTAAAAACATATTTAAAGAGGAGGAGGATGGATGAAGAGATATTTTTTTGTTTTCTTGCTTGGATTCTTTTTTGCATTACTTGTTACAGAAGCATTAGCATCAGAAGTAAAGGTTGGTGGAGAGATAAGGGTTAGGGGAGAGAGTGTTTCTAATGGAACAACAGGGACTAAGGATCGGGAGCAGATAATCCAGAGGACAAGGCTCAATGTAGATGCAACGATAGATGAAAAGACAAAGGCATATATACAACTCCAGGACAGCAGGGCATGGGGAAGTGATGGGACAAGTTTAGGTGAGGGGACGGCAACGGATAATGCTTCAACAACAACAACCATATCAGGAACAACAGCCACATCAACAACAACAGTCAACTCTGAATCAACTGATATAAAGCAGGCTTATGTTCAGTTTGATAGTATTGCAGACCAGCCATTATCATTGAAACTGGGTCGTCAGGTAATGGCATATGGTGAGCACAGGCTAATTGGTGGATTTGAGTGGTCAAATACTGCAAGGAGCTTTGATGCCCTAAAGCTTATGTATAATACAGAAGCCTTTGGTATAGACCTTTTTTATTCAAAAATGAAGGAATCTGTTACAAACGATACAACTGATTTTAAGACAAATGGCACAACCGAGGATAAGGATATTACCTTTGCCGGCATATATGCAGTTATTAAGGCTATCCAGAACAACACCATTGACCTTTATGCACTTCAGGATAAGGATGATTCAACAGAGAGGAGTGTCCTTACTTATGGTCTTAGGCTTAACGGTAAGTTTTCAGATTTAGATTACACTGCTGAATATACACTGCAGGGTGGTGATAACAAGAAATCAGTTTCTCAGGAATCTAATGCACTTGCTGTAAAAGCCGGCTATATATTAAAGGATATTATGGGCTTAAGGATTGGTGCCGAGTATGACTCTGCCACAGGTGACAAGTCATCTACAGCAGATAAAAATGAGGCATTTCAGAATCTCTATCCCACAAACCATCCATTATATGGTTTCACTGATGACATAGGCTGGTCAAATATGAGCGCCATATCATTAAATGTAGGATTAAAGCCAACTGAAACCCTTTGGGTAGGTGCTGAGTATTGGAAATACAGTTTGGCTGAAAAGGATGCAAGTGGTAAAGATGATTTAGGTTCAGAGATTAATATCATGGCAAGGAATAGTTTGAGTTCAAATGTTAAATGTGAACTCTCATGGATAAGAAGGAATGGCGGAGAGTCGGGTGGCTCGGATTACTATAGCAGGGCAATCAGCAAGGATAAGACCGCAGACTTTGTATACCTCCAAGTAAATGTATCCTTCTAACTGCAATTTCTAAACTCCCGAAGCCTTTTTCGGGGGTTTTTATGATTACATAAAATAGTTACCATATAGTAATCCTGACATCATAATGGTAACTTTTGTATCACCTACTTAACTCTTTGATAATTTACTATATTTAAAAACATCACCAATTTGTATTGTAACCTTTTTGTAACTTATCTTAATAATATCATCTCTCTATTATAAAAATGTAGATGTAAACATCTCCAATAAATTCAAATGGTTAAGAAAAATATTTCTTATTTAATTTTCCGTTAATTTCGGGCACACAGCGAAGCTGGGTCGTGTTTTATTTATTTGAAATTATTACACTATGGAACAAAAGAAAATTTAAAAAGTCGTTCAAAAAAGTCATTTTTCAGTATCAACTAACTAAAAAATAGGCATTAATTTTGCTTTATTAAAGCAAAGTGGAATATTGTTTAAACGAGCAAATTAACCTAAAAGAGTAAGGAGGTGACAACAAATAAAATCATAAGTTAAAGTAGGAATTGGATGAAAAATAGAAAAATATTTACGAAGAGGAGGTGAAAAGAATATGAATGAGGAGGGGAAAAAGATATCCGCATGGCAGCTTTTCTTTGATGATATTTCTATGTTGTTTCTTATAGGTTTAGTAATTCCAACGATATTGTATCTGCTCTGGGGTGTTATGGAGTATGCAAATGCCCCTATAGCAAGCATAACACCATAAAATTTTAATGGAGGGAGGAGAATATGGCTATAACATCACCTGAAACTTATTGGTGGAAACCGGCTGATAAGGAAGAAAAGCTGTGGATTACAATAGCGATAGTCTGGTGTCTGATTTTGTTTACCATGATGCCGCTCTGGCATATAGTGGGTGGACAGAATCCTTCAGTAGAACCTTTGAAGATAAGACCGAAGGATTATGAAAAGATAAGTGATGCCTTTATAGAAAAGTATAAGATTGGGGAGGAGTCAGGAATACCTGTTGTCAAGCCGCCTGATGGGGCTGATGTGTATTTGCGTGGGCAGATGTGGAACTGGATGCCGATACTTGAGCTTAAAAAGGGTGTGAACTATAAGTTCCATATATCATCAATTGACCTGATGCATGGGTTTTCACTCCAGCCGCTGGTCATGAATTTTCAGATAGTTCCCGGGCACGATAACATATTAAATATAACACCCACTTCATCGGGGACATTCCATATAATATGCAATGAATTCTGTGGTATAAATCACCATACAATGGTGGGTAAGATAGTTGTTAAGGATTAATATTTACCCCATCCTCTCCCCACAGTGGATAGGGAAAAAAGGAAGGGATTATTAAAAAGGAGGGATTAAAAATGGCAGCAAATGCATTGGAATTCAGAACCTGTCCCATTACAGGGAAGAAGGTCTATGCAACGGCCCAGAACTTAATATGGGCAAACGCAGTTACAGCAGTGGTCTTTATTCTGGTTGGTGGATTAGCGGCTCTGCTGGTGCTGCTGACAAGATGGCCTGCAGTTCATCTTCTATCACCAGATTTGTTTTATAGAATTCTAACCCTGCACCCCATAGCTGCGCTTGTTGCATGGATAATATTCTTTGAGGTGGCAGGGTTGTATTTTGGTTGTACGGTCCTGCTAAATTCAAGAATTGCTGCGCCAAAGGTTGCATGGCTCGCATATTTTCTTATGCTTGTCGGTGCAGCTCTGGTAGCAGTGGAGATACTCATCGGAAATGCGGATGTAATGTTTACATCCTATATCCCGCTTCAGGCATCTCCACTATACTATTTAGGGGTTATACTCTTTGCTGTAGGTGCGCTGGTAGCCTGCGGTATCTTCTTTGGAACTCTGGCAATAGCAAAGGCAGAGAAGACCTATGAGGGCTCACTTCCGCTCGTTACATTCGGCTTGTCAGCAGCAGCTATTATTGCTGTATGGACACTTGCAAGCGGGGCCATAATTTATATACCGACATTTCTATGGTCTCTTGGGGTAATAAAGAATATAGATGCTGCTATGTACAGACTAATTTTCTGGGGATTCGGGCACGCATCACAGCAAATCAATGTAACAGCAATGGTCTCAGTATGGTATCTATTAGGGGTTCTGACTGTTGGTTTAAAACCCGTTAATGAAAAGGTATGCAGGTCCGCCTTTGTCCTGTATATCTTTTTTATAAATCTGGCATCAGAGCATCATCTCCTCACTGACCCGACTCTTAGTCCTGCACATAAAATTGCTAACACATCTTACTTTATATATATGGCTGCCCTTGCCAGTATGATTCATGCCCTGGCAATTCCAATGGCAGTTGAGGTTGCCCAGCGTAAGAAGGGATACACAAAGGGTATTTTTGAATGGCTTACAAAAGCACCATGGGGTGAACCTGGTTTCCCTGCCCTGGTATTCTCCCTTTTCATATTCGGATTTATAGGAGGAATCACAGGTATAGTAAATGGAACAGAACAGTTATCTATCAAGTCCCATAATACATGGGCAATGACAGGTCATTTTCATGGGACTGTAGTAGGCGGAACAACTCTTGCCTTTATGGGGCTGACTTATTATCTAATTCCCCTTGTTTTCAGAAGGGAGATTATAGGGAAGAAATGGGCTACAGCCCAGCCGTATATATACGGCATCGGGTTAATAATTTTCACACTATCTATGATTGCTGCCGGCACACTTGGTGTTCCGAGAAGACACTGGGATATTACCTTTGCCGACTCTATAATACCATTCTCCTTTGACCCCACGGCGATTCTCCTTGTAACTCTGACGGCACTGGGAGGTTTAACGGCTATCGTAGGCGGGGCGATATATGTTGGAGTAGCTGTCCTCTCAGTATTCTTTGGCAGAAAGCTGGCACCAAACGAAGCCAAATTAATTTAAAGTATAGGAATTTCAATCCTATACTTGATTACAGCGATTATAAAAAGATTCCGGAGATTAAAATCTCTGTAATCTAAACTTAATCTCTGTAATCAAAGTTAGTGTGAGCGAAGCGAACACCTAATTTATTAAAGGAGGTTTTATGGCAGAAGAAAGACATGAGGATTTTCCAGCTCCAGGGTCATTTGTCATTATCGTGATTTTTTTCATTACCTTTGTGCTGTACTACTTCTTAAACTGGAAGTGGCTGTCCATGATCTGGAATATTGGGAGATAAATATAGGGTAATGTCATTCTGAGCGAAGCGAAGAATCTAATAATTAAAATTATAAATTCGAGATTCTTCGGCTAACGTCTCAGAATGACATTAAGAAGGATATAATAAGTTTATGGTTATGGTTAGAGAAATAGCCTTAAGATATTCAGAGGTCTCACTTTTACCTGCTATCAGGACATATTTGATAGTTTTAAAACTCCGTATAGGGGTCGTGGTTGCCTTCAGTGCAGTTGCAGGTTATTTTATTACTGCAGATAAAGGGGAATTCAGCCTTTTTAAGT
>MHDI01000026.1 GCA_001804915.1 Nitrospinae bacterium RIFCSPHIGHO2_02_FULL_39_82 | reverse complement strand
ATAAAAACCACTTTTATGTGCTTATTCGTATTGAAAGGAGCAAGGCTGATGAATTGATAAGACGGTTTGGGAGATAAATAGTGTACTTATACGGATTTATAAGGATAAAAAAATAATCTATTTTCCGTAGTTAAGCCTTTCAATTAAATAATCAGGGAGACCTTCCCTCTTCATCTTCTCCTGGGTTAATGTAATATCATAGGGAATCCTCCTGAATTCAACAGTCATATTTCCACTGTCATAAATAACAAATGAGGAATCAGGGTTTCCATCCCTCGGCTGTCCTATACTGCCTGCATTTATAATATATCTTGAGGTTGGTTTAAGTTTTATGATTTTATCTCTTAAAACATTAACCGTCCCTTCTGCATCCTTTTCTATTGCAATTGGCTGATGGGAGTGGCCTATGAAACATAGAGGGGTGTTAAAATATTCAAAGTTTTCTATTGCATCAGACATATTCAGGATATAGTGCCACATAAGAGGCTCTTTTGGTGAGGAATGAGCGAGGGTGAGATTATCTGTAACCATATTTGCAGGAAGATTTTTAAGAAATTCTTTATGTTCTGATGTCAGTGTGTCCCTTGTCCATAGAATGGCTGCCACTGCATAATGGTTGAAATTGCTGATGTCTGTTATGCTGGCTGCACCGTGGTCGTGATTTCCCCCCAATATTACATCTGTCGAGGATTTAAGTATATCTATTGATTCATTGGGGTCTGCACAATAGCCAACAATATCACCGAGGAAAATTTTCCTTTCTATGTGAAGTTTCTTGATTTTCTGCAGAACTGACTGAAAGGCTTCTAAATTACTATGGACATCTGAAAATATTGCATATATCATTTATACTTCCAGAACTGTATTATGTTTCTCCTTAAAATTTTCTACAAAATTTCTTATTATCCTGTTCAATATTAAAAATCTGCTTTTTTCTTCCTCCGTTATTTTTACAGTATAATCACACTTTGATAATGGTATCTCACCGAATCCCTTTAATATCCCTTCTATCATGTCACCTGCTATTCTGCTGTATTCTGAATCCGATATCCCTTTTATGCAGACAGATATGCCAAAATCCTTAATTTTGATTCTATGAATAATATCCATAATAGCAGAGAATATGTAGGATAGTTTTGGAGAGGTAAGATGTGATGCCTTTCCGAATCCAACAAGCAGTATCTTTTCTGAAGGTATTTTGTTGCAGCTTGACAGCAGGACAGATTCCTTAAAATTTCCGAAGACCTTTTTCTTTTTTATTAAGTTTGAAATCTGCCCGTTAAGTAGCCAGTCAATATATCCTGCGTCTCCCTTAATGGGTATAACATCGTTAAAGAGGGATACAACAATCAACTCCGTTTCAGTTTTTAAAAGTTCCTGCGAAAGGGCTTTGATTTTTAACATTTTTATTTTTATCGCATTTAAGCTCCCTTTTAACCCTGTCCAGAATTCCGTTAACAAATTGACTGGAATCTTCTGTGCCGTATTTCTTGGAAATTTCTATAGCCTCATTTATGGTGACATTGGAGGGGATTTCATTTTCATACAAGAGTTCATATATGGCACTTCTCAGTATATTCCTATCTATAGCGCTTATCCTTTCAAGGGTCCAGTGTTCACTGAACTTTTCTAATATTGAATCAATCTTTTTGAGATGTTTGTAGGAGCCCATTACTAACTTTGAGGCAAAAGATTGGACATCTTCTGGAGTTGGGTTATGCTTCCAGAAAAACTTCATCTGAGCCTCTATATCACCTCTCTGGCTATCCCATTGATAGAGGATTTTCAAACACAACTCTCTTCCTCTTCTTCTCTTCTTCATTTGTCAAAAAACGAAAAAATAAAGTTATTTACTTTTTTATCTGCTTATACAAATTTACCATCTCAATGGCATTTATCGCTGCATCCCAGCCCCTGTTACCTGATTTTGTGCCGGACCTTTCTATCCCCTGTTCAATATTTTCCACTGTAAGAACACCGTGAATCACAGGAACCCCTGTCTCAATAGATATTGCAGCAATACCTTTTGCCACCTCTGAAGAGACATATTGATAATGAAGTGTATCCCCTCTTATTATTACGCCGAGGCATATTACAGCATCATATTTTTTAGATGCTGCAAGTTTTTTTGCAACATAGGGAATTTCAAATGAACCGGGGACTTTTATTATTTTAATATTACCATCTTTAACACCATGTCTTATAAGGGCATCCATAGCCCCATCTACCAGATGGCTGGTTAGAAAATCGTTAAACCTGCTGACAACCATCCCTAATTTCAAACCGCTCCCATCCAATTTACCCTGAATTGTTTCTGGCATATATACCTCCTCCCCTCAAAAAGTATCAAAGTATCAGAGTGTCATGGTATCAAAGGATAAAATTACTTTGACACTTTGACGCTTTGATTCTCTGATACTGCATTAATAAGATGTCCCAGCTTCTTCCTTTTTGTCTGCAGGTATTTTACATTTTCCTTTTTAGGATGAATTTCTATGTGGACACGGTCAACGATGTGAAGCCCATATCCCTCCAATCCTACAATCTTTCTTGGATTGTTTGTCATTAGTCGTATATTTCTTACACCAAGATTTACAAGTATCTGGGCACCTATTCCATAGTCCCTTAAATCAGCCTTAAAACCAAGTTCTTCGTTCGCCTGAACAGTGTCCATCCCCTGATCCTGGAGGGAATAGGCTTTAAGTTTATTTATAAGACCGATGCCTCTCCCCTCCTGATAGAGATAAAGGAGAATGCCGGTTCTCTCTTCTTCTATCATTTTTAGGGCATTGTGTAACTGCTCTCCGCAATCGCACCTGTAAGAGCTAAATACATCACCTGTGAGACACTGTGAATGGACCCTTACAAGTATATCTTTATCAGGCATAATTTCGCCTTTGACAAGGGCGATATGTATAAAATCGTTTATTGTATTTTCAAAGGCGATAATTTTAAATTCTCCGTAATCTGTTGGGAGTTTGGTTTCAGCAACTCTTCTGACAAGGGACTCTCTCTTCATCCTGTATTCAATAAGGTCCTTTATGGTTATAACTTTTATTCCAAACCTCTTTGAAAATTCCATTAATTGCGGGACTCTTGCCATTGTCCCGTCGTCATTCATAATTTCACAGATAACCCCCGCAGGGTATAGCCCGGCGAGTCTTGCTATGTCCACAGAACCCTCTGTCTGGCCACTCCTCACTAAAACCCCTCCCTCCCTTGCCCTTAATGGAAAGATATGCCCCGGACTTACCAGATCCAGAGGTTTTGCCTTTGGATTAATTGCAGTTAGGATTGTTGTAGCCCTGTCATGGGCAGATATTCCTGTAGTCACACCATACCTCGCCTCTATGGAGACGGTAAAGGCTGTCCCGAATCGGGACTCATTATTGTTTACCATCATTTGTAACTTGAGTTCATCCACCCTTTCAGGTGTAAGGGAAAGACATATAAGCCCCCTTCCGTGCTTTGTCATGAAGTTTATTGCCTCGGCTGTAGCTTTCTCCGCTGCAATCATCAAATCCCCTTCATTTTCCCTATCCTCATCATCCACGAGGATAATCATTTTACCTTTCTTTATATCCTCTATAGCCTCTTGAATTTTATTAATGTGAATATCCATAATTCTTTAAGAATTCAGTGTCAATTTTTGAATATTTTATATTAAGTGTAGAGCCGACTAATCTCTCCACATATTTACCTATTATATCACATTCTATATTAACCCCATCCCCGGCATTTTTATGCTCCAGTGAGGTCATTTTTAAGGTGTGGGGGATAAGGGCAATAATAATGGAATCATGATTTAACTCTGCAATAGTCAGGCTTATACCGTCAACTGCTACAGAACCCCTCGGGATCATATACCTCCTTAAATCAGCTGACATTGTTATTGTTAGATAACTTCCGTCAACCTTCCTCTCAAATTTTTTTATCCTGCCTACCCCGTCAACATGACCTGTAACAATGTGTCCCCCAAGATGACCGCCAATTCTTACAGCACTTTCAAGATTAACCATTTTGCCTGCCATAAACTCCATAACAGTAGTCTTTTTTACAGTTTCTTTAGATATGTCTGCCTCAAATGTCTTTTTGTTAATAGCTGCTACGGAGATACATATCCCATCTACTGCTATGCTGTCCCCTAATTTTAGCCCCTCCATTATTTTATCTGCACCTATGATAAGTCGTAAATTATCCCTTCTTTTTTGAATCTCTTTTACTACCCCGGTCTCTTCAATAATTCCAGTAAACATGGGTTTAAGTATTGAGTTATTGAGTTTGGAGTTTAGAGGGGAAAGGTTTCGGGATTTTCCTCATAACTCATAACTCCTAACTCATTTCAGGTATCCTTCAACAACAATATCACTCCCAATTTTATCCAAAGTTACTTCACTGATATTCAAAGAATCTTCCAACCTTTCAATCCCTTTCCCCCCTACAGCAGATATACCATCCTTTCCACCTATAATCCGCGGGGCAATAAAAAATATTACTTTGTCAACTATACCCGATTTCAAGGCAGATGAATTAAGTTCGGACCCACCCTCTATAAGTAAATTGGTAATTCCCCGTTTTCCAAGTTCATACATTAATTTTGAAAGATTGACCCTCTGGTTATCATCTTCCGTTATCATAACATCAATCCCCTTTTCCATCAGGGAGTTTAATTTTTTTGTATCCGCCCTCTTTGTGGTGGCGATTATGATTTCCGGTTTGGAACTCCTGCTGGTACGAGAAGAAACTTTAAGTACATTTGCATCAAGGGGAATCCTTAAATTGCTGTCAACAATTATCCTAATCGGGTTCTTTCCCCTCTTTCTTTTTAAAGCAACAGTGAGGTTTGGATTATCCTGTAATATCGTCCCTATTCCTACCATTACTGCATCAACCTCATCTCTTAACTTGTGAACCTGCTCTCTTGAAGACTTACCTGTTATCCACTTAGACTCCCTTGAGCATGTGGCTATCTTTCCGTCGAGGCTCATAGCAACCTTTAAAAGAACGAAAGGCATTCCCGTAGTTATGTATTTAATATAAACCTCATTGAGTCTTTTACATTCTTTCTCTAAAAGCCCTGCTGAAACCTGAACCTCCCCCTCTTTTAGTTCCTTTATTCCTTTACCCGATACAAGTGGATTAGGGTCAGTCATACCAACAACTACCCTTTTTAAACCACTCTTTATCAGCGACTTTGTGCATGGAGGGGTCCTCCCCTGATGGCAACAGGGTTCGAGATTAACATACATTATTCCACCTTTAGCATTTTTACCTGCTGCATTAAGGGCATTAATTTCCGCATGAGGGGTTCCTGCCTTTTTATGGTAGCCCTCTCCAATGACCTTACCTTCTTTTATAATTACAGCCCCAACCATTGGATTTGGGCTTGTTTCCCCTTTTGCTTTAAGGGCGAGCTCTATAGCCTGCCTCATATATTTTTCGTTCATGATTCTTAAACAGCCGTAATAGACACCCCGTTCTCCTCTGCCAATTTTATTACTGCATCTCTGTCAACCAGCATAGTCTTTTCTGCTTCAATTGCAAGGGCCGAACCGCTCCCGTTGATTATAGTTTCTATTGTTTTTATACCTATTGTTGGGATATCAAACCTATTATCCTGCTTGGGTTTTGATACCTTTACTACCACAGCACCAGCTTTACATAGTTCGCAACCCCTTTTGATAGCCTCATCTGTCCCCTCAATTGTCTCTACCGCCAGTATGGTATTATCCTTTACAACTACTGTCTGTCCAATATCAAGTCCTGCAATTTCCTTTGCAATTTTAAATCCATATCCCATGTCTTTTCTTTCACGCCCATCAGGAATATTCTTCGTTAGATACCCTTTTGATGGGAACAGTTTTTTTAAAAATAATTTCTGGTCTAACACCTTTATTCCCTCTTTTGTCAATTCCTCTGCAATGGCGAGCATGATTGTATCATCGTTTTTATTTTTGAGTCTGCTCAGAATCTTTATTGCCTTTAAGTCAAGTTTTGGATTTTTAAATAAAAGCCTCTTTTCTATTTTCCCCACCATTGTAACATCCTTAACCCCTTCGTTCTTCAGACATCGGAGCACCTTCCCTGCTTCACCTATGCCATATTGATATACAGCCTTTGAAAGAGGTTTCAGGGATTTTGCAGCCTTTTCCGTAAAGGCTATCGAAATTATACTGATACCCTTTGAATTTGCCTCCGTCGCAAGTATAAGAGGAAGCTCCCCCTCGCCGGCAATCAAGCCCAACCGCTTAATATCAAGATTTGTCATAATAAAATTGATTGATGTCTCTATAACGCATTTATAAGTTTTGACCTCTTTTCTATCTCCAGGGCAATCTGAAGAGAATATATCTCCTCTGCGACAGAGACCTTTCTTTCTGCCCCGTTGGTGGCACAATCAATAAGGTGTTTTAATTCAATTTTGAGGGGATTTTCCCTGTGAACAAATATCCTCTCTGTAAATGATTCCTGTTTATATCTGAGTTCCTGTTTTGTAATTGAGTGTTCAGAAAATGCCTGCCGGTGGATATGTATATCCTGATTTGTATAATCAAGAAATATATATTTATCCTTCTGTGTTATAGCAAGGGTTCTTATCTTGTGTTGTGTAGCTCTGCTTGCAGTTATGGTTGCGAGACAACCATTCTCAAATTTCAGCTGCACATTGCAGAGGTCATCCTTATCAGAAAAAACAGACTTACCAACAACATTAATATCCCTTACCTTTGAATTCAACAGATTCAGTATAATATCTATATCGTGTATCATTAAATCCATAACAACCCCGTCATCCTGAATCCTGGGGTCATATGGCCCAAGTCTCCTGCTCTCTATGAAGAGGGGGTTATCAACTATCTTTTTTAATTCCTGAACCGCCCCATTAAATCTTTCTACATGGCCTATATGGAGAGTGAGCCCCTTCTTTTCTGCAATATTAAATAATTCCCTTGCCTCGTCAATACTCCTCGTCATAGGTTTTTCTATTAAGATATTAGTGCCTGCCTGAAGAAAGTCCTTTGCGATTTTATAATGGAGCGATGTTGGGACTGCAATACTTGCCACATCCACTTTGCCAAGGAGTTTTTTGTAATCGCCATAGGACTTTGTATTATACTTCTCTGCAATCTCTTTACCCCTCGTTTCATTAATATCTGCTATACCTATTAGGCGAACATCTGGAATTTCCGAATAAACCCCGACATGATATTGCCCCATCCGTCCTACTCCGACTACAGCAACCCTTACCTTTTTCAATTTGTGATGCCTCTCTGAGATTTCTCAATAAATTCCACGAGATATCTGGCCTCCACTCCCATAGGAATTTCTTTTTTTATTTTTTCTATTGCCTGTGAGATATTCAATTCGGATTGAGAAAGTATTTTAAATATTCTTTTTAAATCTTCCCTTATCTGTGAAGGAACTTGATTTCTTCTTAACCCAATCGTATTAATTCCTCTTGGTTTTGCAGGATTTCCTTCCACTAAAAAATATGGTGGCACATCTTTAACAACCCTTGACATCCCGCCTATCATAGATAAACTTCCAATCTTTACGAATTGGTGGATGCCTGCAGCACCGCCAATAACTGCCCTGTCCTCCACTATGACATGGCCTGATAATCCTGCGTAGCTTGTAATAACTGTTTCATTTCCAATCTGACAGTCATGGGCAATATGGGCATACGCCATTATATAATTACAATCCCCTATTTTGGTAACACCGTTTTCTTTCATGGAACGATGGATGGTGACAAATTCCCTGATGGTATTATTATGTCCTATCTTTATATAGGAGGGACAATCTGTATATTTTAAAACCTGAGGAGAACCACCAAGTGCAGTACCCTCTGAAATATTGCAGTTACTTGCTATCTCAATCCAATCCAGAGAGACACGAGCCCCTATTTCTGTGTTGTCCCCGATTATAACATACTTTCCAATTACAGCAAAGGGCCCTATTTTTACTCCCTTTCCTATCCTCGCATTTTTATGGACAATTGCAGTCTCATGTATTGCCACGATAATAAATTTTCACATTTTATGGCTGAAAAATCAAGGCAATAAATTCACTTTACAATCTGGAATTCAAGCCAATTCAGTTAACTGTCTGCTTTTTTGTGTTACAAATATTTGTGAAATCCTGAAATTCTTGACATGGATTAAGCCTGGTGTTATAGTTTTTCTAAATTTATGGATATTTTAAAGTTAGACCAATTAGAGTATTATGTATTAAGCCTAATTAAACGTGTGTCAGAATTGAAAAGTGAGAATAACACATTGAAGGATAGCATTAACCGGTTAGAAAAAGAGAAGAATGTTATTAAATTAAAAATCGAAGGTATGTTAAAGAATTTAGAAAATCTGGAGTGAGATGAAGAATATTACTGAGGTTGAAATATTTGGTAGCAAATATACCATTAAGAGCGATACCGCCCCTTCATATACTATTGAATTGGCAAATTTTGTAGATAAAAAGATAAGAGAGATAGCGAAAAATTCTTCTGCTGTATCTTCACATAAAATCATTGTCCTTGCATCCATGAATATAGCAAATGAGCTTTTTCAGTTAAAAGGCGAGTTTGGGGATAAGGACATTCAATTTGACGAAAAAATTGAAGAACTGATTCAGATTATTAAAGATAGTCAAAAGTAAGAGGTATTAAATTTTCTTGATATGGCGATTATTTTATGATAATTTACTAATAGATAGGAGACTGGAAGGTTTAATCCCCTGTCATGTACGAGGTAGAGAGGAATTTTTGATCCAACACCAATAAAAAAGGGAGCTAATTAGTGGTTATGGTGTGTAAGCCTGTCGTATGCAGGAAACCTAAAGTAACCCGTATGGTTCCCACCCTGGTTTACCAGGTTCAAAATATCCTTTCTATACGGCATAAAGATGGGGGATTATCTGTTAATTAAGAGACTTGAATAGATATGATACAATTTACTGAAAAACAGATGTGTTTTTGGGTTTATATAAAAAGGTTAATTAATTGTATGATTGGTTTTTTCTTTAAACAGGAAGGGAAAAATTGCATAAAGCAATATATTTTGGTGAATTCCGTATTTAAAAATGTAATATATAAAAGGCAGAATACAACAGGAAATATATATCGGCACATTATGCATTGTGAATCTAACAAAAACCTTTCTGTAGAAACCATCTGTTTTTCAGTTCGGGAATTTCCCGATTCAACAAGTTTCCTGCTCTCTTAAACCTTCACAGTATCTCCCTATTATATTTAAGTCGATAGGCGTAAGGTGCCATGCGTAGGGGTTTTTAACTCTTTGTTTATTACGCCTTAAACTTATTATGCTAACTGATAATATCTTGGTAAAAAATGAGATAAGGGGAAGACTTATCTCTTTAAGGAGAGGGCTTGATATAAAATGGATAGGAGATAAAAGTATTGAAATAGAAGAAAGGCTATTTAATGAGAGGGATTTTCTGGAGAAAACATACATACTCTTTTATTCTGCTTTTGAAAAAGAGGTTCAAACAAAAGGGATGATAAAGAGAGCCGTTGAGATGAACAAAAAGGTCTTTCTGCCAGTAACAGATTTTAAGAATAGAAATATTTTGATTTCGGAATTGTATAATAAAGAAGAAGAGATAAGGATTGTTCCAGAGAATGTTGTAGAAATAATAATAGTCCCGGGTATAGCATTTAGTGAAATAGGTAGCCGAATAGGATTCGGTAAAGGATTTTATGACAAATTTCTATCCAGGCTTCTCGTTGGGGTAAAGACCATAGGGCTTGCTTTTGATTTTCAAATCGTTGATGAAATACCATTATATAATCACGATTTCCTTTTGGACAGAATCATAACTGAAAAGAGGGTAATTGATTGTAAGAAGTGCAGAGATAAAATAGAGAGGGGGTAAAAGATATGGTTATAAGTATCAAGGAAGTGGCAATATTAACACTGATTTTTCTGATAGGTATCCTTTTGGGATACCTTGTTAGAAAATTCTTTGCAGAGATCAGGGTCAAAACTGCTGAGGCAATGGCAAAGAAGATAATACTTGATGCAGAAAAAGAGGCAGAGAATAAAAAGAAAGAGGCGATGTTGGAGGCGAAGGAGAAGTGGTATAAAACGAAGGCAGAATTTGAAAAAGAGACTCAGGAAAAAAAGAGCGAGCTTCAGAATTTAGAAAAGAGGCTCACGCAGAGAGAGGAGAGTTTAGAAAAAAGGATGGAACTTATTGACCGGCGGGAAAGAGAAATCGGTCGTAGGGAGAAAGAAATAGCAAGCTCAGAATCAAAGGCCAAGGAACTTGAGCAGAGATATAATGCACTCCTTAAAGAAGAACTTCAGAATTTAGAGAAGGTTTCAGGTATGACGGCTATTCAGGCAAAAGAGGAACTTAAGGTAAAACTTGTGAATGATGCAAGAATGGAAGCGGCGTTACTTATAAAAAAAGTTGAAGATGAGGCAAAGGCAGCAGCCACCGAAAAGGCAAAGATGATACTCAGCCTTGCTATTCAGCGATGTGCGGCCGACCATGTTGCTGAGACAACCGTGTCAGTGGTTGACCTGCCAGATGATGATATGAAGGGAAGGATTATAGGGAGAGAAGGGAGGAATATCAGGGCACTTGAGATTGTAACAGGAGTTGACCTTATAGTAGATGATACCCCCGGAGCTGTGACAATCTCCTCTTATGACCCCATTAAACGAGAAATTGCCAGGATTTCATTGGAGAGGCTAATAAATGATGGAAGAATACATCCGGGAAGGATAGAAGATGTTGTAGAAAAGGTAAAAAAGGAGATTATCATTTCAATAAAGGAAGAAGGGGAAAGGGCGGCCTTTGAGGTTGGAGTTGACGGATTGCATCCAGAGGAGATAAAGCTCCTTGGCAGATTAAAATATAGGACCAGCTATTCCCAGAATGTCCTCCAGCACTCAAAAGAGGTTGCTTTTTTATGTGGGATGATGGCAGCAGAGCTTGGAGTTAATGTGAAAATGGCAAAGAGGGCGGGGTTCCTTCATGATATTGGAAAGGCTGTAGACCATCAGACAGAGGGAACTCATACCCAGATAGGAGTTGACCTTGCGAGGAGGTATAATGAATCAAAGATAGTAATAAACGCTATTGCAGCCCATCATGAAGATGTAGAGCCTGAATCTGTGATAGCAATTCTTGTTGCAGCCTCTGATGCCCTGTCCGCATCTCGACCTGGTGCAAGAAGGGAGATGCTTGAAAGTTATGTCAAGAGACTTGAGCAGCTTGAGAAAATCTGCGATGCCTTCAAGGGGGTGGACAAGGCTTACGCCATTCGTGCAGGAAGGGAGATAAGGGTGATTGTAGAACCTGAAAAGCTCAACGATTCTGAAATTATGTTTCTTGCAAAAGACATCGCCAAGAAGATAGAGTCTGAAATGGCATATCCGGGAGAGATAAAAGTAACTGTACTCAGGGAGGTTAGGGTAATAGAATATGCACGATAAAAAAGAAAACTTACAACCTACAACTTACAACTTACAACCAATAATAGTGGTTAGTTGTTAGTGGTTGGTTTGTAGTTACGGAGGTTATGAAGGTATTGCTTATTGGAGATATAGTAGGAAAAGTGGGGAGAAGGGTCCTGTCAAATGTTGTATTCAAAATTATTGACCAGATGAAGATAGACTTCTCCATTGCCAACTGTGAGAATGCTGCAGGTGGATTTGGTATCACGAGAGAAACAGCAAATGAAATTTTTAGCTGCGGGATAAATGTCCTTACTTCAGGTAATCATATATGGGATAAGAAAGAGACCCTGCAATTTATCAATGAAGAGAATCGTATACTGCGTCCTGCAAACTATCCGGATGGGGTTCCCGGGATGGGGAGCGGGATATTTGAGACAAATACAGGTATTAAAATAGGAATTTTGAACCTTGTGGGAAGGGTATTTATGGATAGTCTGGATTGTCCATTCAAAGTGGCTGATAGGGAGATTGCTAAACTTAAATCTACAATACCTGATAGTGGCAAAATTATAATAATTGACATGCATGCTGAGGCAACTTCAGAAAAAATTGCCATGGGATGGTATTTGGATGGCAAAGTCAGTGCTGTGATTGGGACGCATACCCATGTTCAGACTGCTGATGAAAAGATACTCCCTGGTGGTACTGCGTACATTACAGATGCAGGTATGACAGGACCGTCAAATTCAGTTATAGGAATTAAAAAGGAAATGGCACTATATAAATTCCTTACAAAAATGCCAAAGAAATTTGAAATGGCTGGAGGTGAGGGGCAGTTTAACGGAGTTGTAATTGATATAGATGAGAGTTCTGGTTTGACAAAAGGGATTAAGAGACTACAGTTGACAGGGTAAAAGCAGTTGAAAGTTCCTAAAGTTAAAAGTTTATAGAGCTGGAGATTTACTTTATAACTTTATGAACTTTATACATTTAACTTTTTATTTATGAAATTCTACATAACCACACCTATTTACTATGTAAACGATATCCCTCACATAGGGCATGCCTATACCACTGTAGCGGCAGATACTGTTGCCCGTTATAAAAGGTTTCGCGGGTTTAAGGTGTTTTTTCTGACAGGGACGGATGAACATGGGCAGAAGGTCCAGCAAGCGGCAGAGAAGAGAGGAGTGGCACCTGACAGACATGCCGATGAATTTTATATTGCCTTCAAGGGTCTCTGGCAGAAGCTTAATATCTCAAATGACGATTTTATAAGGACTACAGAAGATAGACATAAAAGGGTAGTTCAGGATGTGCTTCAAAGATTGTTTGAAAAAGGGGATATATATAAAGAGAATTATGAAGGGTGGTACTGTCTATCGGATGAGAGATTCTGGATGGAAAGGGACCTTAAAGAGGGCAATTGCCCTGATTGTAATAGAAAAGTTGAATACATAAAAGAGTGGAACTATTTTTTCAGAATGAGCAAGTATCAAAACTGGCTCATTCAATATATAAAAGATAATCCCAAATTTATAATGCCTGAAAGCAAGTGTAATGAAGTCCTGGGGTTTCTTGAAAAACCACTGGGAGACCTCTGTATCTCCCGCCCAAAGGAAAGGTTGTCCTGGGGAATACCTCTTCCCTTTGATGAAAATTATATCACCTATGTATGGTTTGACGCACTGGTGAACTATATCTCAGCTATAGGATTTGGATATAACAAAGATAAGTTTGAAGAGTGGTGGCCTGCAGACCGCCATCTTATTGGCAAGGATATACTTACAACCCATTCAGTTTACTGGTCAACAATGCTTATGGCACTGGAATTGCCGCTTTCAAAAAATATATTTGCCCATGGATGGTGGACTGTAAACGGGGAGAAGATGTCAAAATCCAAAGGGAATTTTGTAAACCCAAATGAAATAATAGATAAATATGGTGTTGACCAGTTCAGGTATTTTCTATTGAGAGAAGTGCCATTCGGTCTTGATGGAGATTTTTCTCGGCGGGTAATAGTCGGGAGGATAAACAGCGACCTTGCCAATAACCTTGGTAATCTTCTCAGCCGCGTTCTCAATATGGTAAAGAGATATTTTGATAGTATAGTCCCCCCACCTTCGGAGATTAAAGATGATGATTCGCTGTTAATTAAAAAGGTGGAGGAGATTATAGAAGATATAGAGCCACTTATGGACAGTCTTTCCTTCAGCAGGGTTCTGACAAAGATATGGGGGTTTATTGATGAGACAAACAGATATGTAGACCATTCTGCGCCATGGGCTCTGGCAAAATCTGATGTTAATAGAGAAAGACTCGGAACTGTTATCTATAACTCCGCAGAATCTTTGAGGATTATCGGTCTTTTAATATATCCCTTTATGCCAAATACAGGAAGAGAGATATGGAATCAACTTGGGATTAAGGATAGAATAGAAAATTGCAATTTTGAAGAAGCAAAAAAATGGGGTGGCATTAAATCGGGGGTGGAAATAAAAATAGGGAAACAACTTTTTCCGAGGGTGGAGGAGAAGATGGATACTGGTGGCAAATCTTAAACCTGCAAAGCTCATGGGCATAGAATCTCAGGGTATGGTGCTTGCGGCAGGAAATGAAGGACGGATAGTCCTTGCCGGGTTTGATGGAGATGTGAAGCCCGGATGGAAAGTGAAATAGGCTTGACACAATTTTCTACCCTCTGGTATATTTTTCTCAATGGGGCTGTAGCTCAGATGGGAGAGCGCTTGAATGGCATTCAAGAGGTCAGGGGTTCGATCCCCCTCAGCTCCACCACTTCTTTTTAGCAACCTTATAAAGGTAATGGTTAATTATTTAAGAAGCCTTTGTCGGTTTCAGATTCTCATCGAGTTTTATAGCCTCATCTATTAGCATTACAGGTATATCATCTTTAATTTCATACATAAGCCTGCAAACCTTACAAATAAGCCCGTTTCCATCCTGTGTAAGGTAAATATCTCCTTTACATTTGGGGCATGCTAATATATCTAATAGCTCCTTGTCTATTGGCATAAATCCTCCCTTTTAAATTGACGATTGACGATTGACTGCTGAAAATACATCCTCAACGGAAATCATCTCCATGCATTTAATTGTATCACATCTCCGTTTATAACATCCGCTGCAATCAAGTTTTTTATGAATGGTAATATGATTATCCCCATAAAGTCCGTTTCGCAGAGGGTCTGAGGGACCATAAATGGCAATGGTCTGGGTCTTAATGGCTGCAGCCAAATGAAGTGGACCCGTATCTCCTCCTATAAAGAGGCTACACCTTTTTAAAAGTGTAACAAGTTGTTTTATAGAAGTAGGTGGTGCCGTCAGAGGAGTGTGTGACATTGAAGCTGTAATATCTTTTATCATTGTCTCTTCGCCGGGTCCCCATGTAAAAATAACATCAGCTCCCATTTCTGAAATAATGCGGTCTGCCAGGCGGGCATAATTTCCCATGCCCCACTCCTTTGTTCTCCAACCAGCAGAGGGATTAATCGCAATAAGGGGTTTTCTATTCGGGTTATGTTGTGAAAGAAATTCATTGATGTATTCAGTATCTCCTGGGGAAGTTTTTATATGAAATTCCTTTTTAATTTCTTTCAAGCCAAGCGGTTTAAGGAGACTTAAGTTTTTATCAACCACATGAATATCTTTGTCTTCAGGAGATACTTTTATATTTGTAAATAATGTATTTAAATACTCCCGACAGTTTTTTGAATCAAAACCAATTATAGTTTTTGCTCCACTGATATATGAAATAATCCCACTTTTGAATAGCCCCTGTATGTCTATTGCTATATCAAATCTTTCTCTTCTCAAAATCTTTATAACTTCTAATAATTCCCTGAATACAGAGCCCTTTAAACTTTTGCGCCACTTCCTCGTATTTATTGTAATTACTCTATCAATATCTTCATTACCTTCCAATACCTCCCTTGCCTTTTCTTCTACAATCCATGCAATGTAGGCATCCGGGAGATTATGCCTGAGGGTTCTGAGTACAGGGAGTGCATGAACTGCATCACCAATGGAACTGAGTTTTACAATTAGAATTCGCTTCATAAACTTTCTGCCACAGACTTTCACTGACTAAAGAAGATGAGAAGATAAGAAGTTTAGTAGTTGGGGAGTCTCAGCCTCTCTATTACCCCGGTAGATGACCTTTCTTTTTTATCCCCCGTGATTGCCACCTTTCCACCATAGGACCTTACTGTCTCCATCTCAGGGACAGTATCTTCAGTGTAATCAGTTCCTTTTGCATGAACATCGGGTTTTAATGTAAGAAGGAGTTTTGATACATCTGGTTCATCAAAGATAGTTATATAGTCAACATACTCAATTGCAGAGATGATTTCAGCCCTTTCAAATTCTTTTGTTACAGGTCTATCATTGCCCTTAAGTTTTCTTGCCGAAGAGTCGCTGTTAATAGCTACAATAAGGGTATCCCCTAATTCCTTTGCCTCTTTCAAATATCTTATATGCCCCACATGGAGAATATCAAAACAGCCATTGGCAAAAATAATCTTTTTCCCCTTCTCCCGCTCTTTTTCAACAAGAATTTTAAGTTCATCTATATTTTTTAGCTTATTCATTATCAATGGCATTCCAAATCTCTTCGGTCGTCACAGTTGCAGTTCCACTCTTCATTACTACAATACCACCTGCATAATTTGCAAGCCGAGCCGCCTCCTTCATTGATGCTTTTGCTGCAAGGGCAAGGGTAAAGGTGCTTATAACGGTATCCCCTGCACCTGTTACATCTGCCACCTCATCTGTACCATAGATATCTATCTCTGTAATATCTCCATTTTTCTCAAAGAGGGTCATTCCCTCTTTACCCCTTGTTATGAGGAGTCCGTTACTTTGAATCTGTTTAAGAATCTTTTGTCCATGGTGTTTTATATTGTTTTCATTTAATGCAACATTTAATGCCCATTCTACCTCCTCAGTATTTGGTGTTGCCGCTGTTACATAACAATACTTCAGGATGTCAAAGCGGGAATCAACAGTAACAATCTTCTCTCCCTTTTTTGCCAGCCTGTTTATGCTATTTAAAATCCCTTCTGACAGTGTTCCAAGTCCATAATCTGATACGAGAATAGTATCAGCAATATCTACTGTCTCCATAAAGATTTTTAAAAGCCTTTCCTCAGTTTTTCTGCTTATAGTATCATTATTTTCCCTGTCTATCCGTATGACCTGCTGTTTTGTAGTGTTATAACCACCTGCAAGAATCCTTGTCTTTGTAGGTGTCAATCTTGTCTTGTCTGAAATTATTCCTTCAGTGTTTATCCCCTTTTTCTTTAAAGTATTTATTAACCCCCTTCCCATCTCATCATCCCCTACAACACCCAGAGGAAATACATCACCCCCGAGGGTATTAATGTTATTTACGGCATTTGCTCCGCAGCCGGGGAGAACCGCTTGGGAAGTGTATTTAAGTATAATGACAGGTGCCTCCCTCGATATTCTGGAGGTCATACCGAAGATATACTCATCTGCCACCATATCCCCTATGACCAATATCTTTTGTCCTGAAAAGTTTTTTAAAATAGCTTTCAGCTTATTTTTGTTCATAAGAATTAAGAGGCAAGATGTTGAGGGGGCAAAAGATTACCTGGGAATGCACAATAAATGATACATGATATACCAAACCAAATTGTCTCGTCCGGGTCTTGCATTTAGCATCCTTATATTTTGTATCCTGGTTGTAAGTCTTTTATTCCACATCCACATAAATCGTCTTTTTCATGTCAAATCGTGTGGCGGTAATTGAAACGGTTCCTCTGGCAGCACCTGTGAGGGTAATGGGAAAGTAATATGCACTAAGACTATCCGTAGTTGCTATAGTTGCACTTGATGAGGCGGCAGAAAGAGTTCCGTATGTATTTACTGAATAAGTCACAGTTACAGTTATATCTGCGGTACACCCACCCAAATTAGAACCATCTGTATTGTATATCTTTGTGGTTATTGTGGCTGTCCCATCTATGCCAATTTTACTATTATCACTCCATAGGTCCAATGCATTACCTTCACAAGAGGAAGCGCCTGAAGTGGATGGGCCGGTAATTTTGTCCGCCTTGCTTGAACCACAGCCTGTCAAACTGTTAACCATGGTAGCGAGAAGAATCAGTATTATTACTGTTTTTATATTCATAGTGCTCTCCAGTTTAATTAGATTCTTCGTTAATATTAGTTCAAGATAGTCTGCTTTATTAATTCATGAGATATATCACTGTATATCCCAACAGCACCTATCCCGTTCATCAGCACAAATCTTATTTTTTCTCCCTTTACCTTTTTATCTAAGTAGAGAGATTCTACAATGGTATCTGTATCTAAATCGCTTATTGCAGTTGGTAACCCTGCATTTTTTATAAGATTGATTACCCTATCACAGTCATCTTTACTACATAATCCCTTTTCCAAAGATAATCGTGCAGCATACACCATCCCAATGGCAATTGCCTCACCGTGTCTGTATTTCTTATAATCTGTAAGTGATTCAATGGCATGTCCTATAGTATGACCAAAATTTAAGGCTGCCCTTAGACCTGTTTCCCTTTCATCTCTTGATACTACATCTGCCTTTATCTCACAGGCTTTTTTTATTGAATATATCAGCGCCTTTTCTTCAAGGTTAATCAGTTTTTTTATGTTGCCTTCCAAGTATTCAAAGAAATCTCCATCCCTGATAATACCGTATTTTATAATTTCTGCCACACCGCATAAAATCTCCTCTTTTGGCAGAGTCTTAAGTGTATCTATATCAATGAACACAACCCTTGGCTGATAAAAAGCCCCTATCAGATTCTTTCCTTTTGGATGATTTACTGCTGTCTTACCACCAATACTGCTGTCCACCTGTGCAAGCAAGGTGGTGGGAATCTGCATATATGGAACACCTCTTAAATAGGTTGCTGCAACAAATCCTGTTATATCGCCTATGACCCCGCCACCAAGTGCAATTAATGAAGATTGTCTCTCTATTTTTATATCTGTTAACCAATCATATATTTTAACAGCAGTTTCTAATGTCTTATATTTCTCCCCGTCAGGTATCTCTGTAAGATGAATTTTAATATCTGCCCCTTTGAAAGAGTTTTTCAAAATAGAGCCGTAAATTTTATTTACAGTAGGGTTTGTAATTATGGCAATCTTTTTACCTGCAATTATATTACTCAATCTCTTTCCGGCTTCTGTAAGGAGTCCCCTATCTATATAAATTGAATAACTCCTTTCCTTAAGCCCTACATTAACAACCTCCATGATTTAGCAATGAGCAATGAGTAATGAGTAATGAGTACAGAAATAATTCTCCTTCGAACTCATTGCTCGTTGCTCATTGCTTTATTTTATGTCTTTATTATCTTCGGTGTAATAAATATCAATAATTCCTCGCCAAGATCCGTATCAGCTTTCTTTTTAAACAGCCAGCCTATTACAGGTATCTTCATAAACCATGGGACCCCTGCCACACTCTCCTGTTTTGTTGTTTTATACAGACCACCGATGACAGTTGTATCCCCATCCTTTATCAAAACCTCTGTGGTGGCCTTCTTTTTGATTATACTCGGTGTTCCCTGAACCTGTTGTCCAAAATCTGCCTCATTCTTTGTGGCCACTATCTTCATGGAGATATAATTGTCAGGTGTGATATGTGGTGTTACCGTCAGGCTTACCGTGGCATCAATAAATTGAACCTGGGTTCCTGCTGAAGAGGTAGTTGGATAGGGTATGCTTCTGCCGCTCTCAATTACAGCTTCTTTGTTATCGGAGGCAGTTATCTTGGGTGTAGAAATTATCCTTGCCCTACCTGATGACTCTAAAGCTGATAGACGAATATCAAGTTGACTTGCCCCTGTTACACTGCCGAGTGTCGCACTTATTGCACCTCCGGTTCCAGTTCCGGCAGCAGCAGGGAGGCTCACGGCACTTGTACCGACAGAGCTTCCTGTAATGCCAATTGTATTCGGGAAATTAGCATCTGTTGTCATATTAAGACCCCCGCCCCACTGGATTCCCAATTCCTTTGAAAAGTTCCTGTTGACCTCTACTATTCTCGCCTCTATAAGAACCTGCGGAGTCCTTTTATCAAGTTTTTCAATTAGCAATTTCATATCGGCTAATTTTTTCTTTGTATCCTTAACTATAATTGTGTTGGTTCTGTCATCTATTGTAATATCGCCCCGCTTACTCTTTATCTTTTCCAGATTTTTTGTCAGTTCCCCTGCCTTTGCATAGCTTATGGAGAGGCTCTCTGTGACAAGTTCTTCAACCTCTTCTTCAACAATTTTACTTTCTATTACAGCCCTCTTTGCCTCCATTAATGATTTTCTCTCTTCTGCTATGGCTGTGGCAGGTGCAATTCTTATAATATTTCCCTCCCTTACCATGTCGAGTTTATTTGTCTTCAATATAATATCCAGTGCCTGGTCCCATGGAATACTTATCAGCCTCATTGTTACTTTTCCTTTTACATCCTCTGTGGTTATTATGTTCAAGTCGCTAACCTCTGCGATGAGTCTGATTATATTGTTTATATCTGCATCCTGAAAATCGAGCGATATCTTCTTGCCTTCATACTTCTTCTCCCCTGGAAGTGCTTCGGCCTTCTTTGTTTCTCCTGCAGCCATCTCTTTTGTTTCTATCTTTTTTGCCTCTCCTTCAGCCCCCGGTGGTTCTATGTCGAGTATAATATTAGTACCTTCACGGGATATGTTATAAGAAGAGATATCTGTCAATTCTGCTATCACCCTTACTAATTTATCTTTATGCTGAAATGAACTTACCCTTTTTACAAAGGCTGATACCTGCGAAGTATCCAGAGCCTTCTGCCCCTGTGGTGATATGGTGGCATTTTCTATCTCTATTGAGAGTCTTTTTAATTCATCTTTCTTTATAAGGCTGAATTTTGGCTCCCCACCCTCTGTCTTTACAATTACCCTTGTTTTATCTGCAATCTTCTGAATTTCCACATCTCTCACCATAATTACAGCTTCTTCTGTAGAAGCTATTTCACCAGTTTTTTCAGCCTTTTTTTCTTCTGGATTTTTTATGGAGACTATCAGTTTATTGGGTGAGGGTTTTAATATCTCATGAGGTGTATGAGATTTGAGTCCGATCTCAATCCTTGAGGTATTGTTCTGAGGGAAATAATAAAGGTTGATAGTTCCAATAACCCCTTTTTCAACCTCTATTGGCCCTTTTATTGTTCCAGGGTCTATGTTGGATAATTCAAGAATTAATCTAAGAGGGTCCTGCAATTTAAAGGCTGTATATTGAAGCAGGTTGTCTGCCTCCACTGTAAGCTGAGTTGCCTCCGGCAAAACCTCTGTCTGAATATTTATAATAGACCCCTTCTCTTCTTCTTTTGTTTCTGTTTTTTCTTGGACTACTTGTGTGGAGGAAGGAATATCACTCTTTTTTACCTCTGCTTTTGGGGTAGCACAGCCAGAAGCCAGAAGTAAGAAGTAAGAAGTAAGAAGCAAGAAGTAAGGAATAAAAAATAAGAAGCCTTTACTTCCTTCATTTAAATTTTGCATTTTGCATTTTGCATTTTGCATTTTTATCCTACTCCCCCTTCTTTAATTTTAATTCAACAACTCTTGTCTTTATTTTCTTATCCACATCTATATATTTTTCCTCAATTATAAGCACTTCATTACCTATCTCTTTTACAATCCCCCTCCCCTTACCTATGTATGTCCCTCTCTTTATTGTATAGCCTTTTCCATCAGGGGCTTCAACAAGTGCATATTTACCTATGTCTCCCCACATTATTGCAACTACTTTTATTGAGGATACATCAAATTCTTGTAAAGGAGTCATAGGGACATTTTCCAGTTCTTTTTTGAATCTCTCTTCCTCTTTTACCTCTTCAATTTTTTTCCTTTCCTCTTCTAATTTTTCCTCTTCCTTTTTACCGAGTATAACAGACCTGAAAGGGTCAACTTTGCCAGTCGGGTTGTATATATATTCATCTACTTGAAAAATCTGCCCTTTGGGGGATTGAGTATCTTCCGTTTTTTCTGCAGAAACGCTGTTTGGTGGCAAGCCAACAGTTTTATCTTCTGCTCCATATGCAGATTGAGTATAGCACAAGAAGATATAAACTAAAAGGTGAAAAGCGGTGTGTGGTAAAAATTGTAATTTCATTTCTTCTCCACCTTTTGTTCGGGAGGTTTCTCCATATACCTGAATGTGGTAGCAAAACAGTCCATCTCAATGACTGTCCTCCCTTTCTCCTCCCTTGCATTACCCATCTTTACATTTGAGATTGTAACAATTCGGGGCATCTTGCTAACCTTATCAAAAAATTCCAGTGTATTATGAAAACCGCCATTTGTTTTTATCTGAACAGGAACCTCTGCATAGAAATCCTTTCGACTTTCTACCCCCGGTTTAAAAACAAGGATATCCAGTCCTGATTGCATAGCGAGATTTGAAATTGATGTCAGAAGTCCTGGTATCTCTTTTTCTTCAGGCAAATGAGCTCTTGCAATTGCCAATTGTGTATCTATATTCTCTATCTCCTTTTCAAGTGCGGGTAATCTCTTTGCAACCTTTGAGCTCTTTACAATCTCCTGCTGAAGATTAGACAGTTCCCCATTTAACCTTGAGATTTCTTCAGCCCTGCTGCGTTGAATTAAAAAATAATAGGCTGTGAAAATCAATATCTGTATTACAAGAATGACAATCCATCGCTGATAGGCTGGAAAGGCTGCAATTCTATCATATGGTATTTTTTCTAAAATCTTTTTCAGTTGCTCCATTTTTAACGACCCTCTTCCATTTGCTGCACTTTCTCTTCCGGGGATAAATTAAGGGTAATATTTAAAGTGAATTTTTTTACCTTTTCCCCTTCTATAGTTGTCTGTTGAATTTCAAGAAGTTCTGCATCTGAGAAATATCTTGACGCCTTTATATTCTCCATGAATGTTGCTATACTTGGATTTGAAAATGAAAAACCATCCATTTTTATCTGTCCACTACCTTCAGAGAGTGATATAAGCCATATTTCAGAAGGGAGGATGATATTTATATTATCAAGAATTCTGGCTGGTCCCTTCTGGGTATTTTTCAATTCTCCTATTGCCTTTACAATCTCTTCAAGCCTCTTTTTCTTTTTTTCCTTATCATTAATTTTGTCGATAATTGATTTAAGTTTTTCAAGTTTTTCCTTTGAATCAGATATATTTTTATTAATATTTTCTATATTTTTATTTTGAGAATACCACAAAAAACCACTTATGCCGATGGTTATAAATATTAAAATCACCCCTAATAATAACTGCTGTTTGGTCTTCTCCCTCTCTACGGCTTTCCTGTCAAATATAAGATTTATCTTTATCATGGTATAAAATGAAGAATCTTACGAGGGCTTTGCCTTATCTTTTAATCTCCTCATAGCAAGCCCTACACCTATAGCAGCTAACGGTGCCATCTCCTGTATATATTGAGGGTCGAACACCTTGTGGTTTACCTTTATATTTTTGTATGGATTAATTATCTCCGTAGGTATATCAAAATTCTCTGTCAGGATTTTTTCTATCCCATGAATTCTGGCGCAACCGCCACTCAGGATAACCCGGTTTATGTTTTTACCGGTAGATTTTATAAAATCATGAAACATTTTATTTATATCATGTGATAATTCTCCAAGGGCAGATATAATTACATTAGCCACATCCTTTTCGGAGGTACCGTTTAATCCTATTCCCATCTTAAGCTTCTCCGCTGTATCATAGTCTATATTAAAGTTTTTCTGAAGTTCGTGATTTATCCGATTGCCGCCGCCTGTAATATCTTTTGTATATTCTGTGGCACCATCTACCAGTATATTTACATTTGTAAAGGAGGCACCTATATTTACGAGTACAAGCACTTCTCCGACAGGAACCCCATAATTGAATTCATAGCCATTTTCCATAGCAAATACATCCAAATCAACAATAACAGGCTTTAAATCTGCATCAATGATGGGTTTATTCCTCCCTTCTACCAATTCCTTTCTTGCAGCCACCAGAAGGACATCCATGTTTGCCTTTGGTGCACCCTCTTCTCCTGTTTCCTCCTTCTCCGCTTCTTTGGCCCCGGTTTCCTTTATAATCTGGAAATCTAAGTTTACCTCCTCAATATCAAATGGGATATATTGCTCTGCCTCCACCCTAATGGATTCTGCCAGTTCATCCTCTGTCATTTTGGGAACATTTATCTTTTTTATTACGACAGACTCACCGGATATTGCCGTTACGACCTCTTTAGTTTTAATCCTTTCTGTTTTGAAGATATTCTTGATGGCATTTGTTACTATCTCAGGTTTTTCTATTAGTCCATCCACAATTGTCTCCGGCGGGATTGGTATGATTCCGAAATTAAGGAGTTCAAACCCCTTCTTCCCCTTTTTTAGCCGAACCAGTTTTATGGAATGGCTTCCTATATCAAGTCCTACAATATCCTTTGTCCCAAACATAGTTTAAAGTGATAACCTGATTTTTATTAGAAAAACTTTTTAATCTTTGAATACCTTTTTTCTGTTACTGAATTTTAACCCCAGGGCTATGAGTATTTTTCTCTTAGTATCCAATCTGCACGGGTATCCTTTTTCAATCCTGTCTATGGTCTGAAAAGATAGTCCTGTCTTCCTCGATAATTCAGCCTTACTTATCAATTTTGATTCTCTGATTTTCTTTAAATTGTTTGCGCTATACATTTTTTTGATATTCTGGATAAGTTGCATGAATATTTACCATAATTCATCTACAAATGTCAAGCCTTTTTATAAAATTAATAATAATTTTATGAAATTATATCAAATTAGTAGTTAGAAAAAACAGTCATGTGGTATAAGAATAATGATTTATAAGGACATAAAAAAGATGGGGAACAAAACAAGTTATAATTAGATTCTGGAGAAAAATGTCATTTTTCACCGCACACTAATTAATGAAGATGGAAAGGATTTACCTTTTTTCATATTCAATCATTTCTCCAATTACAATCTCTTTTCTGGTGTCCCTTATTATGGCTGTGGATGTGTTTTCCATTGGGGTTATTACCTGAAGACTTCCTATAACAACCTTTGGAAGCTTTATCACCTCACCCCTTTTTATCTTTTTTTCTTTCTCCTCTCCACTTTTAAATATAGTAAATCTGTCACCAGCAGATACCCCTGTCTCCCTTCCTAAATCAATATAGACAATATCTTCTGTTCCAACGGTAGTCTTTTGTTCTTTAGCTTCTATGATATAACCCCTCATATCCTTTGGCTCTACCTTTGCGGCAGGGTCTATCATAGGAACAATTATATCTTCCCTCTCCTGTAATTTGTCTCCGAGTTCTATAGCTTTATATGATTTGATTATGCTTGCTGTTGAGTTATCATCCCTGACCTCTTTTATTTCCAGTTCACCAAGTATCTCTATTAAAACACCGACTGTATTACCTTTAACAGGATGCGTAACCACTCTCAGAGGTTTATAAGCTGTGAATCTGCTGCCTACCTTTGCCCCACTTTTTTCTCCAATATTTATGTAAACCATGTCTCCTCTCCCAAAGATAGTTCTTGGTTCAGGTGAGTCAAACACTACCCCTTTCTCCATTTCCTGTGGAATTATATAGCCAGAGGTTGCAATAACCACTTCCGTAGTTAGTGGAATCTTTGCCGGAGGTGGGGGTTGGAGGGTTACCTGAGGGAGTTCAGGTATCTTGTCCTCATCCACTTCAGCCTCTATTTTCTCTATTTTTTCTTCTGGTAATTCTGGAATGATTTCAGGCTCTGCTTCAATTTGGATTTCTTTTTCAATCTCGACCTTATCGAAGATACCTGGTATTGCAATATTGTTCCCCGGATATATGAGGTCTGGATTAGTTATAAATTTATTTTTATCCCAGATATCGTGCCATTTAAAAGGATTATTGAGATATTTCTTTGATATATCCCAGAGGGTATCCCCCTTTTTGACAATATGCACCTTTGGGGTTTCTGTAGATTCTTTTTGAGGGAGGTCTTCGGCAAAAGAGGTCAAGAAGCACGAAACAAGAAGCAGAGAGCAGAAGATAGGATAAAAAACCCCCTTCCCCTTTATATCTTGTCCCTTACTTTTTGTTCCTTGCTTCATTTTCCTTTCTCAATAGCCTTTATTTTTTCTTTTGCTAATCTTGAGACTGTTTTTTTAGGAAATTTCTTTATCAGGTCATTTAACTCATTCAGGGCAGATTTTTTATCACCAAGTGCATAATATGTATATCCAATTTTTAACATAGCATCAGGAACCTTATTTCCATTTGGATATTTTTGTATAACATTTTGAAATTCAGATAAGGCGGTTTTATAATCCTTTTTGGCATAATAACATTCGCCTATCCAGTATTGAGAATTGTCAGCCAGTTCACTCTTTGACTGGCTATCCAGAAATACCTTAAAGGCAACAATGGCTTTATCATATTCTCCGAAAACAAAATTATCATAGGCATTTTTATAAAGCTCTTCAGGAAGCAGAGCCTTTAACCTTTTTAATTCATCCTCCCCTTTCTTTTCCTCTGTTACAGCCACTTTAATTTCTTCAGGTGGTTTTGACTCTGCTTTTGCAATCTCCTCTTTTTTAGGAGGTGGAGGTAATTCTTTTACCTCAGGCTGAAGAGGGGGGAGTTCTTTTATCTCCGGTTGAGGCGAAAACGGTTCTTTTGAAGTGTTCTGAGTGGAGGGTAATTCTTTTACCTCAGGTTCAGGTGAGGGTTTTTCTGCTTCTACCTCTGCAGGTATTTCTATTCCTATTCCTTCCTCAACCTTTGCAGACAGGTTGAAGACCTGGTTTTCCAAATCTTTTACTTTTTCTTCAAAATTCTGCAATCTATTTTCAATACTGGACACTCTCATTTCAGCATCAGTATTACCTTTCTGGGTATCAACCATCTGGGTCTTCAGATGGGCTATATCTTGTTTTAATATATCTGTAGTCTTATCAGAAGAACAACCGACGGCTGAAAATTGAAAAAGCAGGATAATAAGTAAAATCTTCTTTTGCATTACAGTCTCCTCACCTTTCTGAATCTTTGCCGATTATAGATAAATAGCCCATTCCTGTCAAGGAAATTAGCTTTCAAATCAAATAAGGGGTTGATAGCACCACTATAATTTTCTATAATTCAGTATTATGAATAAATCTAAAATTGCCTTCTACAGAATTGCTAATGGAGTAATTATAGCCCTCTCTATTGGTTACTGCAATATATTATACGGAGAAGAGGCCCCCTTACCTTCTTTTTCTCCAGAAAGGATACATAAGCATATTACATATATGGCATCAAAAGAAACTGATGGAAGATTGACGGGGGGAGATGGCAGTGATAAAGCCGCCAGATATATTGAAGAAATTTATTCAAAGTATGGGCTTGAGCCTGCTGGTAAATATTCCGGCTATTTTCAGCCATTTGAAATAAAAACCAGACATCTGAGCAGTAAGAATCATTTTTCCATAGGCACCCATAAATTTGAGCTAAAGAGAGATTTTATACCTCTCTATTTTTCAGGGGAAGGGGAGGTATCAGGTGTTACATCTTTGGCAAACTCCGGGCTTAAGATGGAAGATTATAAGAATTGTCAGGGGAAAATAGCTGTAGTGCTGGGTAATACCCCTGTCGGAGATGAAAACAGGAACGAATTGATAATAAAAAAGATTGAACTTGCCCAGGAGGGCGGCGTAAAGGGGTTGATAATTGCAGTAAAATCAGCAGATGTCTTATATAACGATTTGACTACCTTCCCTGAATTTATCCATCCAGCATATCTTAAAAGATGGCAATCTCAGCATCCATCAATGACAGATACTTTATTGGAGATTAAGACTACCTCCACCATTGCGAAATTTAAAATGCCATCTATAAAAATACCTGTTCTTATGTTTGTGTGGGAAAAACCTGTTGAGGGTCTTTCTGTAGATATGAAGGTGAGATTTGATGATATGGCAATCAAAGGCAAAAATATAATCGGACTTATAAAAGGGAAGTCAGATGAAGTTATTATTATTGGCGCACATTATGACCATCTCGGAAAGGATGGAGAGGGGAATATATTTTATGGTGCTGATGATAACGGAACAGGGATAGCCGCACTCCTTGAGATAGCCTCTTCCCTTTCTAAAGTAAAGAATAAACTCAAAAGAAGCGTTTTATTTATTGTCTTTGATGGTGAGGAGTGGGGATTACAGGGTGCAAAGGCTTATGTCAATAACCCTGTCTTCCCTTACGAAAAGACAATTGCAATGCTTAACATGGATACGATAGGGAGGAATAAACCTGATGCGATATACATCCTTGGCTCTTTGAGAAACCCTGATTTAAAGAGGTTGAATGATAGAGTGAATGAGGAGGTTGGATTAAAACTTCTGGATACGATAGAATTCGCTTTTGACCACGGAAGCGACCATTATCCCTTTTATGAAAAAGGGATACCATCAATAGATTACACATCCAGCTATCACGAAGACTTTCACAGGGTTACTGATACAGTTGAGAAGGTGAATATAGATAAGGTATCAAAGGTTGCTGAACTGATATTCCGGGTTGCCTACGAAATCGCCACTACCGATATTAAATTTGACAAGCCAAAGGAGGTTTATGTACCATTTCCAAAGAAATAAACCATGACAAAAACAATAACAAGGATGATTGTAATTGCAATTATTATGGTTGGTGTCGGCATCTTTATGCATTTTAAGATTCCTGATGTAAAGCCCTATGAAAAAGGGGATATGAAGGTCGTCTTTGTGCCGGATGATGACTCTCCTGAAAACCGCAGACACCTGATAACCCTCAGCGCTTTCACTGTAAAAGAAGGTGTGGATATGAAAGAAGTGAGAATATTCTATAAAAAGGTGAAGGGTGAGGATTTTAAAGTGAGTGTAATGCAAAAGGTAAAAGAGGGTTCTACATATGTAGATTCCCTGCCGGGACTTCCAAAAGGCGAAAGGTGGTTTTACTACATAGAAGCAGAGGACACAACAGGTAATATAATGACGATACCTGAAAGAGTTAAAGAGGGAAGGCAGATAAATTTCTATGTTACATTTGAGGGAACTGCAAACCGCTTATTATTTATTTCCCATATTGTATTAGCTATTACAGCCGTTATTTTCTGGGTTCATTCTGTATTTTATGCTGTCAATTACCTTATTACTGGAGAGAGATATAACATAAGACTGGAGTTTTACTCTGTCCTTTACGGCACAATCTCATTTTTTATCTTTGCCTTTCCTGTAGGAGGCTATATTGCCCATCAGGTCTTTGGGCAGGCATGGAGCGGAATACCATTCGGCTGGGATATTACAGACAATAAATCTTTGATTACTTTTTTATATTATGCCGCCATTCTTTATCTTGTGAAGGGTAAGTTTAATGGCAGGAATACCGGCAATGGGGATATTATAAATGATAAGAATTTCTCTCTGCTTGTAATTTTAGGCATTGTGATAACCGTTATTGTTTACAATATCCCACACAGCTATTTTATCCAGTAACTTGAAGATACCCTGACTCTCCTATTTCAAGCCAATACTGTTATCTCATATTGCTCCTGATGAAGGTCATAATCTGCTTTTACAACTATCTTCACCTGTAAATCATTCTCCAGTCTATCTATATAGCGGCTCTCTTCATCAAAAAGCATATCCGCAATTACAGGGGGGACATTCAGGAGGACCTTTCTCTTTGCGGGAGAGGTATTTGTAACCCTTTGTATCTCCCGGAATATTTCATAACATATAGTGGTAGGCGATTTTATATTTCCCCTCCCTTCGCAGTAGAAACAAGGCTGGCAGAGTGTTTGGCTTAAAGAATCTCTGACCCTTTTCCTTGTCATTTCCACAAGACCAAATTCAGATATTTTCATTATCTTTGTCCTTGACCTGTCAGTCTTCAATGCCTGCTCAAGTGCATGAAATACCTTCTCTTTACTATCCTCTTTCTCCATATCTATAAAATCTATGATTATTAAACCACCTATGTTTCTCAGACGGAGTTGATAAACAATTTCTTTTAATGCCTCTAAATTGGTTTTTAAAATGGTCTCTTCGGGATTTCTCTTGCCTACGAATTTTCCTGTATTTACATCTACTGCGGTTAGTGCCTCTGTCTGGTCAATAACTATATAACCACCGGATTTTAACCATATCTTTCTGCCCAATGCCCTTTCTATTTCTATATCTATTCCATAGGTATCAAAAATGGGGTCTTTCCCGGGATATAATTCAATTTGTGATTTCAAGCCCGGCATATAGGAATCTGCAAATCTTACACACCTTTCATATTCTTCCTGGGAATCTATCACCATTCTGTCAACATCTTTTGTAAAAAGGTCTCTTATTACTCTGAATATGAGGTTAAGGTCCTGATTGATAAGAAAGGGTGCGGATACCTTATCAGCCTTTTGTTTTATGTCATTCCAGAGTTTCGTCAGAAACTCAATATCAGCTATAAACTCATCTTTATCCCTGCCTTCACTGGCAGTCCTTACAATGAAACCAGAACCCGGAGGCTTTAGCTCTAAAAGTAATTTTTTGAGTCTATTCCTTTCTGATTCATCATCTATCCTTCTGGAGACCCCGATCTGATTTACGGATGGCATAAATACTAAATACCGTCCCGGCAGTGTGATATAAGATGTAATCCTTGCCCCCTTATTCCCTATTGGGTTCTTTGAAATCTGAACCAGAATCTCCTGCCCCTCCTGCAGTAATTCTTCAATCGGAGGTCTCTGGAAGAATTCTTCCGAAATCACCTCCTCGCCGGGTTGTGTTGACTCTTCATCTGGAAAAGATACTTCTTTACCTGCTATCTCTTCGTATTCTCCTATTATGTCTGGTAGATTTATATCTGATACATAAAGAAAACCTGATTTCTCCAGTCCTATATCCACAAATGCCACCTGCATCCCGGGGAGAATCTTCACAACCCTTCCTTTATAGACATTACCAACAATACCTTCGTCCTTCTTCCTTTCAATATAGAGTTCGGATACAACTCCATTTTCTAAAAGTGCTACCCGTGTCTCCCAACTATTAGTATTAACTATTATTTCAGATGACATAATAAAATAAGCAATGAGCAACAAACAACAAGCAATGAGCAACAAACAATAAGCAATGAGCAATGAGTAATAAGTTTTTTCCTCATTGCTTTCCACTCATTGCTTCATTTCCACCCCTGTCTTTTCAATAGATAAAACCGCAGTCTCTATATCCGGAGAAACCAAATTTTTCAGCACCTCAATTGGCTGTAATAAGATACCATTAATAACCTTTAACCCCATATCAATTTTTAGCAGGGAATTGTCAAACCGTTTTTCAACTTTGATAAAATCTACCAGTGGTCTTATATCAACCTTTTTCACCACATCTTTTCTGACCCTGTCAATTATTACCTTATCCTGGAGAAAGAAATTTTCAAATTTCCACTCTACACTATTTTTGTCATATTTGTTAGAATTAATATTTATTGAAAAAATAATCCTGTCAGTAAGGGCAGGTATAGATTCAACCCCCTGAGGGATTGGTTTGGCAGATGTTATTTTTAACCCTAAGGGTAGTTTCATATTTAATCTCTTAATTACCTCATCCGTATTTATATATCCTTCAATTTCTGCATCGAGGTATTCATAAGAACTTTCTATCCCTACGGGGAGGGCGAACCCGAAGGATATCTTTGGGTGAGGATGGTATCCTTCCGAGCAAAGAAGAGGTATCTCTGCCCGTTTGAATGCCCTGCTGAATGTCCTTCCAACTTCAAGATGGGACAAAAATCTCATATCCCCCTTTTTTTCATATCTCATCCTGATTCGACTGTGGACAGAAGAATGAACTCTTTTGACCGGCGTCTGATGAGCGGTAAGTGGTAACTGCTGACGGTCTTTTAGTATCAGGCACTTTGATGAGTCAATGCCACACCCAATGCAGTCATCGTAACGACAATCAGGGGATAGATTATTTTCAAGAGAATTTTTATATTCCCTGTACAGAAACTTCTCACTTACACCTGTTTTGATGTGGCTCCACGGCAGGATTTCATCTTTTTTAATCTCTCTGCCGGCATAAAATTCAGGGTTAATCCCGCATTCTTCAAAGGCATCTGCCCACTTTTTAAATTCAAATTTCTCTGTCCATCCATCAAATTTACACCCAATCTTGTGGGCAGTCTCCAGCACCCTGCCCAGCCTTCTGTCCCCCCGCGCAAATACCCCTTCAAGAAAACTCATCTCTACCCTATGCCATTTCAAATTAATTCTTTTATTCATTTTAAACTTCCTATGCAGGTAGCTGAGTTTTCTTTTCAGGCTATTCATCCCTTCCTGCCCAACCCATTGAAATGGCGTATGCGCCTTTGGAACCAATGATGATATGCCTACATTTATATTCTTTATCCTCTTCTCCCTCTTTAAAATCTGGGTGCAGATATTGTATATCCCCTCAATATCATCATCTGTTTCATAGGGGAGCCCTATCATAAAATACAGCTTGAGAGAATCCCATCCTGATGAAGCGATTGAATTCACCGCTGAAAATATATCCTCATCCTTAATCTTTTTATTTATTATATTCCTCATCCTCTGTGTCCCTGCCTCTACCGCGATGGTAAAACCTGTCTTTCTCACCCTGCTGATTTCCTTTAATAACTCAGGATTAAGCGTATCAGGACGCAGAGACGGCAGGGAGATGGATATCTTATCCTTTTCAAATTTATTCATAATCGCCTTTGCAAGAGGCGTGATATTACAGTAATCACCGGAACTCAGACTCCCAAGAGATACTTCTTCATATCCTGTATTCTTAAGTGTCTCCTGCAGGAGTTCTTCAACCTTTTGCGGCGACCTCTCTCTCAGTGGGCGGTATATAATACCTGCCTGACAGAACCTGCATCCATGTGTGCATCCCCTGTCTATTTCTACCGATACCCTGTCATGTATGAGCGATGTATATGGGACAATCTGAGATGTGGGATATGGAGAAGAATTCAGGTCATGGACAGTCCTCTTTTTTATTGAGCTATACCCTTCCTTTAAACCCTCTATTTTTTCAATAGTATTATCATCTTTATATGATACGGAAAAAAGAGACGGGACATAGATTCCTTCAATATCGGATAGATTTTTAAGAAGCCTCTCTCTATCGTAGTGCGAGGCTTTAGCCTCGCCTATTTTATCAATAAGCTCTGAGACAATCTCTTCCCCATCCCCTATTACAAACAGGTCAAAAAAATCTGATAATGGCTCAGGATTAAATACGCAGGGTCCGCCGCCAATGACAAGAGGGGTGTCATCCTTTCTGTCTGCCTGTCTTAAAGGTATCCCCCCCAATTTTAAAATATTTAATATGTTTGTATAGCTGAGTTCGTATTGAAGTGTGAATCCCAGTATATCAAACTGATTTAACGGGACAGATGACTCAAGACTTGCAAGTGGGAGATTATTTTTGAGCAAGAGTTCTTCATAATCAGACTCAGGGGCAAATACCCTTTCAGCTACAGAATCCTCTCTCATGTTAATTATGTGGTAGAGTATTTTTAATCCCAGATGTGACATCCCCATTTCATAAAGGTCAGGAAATATGAGGGCAATTTTTATAATCCCCCCATCCCCCCTTTTAGTAAAGGGGGATTTATGAATGGAATTTATTTCATTCCCGAGATACTGAGACGGCTTTTGAACTTTTCTGATTATATCCTTGTATTCATTTGATACAAAATTCATCCTGACCCCTTGTTAGAACAGGGATAAACAACCCCCTGCCCCCCTTTAATAAGAGGGACTATCCCCCGCCCCCTTTTTCTAAAGGGGGACTGAGAGCTACTGGGGAAATTATATCAGGCAGAGCAAAGGGGAGTCAATTGACAATATATAATTGACAATGGTAAGGTTATTCCTGTCTGCGAGTGTAATAGCAAGAAGGCTTTAAAAAAGATTGAATCTTTTGGTGAGTTAAGGAGTTTGTGAGTTGAAGCGATACCCTGTCATCATAACCTTATTTTTTTTCTTAAATATCTTTTTCTGCTGTGGCATTGCTATAGGGTCTGATCATCTGAATTTCTACGAAATAAATGTAGAGGCAGAACCATCCAATCATACCTTAATTGCTACAGCTAAATTTACAATAAAATCCATAACAGGAGAAGGAATAAAATTTTTCTTAAACGAAAAGGCAAAAATTACAGAGTTAAAACTAAATGGAGATATAAAAAACTATAAAGGGGAACTAAGAGAGAATAGCCTTTATGGGAAAGCAGGTTATGAAGTTGAGATAGAGATACCTCAAGATATAAAAAAAGGCTCGTCTTATGTGATTCTGGAGTTAAAATATACCGCCGCATTTGATAAAAAACCTGAGAAGCCAAAGTTTTCAAGGGAATTTATCTCTGATGAGGCAATTGGATACATAGGTGAAGATGGGACATTTCTATCACCTTCTGCACTCTGGTATCCTGTAATGGAAGGGGTCAAAGACTTCGCTTATAAAATAAATATCACATCCGGGAAGGGTTATGAATATATCACTGCTGGTGACAGAATCAGGAGAGAAGAAGAGGGAGATAAAATTATAACCTCTTTTCAATTCTTAAACCCTTCAGAGGAGATATTTCTTGTAGGCGGGAAGTATAAAATCTCTGAAGGGATATATAATGATATAAAGATTTATACCTACTTTTTCCCTGAAGACGAAGATTTATCAGATAGATATATTGAATCTGTAAAAAATTATCTACAACTCTATGAGGGATTACTTGGTAAATATCCATTCGGTCAGTTCAGTGTAGCCTCAAATTTTCTTCCAACAGGTTACGGCTTCCCGACCTTTACACTTCTTGGTCAGGAGATACTCCGCCTCCCCTTTATAAAGGATACATCACTTGGGCATGAGGTTCTTCATAACTGGTGGGGGAACTCTGTCTATGTAGATTATGAATCAGGAAACTGGTGTGAAGGGCTTACGACTTATCTATCTGACCATTATTACAAAGAAATGAAGGGGGAGGGTATCAATTACAGAAAGGAGATGCTGAGGGGTTACGCAAACTATGTGAATGAAGGGAATGATTTCCCTCTTAAAGATTTTAAAAGCCGAACAGAGACCTTCACAAGGGCTATTGGATACAATAAATCTGCCTTTGTATTTCACATGTTAAGGATAGAATTAGGGGATGAAAAATTCTTTACTGCCTTAAAAGAGATTATAAAGAGGCAGTCCTTTAAAGTAACCTCATGGAGAGACCTTCAAAAAATCTTTGAAGAGGTAAATGGACAATCCCTCGAATGGTTCTTCAAACAGTGGATAGAAGATACAGGCGCCCCCTTTTTAAATCTAAAAAATGCTGCATATAAAAAAAATGGAGAAGGCTATATTACATCCTTTAAATTAGTTCAGGATGGGAAGCCCTATTTACTCAATGTCCCTATAGAAATTACCACAGAAAAAGGAAAGGTAAAAAAAATAATCAGAATAAAGGACAAAAAAGAATCTATAGAGATAAGAACTGCCGACAGACCTTTAAGCCTCTCTATAGACCCTGATGCAGACATTTTCAGACTCCTCCATAAACAAGAGATACCTCCCACGATAAGCAGGGTGATGGGTGATAAAAACAGGATAATCGTTCTGCCTACAAATGGAGATAAAGAAATCAAGAAGGCATATAAGGAGGTTTCAGATGCATTTTTATTGGAAGGGAAATCAACCCCGCCTCTTATTAAAAACGATTCGGATTTGACAATGGAAGATATTAAAAATAATGCCCTATTTATATTTGGAGGTTTAAATGAAAATAGGGTATTGGAAAAACTAATTGATAAACTGCCAGAAGGTGTATCTATAAGCAGGGATAAGATTACTATTAATAAAAGGAGTTATCAGGAGAAAGGCAATTTTACTGTTCTGACCATACCAAATAAACTCAATCCAGACAAGGCTATAATGATAATCATAGGCTTTGACCCGAACAGCATAAGGGCAACAGGCGGAAAACTCATTCACTACGGCAAATACAGCTATCTCGCATTCAAGGATGGAAAAAATATTGATAAGGGGATATGGGATACAAAGGATAGCCCTTTGATTGTGAATTTGGAAAAAGACTAAAGTGTCGTTGCGAGCCGAAGGCGAAGCAATCTAATTTCAATTTTGATAATATACAACAACTCTTGAGAATCTTTGGATATATTTGTATTATACAGGCGTAGCATGGGTATGAAAGAGTATGTTATTATCGGGCGGGCGTTAGGTGTTACCTATGTCTATAAATTTTACAAAAGATTTGACCCCTTTGTAACCCGCAGGGATAAACTCCGGTAGGACTCCAGAAATACATAGACTGGATGTCGCATCAAGTGCGACATGACACTAATCCCCTCTGCTGAAAGTCTTTGGCAAGTTCGTGTATCTCCTCTTCCCGCCCCACTCTTACCTTGCAAAGAGAAGATTTGGTAAAAACAAATATGTTGACAGTTATCCATTATATAATTGTCTAATTAATAATACCTTCAATATGACTATTCAACAGAAAATAGGTAAGAAAGTCAAAGCATTCAGGTTAAAAGCTGGTATTTCTCAGGAAACATTGTCTTACTTGGCTGATTTAGATAGAACATACATTCCAAGTATTGAAAAGGGAGAGAGAAACATTTCAATTACCGTCTTGGAAAAATTAGCAAAAGCACTCAAGATCTCAATGAAAGATTTTTTTGATGAATGATTTTAAGCCAATAGATAAGTCAAAGTTTTTTACCTTAATTGAAAGGTATCGGAAAATTCAATCCGATTTTTTGAATGAATTTGGAGTGGATGATATTTTTTCAAACAGTAAAATTTACGAAATTGTAATTGGCAATGAACTTGGTAGGATTGTAAATCTTTTTATTTACACATAATGCGGCAGTTAAGCCGTAGCCCCGTAGGGGCGTATTGGTCTTGAACTCCTGGTTCTCCCGTAGCGTAGCGGAGGGCAGGAGTTCACGGCTTAACTGCCGCATTCTCCCGAGCGAACAGACTGGGTCAGATGAAATTTGTTCTTTGACAAATTATGCGTAATAAAGGACAACGGAGGTAATATTGTCCAAAAGTCAGGTGTTTTTAGCTAAAAAAGA
>MHDI01000025.1 GCA_001804915.1 Nitrospinae bacterium RIFCSPHIGHO2_02_FULL_39_82 | reverse complement strand
ATTACAAAGACAATTCCGATAATCTGGAGTATGTTCCTGACTTTACCATGCACCATTACATGGTTAAGTGCATCTGATACAGCAAGGCTCCCAGCAGGGGTCACCTTTATATCCTTCGGGAAATTCTTTTCAACATAATTATTCACTGCCTCTATAATTCTGTCTGCGAAAGCAGTAGAATCAGTTTTGCAAAAGGTGAGAATATTCGCCTTTTTATAGTCATAATCCACATAGGAATCAAAATCTCCAGGGTCTCCGGACATTGAATAAACAAAGAGGAATTGGGCAATCAAATCCTGACTATCAGGCACGGCATTAAATGTCGGGTCATCATTGTGCATTGCCTGATTCATCTTCTTTATAAAATCAACAAAAGAGATGGTCTTTCCAACCTCGGGGAATTTATTTTCAAGAAAAATCTGAAGCCCTTCAATTGACTTCAGCACATCAGGTCTCTTCATATCATCAGGCTTGTCCCCCTCAACAAATAGGTTTAAGGAATTTGTCCCTCCAAAATGGCTGTTCATTATATTGTCGTCCTTGATCAAGGGCGTTGATTTCTTGAAATTTGATTTCAGACTGTTGTCAACATTTAATAAATAACCTCCTGCTGCAACAATCATCACTATAATAACTATTGAAGCTATAACGGCTTTGGCTCTGCCATTAGTAATCAGATGGCTCAATTTATCAAGGGTCATATTAAGGGGTGCAATTATAAGCCCCTCTTTTATTTCCTTGTCCTTTGGCGGTCTCAAGATTGCACGGAGTGCGGGTATAAAAGTCATCTCTATGATAAGGGCGCTCAATATGCCGAGTGCAGTGAAGATACCGAAGTTCCTTATGCTCATAGTATCAAATGTTAAGAGTGAAAGAAATGATGCAGCAGCAATAAGCCCTGCTGTAATCATAACTATACCGATACGGCTCGTGCTTTCAATTACAGCAATCTTATTATCTCCTCTGATTGCATACTCTTCATAATATCTATTTAAAATCTGAATTGAATGCCCTGCGGCTATGGCGAGAATTAAAATAGGAGTGGACGCATTAAAGGGGTCCATCGGCACATGCAGAAGCCCCATGATGCCAAGTCCCCATACTACTGAGATAATTGCTGTCAAGAGGGGAAGAAACATCCCCTGAAATGTCCCAAAGACCAGATAAAGGACAATTCCGATTACAACCATGGCAAGGAGAAAAAGTTTCCCCATCTTCTGAGAATATGCTGCAAGCCATGAAAGGGCTATTGAGGGACCATTCAGATGTATGTTGACTGATGAATCCTCTTCCTTTGAAGCAATCTCCTTAATTCTCTTTTCAATGTCAGGATAACCCTTCAGTTCTTTATTGAATCTAAAATCTGCGATTATCTGTGCTGCACTACCGTCCTTTGAGATAATTGAATTTATGAAGAGAGGGTTGCGGTAAATTTTATTTCTTAACTCATCAAGCCCCTCCTTTGTCTGCGGGACACTCTCCATCAACCGTCTTACAGCCATCCCCTCCTCAGTCCCTCTTATATCCTTAGCCTTTTTCGCGGCAATGCTGAATATATTTGTCTTGATTGCCCCTGGTATCTCGTTTATCTTCTGGGTAATCCGCATGATTTTCTCAAGAATCTTTGGCTGGAATATATCCCCCTCCTTCGGAATAACACCTATGACAACTATATTCCTTCCGCCGAATATCTTATCTATCTGATTCTGGGCAACAACATAGGGATGGCTCTGGGGGAGGTTTTTATCAGGGTCAACTTCAACCTTAAGCTCTTTTATGTGGGAGCCTATGAAAATGGTAATTAAGGCGACTAAGATAATAACTGCAATCCTGAACCTGACAATGAATTCAACATATCTCCGTAACATTTTTAACCCTCCTTAAATTCTTTAATCTACACGTTTGCGAAATCTTGAGACACTGAGCCCCATTATAATAATGCCAAATATCAATAGTGCTGCCATCTGTTGCCATAAAACATTAATACCGCTCCCTTTAAGAAAAATGCCACGGGTAATTTCAATAAAATATCTGACAGGATTTAAATAGGTCAGATATTGAACAATGACAGGCATATTGCGGATAGGAAAGGCAAATCCGCTAAGCATAAAGGTCGGCATGAAGAAAAAGAATGAAGACATCATCGCCTGCTGCTGGGTTTGGGAGACTGTGGAGATAAAAAGACCTACTCCAAGTGTTGTCAGCAGAAATAAGATTGAACATCCCATCAGGAGAATACCGCTTCCGCGGAATGGTATATTGAAAATTAATAGCGCTGCAACAGTTATTAAAACTACATCTGCCAGACCAACAATGACAAAAGGCAGGGTTTTGCCCAGTATCAATTCCACAGGACGAATCGGTGTTACCATCAGCTGCTCCATTGTGCCAATCTCCTTTTCGCGGACGATTGCCATTGCGGTAAGCATTATTGTGACCATTGTGATTATATTAACCACAATACCCGGCACAAAATAATCCTGACTTAGCAATTCTGGGTTAAACCATATACGGCTCTGGACTGTCAGTGATGGTAAATGTTTTCCCTGATAATCTGCAACAGCATTATCCTCTCCGATAAATCCAACCCTTCTTTGTTCAGATGATATACGGTTTGAAAAACGATTTATAATCTGATTGGCATAATTTGATATAAGGGAGGCAGTATTGGAATTTGTACCATCTACAAGAATCTGAACTGATGTCATCTCTCCGCGGAGAATCTTGCGGGAGAAACCATGTAATATTCTGATAGCCCCGTTAACCTTACCTTTATCCAGCAGGTCATCTGCCTCATTTTCTGATGTTGGTACGGCAACAACCCTAAAATACCCTGAGCTGTTGAACTCAGCAAGTAATTCTCTGCTTGCAGGTGTATTATCAAGGTCTATCCATGCAATCCTGCTGTTCGTTACATCAAGATTGACAACATAGCCAAAGATTATCAGCTGCAGTAAAGGGGGAATGAATAAGACAAAACGCATACGCGGTTCTCTTAAGGTCTGATAAAATTCCTTCCTGATAATTTCTTTAATTCGTTCCCACATAAGACATCAAGATTTATGCAATTTTTTGTTTGAACTTCTTTATTGTTAAGATAAAAATTCCTGATGAGAGTAAAAGTAACAGCACAATCTCAAACCACAATATTTTAAAACCTGCACCCTTTAAAAATATGCCCCTGAGAACTGTAATTAAATAACGGGCAGGGACAATGTAGGTTATGCCCTGTACTAGAAGCGGCATATTTTCAATTGCATAGATAAAACCTGAAAGGAGGAATGAAGGCAGCATTGATGTCAACATGCCTATCTGATATGCGAGCAATTGTGAGCGGGTTACGGTTGAAATAAAAATACCCCAGCAGAGTGCACCAAACAAAAAGACACAACCTGTAAAGAGTAAAAGCAGCGGGCTTCCTCGCAATGGCACATGAAAGATAACTACTCCGGCAATAACAGTTATCATCATATCAATAAAACCTATAGTGAAAAGGGCTGATACCTTACCCAGAATAAGCTCAATAGGTTTTAATGGTGTGGAGAGGAGTTGTTCCATTGTTCCCATTTCCCATTCACGGGCAATTGTAAGTGATGTAAGAGGGACTGCAACCACCATAAGAATATATGCAATCAGACCGGGAACTATATAATTTCTGGACTTCAACTCACTATTATACCAGACCCTGACCCGCCCTTCAATGGATGGGGCGGTATGCATGCGAATCAATGCCTCAACATAGCCAAGAGAAATGGCAGCAGTATTGGAATCACTTCCGTCTATAAGAAGCTGAATTTCTGCGGTTTTTCCTGAGAGAATATTTCTTGAGTAGTCCTGCGGTATAATAACTCCCATCAGACACTCATTTTTATCAATCTTACTTTCAATTGATTTATATCCATCGGCTATACCTATAATCTGAAAGAACCGCGACCCCTGAAATTTCTCTATCAACTCCCTGCTCTCAGGACTCTTATCTGCATCATATATCAGGGTGGGGATGTGGTCCACATCAAGTGAGAGTGCGTAACCAAAGAGTATCAGCATCAGCAATGGAATAGCCAGAGCCATAGTCAGACTCCTTGGGTCACGGATGATATGAATGAACTCTTTCCATGCAATAGTCTTCAGTCTTCGCAGATTCATAATAGCTTTTTATCCTCTTCTTCAATCATGGCTACAAATACATCCTCCATCAATGGCTGAATCGTCTCAAGACTGCCAATCTTTATACCATGCTGCCTGAGTATATTTTGTATCTGCGGTGCTGCTATATCGGGATTCTGAACTGTAACATGAAGTCCGCCGCCAAATACAGCTACATCAAGAATACCATCTTCCCCCTCAAGAACCCTCATGCTTTCCAGCGGGTCAGAGCAATCAAGATACATAAGACTTCGCCCCCTTAATGTTTCCTTTAATGAACCCGGTGTCCCCTCAGCAATAATCTTCCCGCGGTACATCAGTGCAAGACGATGACAGTATTCAGCCTCATCCATATAGTGTGTGGTAACAAAAATAGTATGTCCTGACTCGGAGAGCTGATAAATCAGCTCCCAGAACTCACGACGGGCAATCGGGTCAACGCCTGAAGTTGGCTCATCAAGAAACAAGACAGGTGGCTGATGCAGTAAGGCACAGCCAAGTGCCAGTCTCTGCTTCCATCCACCTGCAAGAAATCGTGTCATTGTAGTCCTGTGCTCCTGAATACCTGCCATATAAAGTACATACTCTTTCCGTTCGCTGCGAAGATTATACGGCACGCCATATATACCGCTGAAAAAATTAATATTCTCTTCTACTGTTAGGTCATCGTAGAGAGAGAATTTCTGCGACATATATCCAATATTTTTTTTTACCATATCTGGCTCGGCGGCTACATCATAACTGCTAACCCATGCGCTTCCACTTGTAGGCGAAAGGAGTCCGCACAGAATACGAATGGTAGTAGATTTGCCTGCACCATTAGGACCAAGGAAGCCAAATATCTCCCCACGCTTTATGGTAAAAGAAATATTATCCACTGCTGTAAAATCACCGAATTTTTTAATCAGATTCTCTACTTTAATTACACAGTCGGCGTTTATCATTTTTATTTTAGTTAATGTGCGGTGAAACCAAAATATAGTTAACTGAAACCTTCCGAATTGATGCAATAAAAATATCTTCCAGAGATGGTGTAATCTGCTTAAATATGGCAGGTCTAAGCTTATTTTCACTGACCACCTTTTCAAGAATTACAACCGAGGTGAGCTTCGGTGATAAGAAAAGATGAAGCACTGAGCCTGACGGTTCAATGCTCAACACCCCTTTGAGATTCTGCAGTAACTCTCTTACCTTTCTCCTGTCAGGACACTGTATCTCGTAGCATTCCTCTTCAATCCGATTTCTCATTGCAGTTGGAGAATCACAGTGGATAAGACAGCCCTTATGTATCAACCCAATACGATTACACCTTTCTGCCTCATCCATATAGGTGGTTGTGATAAATATCGTTACACCCTTTTTTACTAATTGGTATAGGATTTTCCAGAAATCACGGCGGGATACAGGGTCCACCCCTGCTGTGGGTTCGTCAAGAAAGAGAACCTGCGGGTGATGGAGGAGGGTGCACATGAGGGCAAGCTTCTGCTTCATACCCCCTGACAACTGATATGCCTTCCTGTCCAGAAAGGTCTCCATCCTTGTCATCTTGAGAAGTTGTGCCATTAACTCTTTACGCTCATCATTTTCAATACCAAATAAATCAGCGTAAAAAAGCATATTCTCTTCAACAGTCAGGTCTCCGTAAAGACCAAAGCGTTGTGCCATATAGCCGATACGGTCTTTTACCTGCTGCAGGTTAGTCGTTACATTATAACCATCAATAAATACTTCTCCTTCAGTCGGGTCAAGCAAGCCGCAGATGAGCCTCAAGGTAGTTGTCTTACCTGCACCGTCAGGACCCACCAGACCAAAGATCTCTCCACTGTATACCTCTAAGTTCAGTCCTTTTATAGCTATCTTTGAACCAAAGTGTCGGGTTAGATTATTTGTCCTGATAATTGTGGACATAAATATTGGTTAGTCAAGTAAGATATCAGCATCTGCCGGCATATTTAATTTCAATTCCTGCTTGGGATTTTCAATGTCAATTTTAATCCGGTATACCAGCTTTACCCTCTCCTCGTATGTCTGAATCTGTTTTGGCGTGAACTCTGACTCTGAGGAGATAAATGATATGCGACCGGAATATACCTTATCAGGAAATGAATCTGTCTTTACATTTACCTTTGCTCCAAGTTTTATGCGGCCAAGCTCCTTCTCTCCGATATAGCCGCGGAGCCATGGATGGTCAAGGTCTCCGATTGTCATAATTGCTGTACTGCCCCCTATAATCTCTCCAACTTCTGATGCCTTAACCAGAACAACCCCATCAATAGGAGATTCTGCTATTGTATCTTTCAACTGAGATTCTACAAGCGACAATTCAGCCTTTGCCCTCATAATTTCTGCCTGACGGGTCTCCAGTTCCTGCTCCTTTCTCTTAAGTTCAATTCTCAATGCCTTAGCTAATTTTAAATTAGCCTTGCTGCGGTTGAGCTGTGCACGTCCTCCTTCAATATCTTCCTTCCTTGGTCCTTCAACTACAAGAGCCAGATATTCCTCAGCCTGCTTAAGGGCTGCTGATGCCCCTTCATATCTTGTTTTATACTGTTCGTACTGGGAATAAGATACATTCTTGCTTTCATAAAGTGCCTGTGCCCGCTCCCAGTCCCCTTTTGCATGCTCAAACTCAGTCTTTGCCATATTCAAAGATGCCTTAGCCTGCTCAATTTCCTGTAACCTTGAGCCTGTCAAAAGTCCCTTTAGATTAGCCTCAGCCTGGTTAAACTCAGCCTGTTTCTGCTCTATCTGTCCGCTGACAGTTTCTTTTTCATATTTAATCGCCGTCTCAAGCTGTGCAAGGTTTGATTCTGCCAGCATAAGTATAGCATTGGCACGGTCACGTTGATGGAGTAACTGTTCATTATCAAGTCTTGCCAATACAGTCCCCTTCTTAACACTGTCCCCTTCCTTCACATTAAGCTCAATTAGTCTTCCTGATATTTTAAAGGCTATATTAATCTCTGTAAGCTCTATATTGCCTGAGATAACTATCTTTTTATTATCGCTATGGCTAAACCATTTATACCAAACCAATCCTATAACGCAAACTGCAATAACAAGAAGAATAATGAAGAGTTTCTTTTTATTTGATTTCATAATCTGGTATTACTGCAAACTCCCCTCCTAATCTCCCCACACTTTTTCAGGGAAGAGGGAGGGGAAATTGCGCAACTCAATTAAACCATCTTTCGCATTTATTTACCTTGCTTCTGAGTGTCTCTACAACCTTCTTCTTCTGAGCACTATCAAGACTTAGATAAAAGTCATTGAGCATATCAGCTATCTCATCTATATCTCTACTCCTTTTTGCATGGTTTTCCTTAAATGATGCAACTAACCCATCAAAGGATGGAGTATCCTTATCAGATTCTTCCTTAAATAGCTTCATCATCTTTTCCCGTGTATCCCTTCGTGAATTGATATGCTCAACTATCTTGCCTTTTACTGAATCAAGCTTCCCCTTTTGCTCATCTGTAAGGTTAAGACCGAGTTTCTCAATCCGCTTATCAATCTTCTTTACAACCCATTCTGCATCATAATGCTTATACCACCATCGTGCACATCCTGTTCCAGCGACTGTTGTAAAGGCAAAGATCAATCCTGCAAATAAGGTTATTGACTTTTTCACCCTTTTCACCCCCTTTCATTTAAAATAAAATGTCCGCCGTGCTTTAATAACCTGAGCTTAGAATTTGATTCATCCTTATAGATTTCCTTTAAATGTTTAATCGGAAGCCATAAAGGCTCATCAGTCAAATCAAATGTTCCCCAGTGTATAGGGATAAAGTTTTTCGCCCTTACATCTCTTGCAACCTGTACAGCCTCTTCAGGATTGACATGATATGGTTTCATAAACCATCGGGGTTCGTAAGCACCCACTGGAACAAACAAGACATCTATTGGTCCAAACTTCTCGCCAATTTCTTTATAACCCTCATAATAGCCAGAATCCCCGACCCAGTAGTATTTCCTATCACCATGTTCAATTAAAAAACTGCACCAGAGCATCTTATCATCATCGAAGGGTGTCCTCTTTGACCAGTGCTGAACAGGGAGGGATGTTATTTTTATACCCTCAATCTGATAATTTTCCCACCAGTCAAGGACAATATGTTTTGAAATGCCGATAGAGTTTAAATAATCCTCATAGCCTGGACCTGAAATAAAAAAAGGATTAAACCGCTCCTTTAAAAATTTTATGCTTTTGGTATCCAGATGGTCGTAATGACCATGTGAGATTAAGACATAATTTATTTGAGGCAGTTTTTCTGGTTCAATGGGAAATGGGGTCTTTCTTTTTAAGAGAAAATTTATATTCCAGAGGACAGGGTCTGTTATTATTACCTTGCCATTAACTTTTATCAAAACAGTTGAATGTCCCAGCCATACTGCATAATCCTTAGATGTCTCATTTAATTTTGCAAAGTCAGTTGTGATGACATTAAACCTTACTCCCTTCTTCTTTTCTTCCTTATATACATTTTTTGAAAATACCATCCATTTCATCAAATCAACAAAACTCCTCCTGCAACCCTCACACCATGGATTGTGGAATCTCCCATCTTTACCATGATGAACCTTTTTTCGGGCTATCTCTTCAATTGACATATCAAGTTCACCCTCTGTTATCTCAAAAGAGGAAAAGACAAACAAAATAATTGACAGAAAAAGGGGTATAAATATCCTCACTTCTGGATTCCCTCTAAAAATATTTTTAATATATTGTCAAAGGCATCCTCAATGGAAAATTGATTTTCCATAAGTATATCTGGCTGTATTATCATTTTAATGGCTCCAAGATAAGCCATGACAGCAATCTTTGTATCAATATCTTTCCTTATCTTTCCCTTTCTTACACCTTCCTCCAATATGCCTCCTATATATTTATATATCTCCTTCTCCCTGAAGGACTCACATTCTCTCCACAAATCAGGAATATCCTTTTTAATGTCAGTCATAAAGGTGCTTCCAATTATTGAGACGCGGCTGGTAACTTCTGCTATTATCTTTTTAAACCTTTCAATCGGGTCAGGAATTTCCTTCTTAGCTTTCTGTAGTAATCTGCCAATGTCCTTATGCATTCTCTCTTTAACAGCCCACGCTATATCCTCTTTGCTTTTGAAATGCAGATAAAGGGTCTTCTTGCTTATGCCAAGGTCGGAGGCAATATCATCCATAGTGACCCTCCTGAAGCCGTATTGAGAGAACCTCTTTTCGGCAGCATCTATTATTCTGTTTTTTATGTGATTCATAAGAAACTATAAAAGTTTTTAGAGTTTCCATAACTCTAAATTAATTTTAAATTCCTGTCAAGCGGAAAATATGAGAAAATAAAAAAATGAATCTATCAGGCATATTTCTAAAAGACGGCATTCTTTCTGGAAAGCTAAAAAACTACGAATACCGCCAGCAGCAGGTCTTGATGGCGAAGGCTGTAGGCAATGCAATAGAAGAAAACACTCACCTTATTGTTGAGGCCGGCACGGGTGTGGGAAAGAGCCTCGCCTATCTTATCCCTTTTATTCTCTGGACACAGAAAGAAAATAAAAAGGCGGTTATATCTACCTATACAAAGGCGCTGCAGCATCAATTAGTAGATAAAGACCTTCCCTTTTTAAAGGATGCCCTCAGCATAGATTTCAGTTTTGCCCTTTGTGTCGGTGGTGAAAATTATCTCTGTTTGAGGAGGTTTCATCAGTCAGGCTCTCACGGACTTTTCGAGCTGGATGAAACGGATGATTTAAAGAAACTATATGAATGGAAAGACAAGACTAAAACTGGACTAAAGTCAGATATAGGTTTTGAGCCTCTGCCTAAGCTATGGAAGAAGGTATGCAGGGAAGGGGATATATGCTTTGGCAGGAAATGCGGTTATTACGAGCAGTGTTTTTATCAGAAGGCAAAGGCTGTCGAAAGAAGCTCTCATATACTCGTTACAA
>MHDI01000024.1 GCA_001804915.1 Nitrospinae bacterium RIFCSPHIGHO2_02_FULL_39_82 | reverse complement strand
GAAACTACAGAACTATTATTAACAAAAACTTAAAAAGAGGACATTTCTATTTTGCTAAAAACAGGACATTTCTACTTTGCCTTGACACTGAAAAAATTTTTCTTGCTTTAATTTTATAAAACAGATATATTAAAAACCTGAAAGGAGGTTTTTACAATGAAAGTAAAACCATTAGGAGACAGAGTATTGGTAAAACCCTTGTCTGAGAAAGAGTTTGTAAAGGGGGGGATTATTATTCCTGATACTGCGAAGGAGAAGCCGTATGAAGGAGAGGTTGTTGCAGTAGGTAAGGGCAGGGTTTTAGAGGACGGGAGGATACAGCCCCTTGAGGTTAAAAAAGGGGATAAGGTAATATATACTAAGTATGGAGGGACAGAGGTAAAGATTGAGAGGGAGGAATATCTTTTAATGAGAGAAGATGATATTCTCGGGATTATAAGTTGATTTTTTTTAATACCGCAGAAAACCTTAAAAGGTTTTCTACAGTCTATTCAACATTAAGAAGGTAAACCGGTAAATTTTTTAGGAGGATAAAATGGCAAAACAGCTTTTATACAGTGAAGAGGCAAGGGCAAAAATCCTGCTTGGGGTTGATAAGCTTGCCAATGCAGTAAAGATAACCCTTGGTCCGAAGGGTCGTAATGTGGTCATTGACAAGAAGTTTGGTTCGCCAACTGTAACAAAGGATGGGGTTACTGTGGCAAAAGAGATTGAACTGGAGAACCCATTTGAAAATATGGGGGCGAGGATGGTAAATGAGGTGGCAAGTAAAACCAGTGATATAGCTGGTGACGGAACCACCACTGCCACTGTTCTGGCACAGGCTATATACAGAGAGGGGATAAAGAATGTTGCTGCCGGAGCAAATCCTATGGAGATAAAAAGGGGAATAGAAAGGGCTGTAGAGGTGGTGGTAGAGGAGATAAAGAAGCTGAGCAATCCCACAAAGGATAAAAAGGAGATATCTCAGGTAGGAACCATCTCCGCCAATAATGATAAGACCATCGGTGACCTGATTGCTGAGGCAATGGATAAGGTAGGGAAAGATGGTGTCATTACGGTTGAAGAGGCGAAGAGTATGGATACCTCTCTTGACATCGTTGAGGGTCTGCAGTTTGACAGGGGGTATCTGTCTCCCTATTTTGTTACAGATGCGGAGAGGATGGAAGTTGTCCTTGAAGACCCATATATACTTATTTATGAGAAGAAGATAAGTAATATGAAGGACATATTGCCTTTGCTGGAACAAATTGCAAGGATGGGGAAACCATTATTGATTATTGCTGAAGAGGTGGAGGGTGAGGCGTTGGCAACCCTTGTTGTAAATAAATTGAGAGGGACATTCTCCTGTGCAGCTGTTAAGGCACCTGGTTTTGGTGACAGGAGAAAGGAGATGCTTAAAGATATTGCCATACTGATAGGCGGTAACATGATATCAGAGGAACTCGGTATAAAGCTTGAGAGTGTTACGGTAAAAGATTTGGGACGGGCAAAGAGGGTAACAATAGACAAAGATAACACAACAATCGTTGAGGGGAAGGGAAAGCAATCTGAGATAGAAGGAAGGGTAAAGCAGATAAGAGCTCAGATTGAGGAGACTACCTCTGACTATGATAAAGAGAAGCTACAGGAGAGGCTTGCCAAGATAGTTGGTGGGGTTGCAGTAATCATGGTAGGGGCAGCTACTGAAACCGAGATGAAGGAAAAGAAGGCAAGGGTTGAGGATGCCCTTCATGCAACAAGGGCGGCTGTAGAGGAAGGTGTCGTTCCCGGAGGTGGTGTTGCATTTATAAGGGCAATACCGGCACTTGATAAACTTAAGCTTGAAGGCGATCAGAAGATTGGAGTCAATATAATAAAGAGGGCATTAGAGGAACCTTTGAGACAAATTGCAAATAATGCAGGTGCGGAGGGCTCTATTGTTGTGCAGAAGGTTAAAGATGGAAAAACCAATTTTGGATTTGATGCCAATTCAGAAAAATATGTAGATATGATTACCTCTGGCATAATAGACCCCGCCAAGGTGACACGTTCAGCCTTACAGAATGCCGCCAGTATATCAGCCCTTATGCTTACAACTGAGGTTGTTGTTACCGATATACCAGAAGAGGAGAAGACACCTCCAATGCCTCATGGAGGAGGAATGGGCGGAATGTATTAAGAAAATTAAGAGTTTGAGGGTCAGGGATTAGAGTATTTAAATATTTCACTCAGCTCCTTGACCCCTTGACCTTCTCTTATAGACAAGGGGGATAATAGAAACAATCAGGACGAGTATAAGTCCTATAACAAATTCCTTTGAGCCCCTGCCTTTAAGGATATCAAATATTGAACTTGAAAATACTACAAATGCTATAGCCCCCGGCAGCATAAAGATAAAGGAGGCTATAACATAATGGCTGAATCTGATTTTTGTAAGTCCAAAGGCATAATTTAAAAAATTAAAAGGGAAAAGCGGTATGAGCCTTGTAAAGGCGACTATCTTCCACCCCTGTTTCTCTACCTTCTCGTCAAGCTCCCTCAGTCTCCCCTCCTTGATAAAACCCTCCACCCATTCCCTACCCATATATCTTGCCACAAGAAATGCAATGGATGCCCCGATAGTTGCACCGATAATCACATATACAGTGCCACGGATTGGACCGAACAATACCCCTCCAATTACAGTAATCGGAATCGCTGGCAGCATAAGGCTTGGAGTGAGACTATAGATAGCGATATAAATAAGGGGTCCCCCGATCCCAAAACTATCTATCCACAGCCTCAATCTTTCCTGGTCAATATAATCGGTTAGATTAAATATCCGAATTAGAAAGAGGGATGTAATAACAAAGGCTATAAAAATTATGAACTTTACAGTTTTAGGATTGATTATCCAACACCTCTCTAATCTTCTTTAAGAATACAGTTACAACATTTCCTGAAAAATTGCAATAAAAAAATAAGTAATTTTCAGTCTGCAATATGATAGAAATCATAATTAAGCCTTTCTCTATTTTATATAATTAAATTAACTTAAAACCTATAAAAAGTGAGGAATAGATATGAGCAGACCAACTGAGATTTTATCTAATGACCACAAACTGGTTCTTACAAAATTAAATGTGATGGAACAAAGCATCAATGATATTAAGTCGCCGGGTGCAAAAAAGATACTTGCAGATTTAAAGGAGTTCTTTGAAAAGGATGTGAAACTTCATTTTGTCAAAGAAGAGGAGGCACTTTTTCCAGAGATTGAGAAATTTATACCAAGGGATGCTGGTCCGGTAGGCGTAATGTTGATGGAGCATGAAGACCTTTATAAATACGAAGGAAACTTTTTTAAAGGGGTTGCCCTGTGGCTAAAAGATGATAACAACATGGAAGCTATAAAACTTATAAAAGAAAACGGAAGGAGTTATATTAATCTTCTCAGGGAGCATATTTATAAAGAAGATAATATGCTGTTTATGATGGCTGATATGCATCTTGAGGATAGTCAGATAAACGAGATAATGAGGAAATTTGAGGAATTGGACAGGAAACACAATATCTAAATTTTATTTAGTCAATTGAAAGACTATTATATTTTCCCATAACCCAACCTGTAATAGTCTCCTTCTTGATACCCCGTCCTTCAGGGGGCGGGGTAATTCACTTATCACCCAAATCCCGCTTTAGCGGATTTTGGGCATCAATAATGTCTGTAATGATATTCGGCAGTATGCTAAAATATCAGCAGATTCTTCTTTTTCACCTTTACGATAATTAAGTCCAATAGGAATGATAAACATAAAGAACCTTACAAAATGCTACGGTAATATAACTGCTGTTTCAAGTCTGAATCTGCATATTGCTGCCGGGGAATGTTTTGGTTTTCTCGGTCCTAATGGTGCAGGTAAGACAACTACAATTAAACTCCTGTCAGGACTGCTTAAACCCAATGAGGGTGTTGTAGAGATAGGGGGGTATGATGTCCAGAAGGAACCGCGGAAAGTTAAGGGTATGATAGGATATATTCCTGATAAACCATTCATTTATGAAAAGCTTACAGGAGGAGAGTTTCTGAATTTTATTACAGACCTATATGGTGTGGATGGGGCATCTGTAAGCCAGAAGAGGGAGGAACTTCTCAATTTATTCGGCATCAAAGATTTTGAGCATGAACTGGTGGAGAGCTATTCCCACGGAATGAGGCAGAAGCTCGTAATTACTGCTGCCCTGATACATAATCCGAGGGTGATAATAATTGATGAACCTATGGTAGGACTTGACCCGAAGGGGATGAGGCAGGTCAAGGAGATTTTTAAGGAACTTACAAAGAACGGGATAACAATATTTATGTCCACCCATACGATGTCAATTGCTCAGGAGATGTGCCACAGGATAGGCATAATCAATAAGGGGCGACTTATTGCACTCGGGACAATGGATGAACTCCGTAAACAGGCAAAACTCTCCAGCGGGCTGGAGGATGTGTTTTTGCAGTTAACGAGTGAAAATCCTACTTTAATATATAACTCTTTTTCCTGATTTCCCTTTTTATCATCTTGTATAAGAGTTTTGGCAGGGATAGGTAAAATAACCTCAAATCGGATTTTGTAAAAAGTCCAGACTTATAAGTCTTTCTTATTATATTTCTTATCTTGCTGATGGTATAAAATCTAAATTTAATCTTATCCCGTATCCTCTTTAAGTCTTTCAGGCTGAACTGGTCGGAATAGACAGGTCCACCCTCCTCCTCATAATAATAGCCGGGTGTTTTATCAACCAATTCCTTCAGCGGTGAGTACTTTTCCACCCTCAATTTGTGAAAGCTTATTGAATCTAAGTTTAACTCCTTTGCAAAATCAGCAATATAAACCATCTCATCTTCTGTCTCCCCGATATTGCCGTATATGAAATAGCCGTGGATGTAGAAGTTATATCTGTTTAATACCTTAAATGCCTCCCTGACCTTCTGTTGCGTGAAGCCCTTCTGGAATTGTTTTAAAATTTTATCATGTGGGGATTCTACCCCGATTAAAAGCAGTTTGAAACCTGCCTTTTCAGCCTTTTCCAAAAGCCGGGGATATCTTGCAATCTCAATTCGTGTCTGGACAATAAATCTCTTTTTTATATTATTTTCTATTATAAGGTCACAAAGCTTTTCACTCCTTTTCGGGTTTGTAAAAAAATTGTCGTCACTAAAAAGCACTACATTGGCAGAGATGGTTTTCAATTCTTCTATTACCGATTCAAGCGACCTTTCCGTATATCCCCTTTTCTGTCCCAGTGGATTTAAGCTGAATGTGCAGAACTTGCATTTGTAAGGGCATCCCCTGGTAGTTAAAACTGTGTCAAAGGTCAGATTTGTAATCCTGCTGCCATGCAGCGAGAGATAATAGTTATTCTTTCTTAGACTTCTATCCGGAAAAGGGATAGTGTTGACATCGGGCAGAGGCCTGTTTCCATTATGAACTATTTTTCCGTTCTCTCTGTAGGAAATACCGGGAATATCTCTATAGGGGACACCATTAACTATATCTTTAATTGTCTCCTCACCTTCACCCCTTACAATAATATCAATAGTGGGGCATCTGTTAAAGAGATGCTCAACCTCCTCGGTAGCTTTATATCCTCCGACTACAATAGGTATATCGTCCGGCATCTGACAGATAAGCTCGCAAATCTCTTTGAAACTGAAATTCCACCTGATGCTGATACATAAAAGGTCAATCTCTTTTTTAACGAAGTCTTTTAGATTGTTTATATCCTGATATTCCTTTTCATACCTTAAATCCATGAGAGTTACTTTACCCACCAGACCTTTTATACTCGTTGCAATATATTCAAGTCCGGTAGGAGGGAAGAGTCCAACCGTGGAAGTAGAACTGCTATAGTAAGGATTTAAGGCAAGGGCATGATTGTATTTCACAAAAACAGATTATCATTAATTGAGGCTTGAAGGCAAGGTAAAGATTAAGGTTTTAAAATTTATACAAGGCTTTCATGTAATTTCATAGCTGATTTTTCACTTATACGCAAGACCTCTGACAGTTCTTTAACTGATGCCTCACGAATTCTCTTGAGACTGCCAAAATGTTTGAGGAGTACCCTCTTTCTCTTATCGCCTATACCACGAATTTCATCAAGCTCAGAACCTTTCCCCTCTCTGCCCCGTAATTTTCTGTGATAGGCAATTGCAAAGCGGTGTGCCTCATCCCTTATCCTTTGAATCAGGTGTCTCCCCGGTGAATCAAGGGGCAAGGGGCAAGGGGCAAGAGGCAAGGGTGATATATGTTCCATGTTTAAACTTGTAACTTGTAACTTGTAACTTGTAACATATATTGTATCTGTTTCCGGGTTATTCCTGTCTTCTCCTTTCGCAATCCCTATTGTATCTACATTGTTTATAGAGAGGTCTTTTAATACACCAATTAATGTATTGAGCTGTCCCTTCCCCCCGTCAACTATTATTAAATCAGGCAAAACGCTGGTGACTGGTGACTCGTGACTGGTGCCTGTCTTTATACTGTATCTCCTCAAGATTATCTCCCTCATCATTCCATAATCGTCTATACCTGTTACGGTTTTTATCCTGAACCTTTTATATTCGTCCTTCACAGATTCACCATTTATAAATACAACCACAGAACCTACCGCAGACATACCCATTATATTTGAAATATCAAATGCCTCAATCCTTAATGGTAATTTACTTAAATCCAGCCTCGTCTTTAAATCTTTTAGTGCAGTCCTTCTTAAATCTGCTGAATCAAGGCTTATTTTAAGAGAGATTGCTGCATTTTCCTTTGCCATGTGAATAAGCTCTCTCTTTCTTCCCCTGTAAGGAACGACTATCTCAACCCTTCCGCCTCTTTTTTCAGAAAGCCACATCTTTATAGTTTCAATTTCTTCTATCTCTTTTTCTGCGATAATCTCTTCAGGTATAAATACATCCCCGTTGTAATACTGTCTTATAAAAGATGAAAGGATTTCAGCATCATCTATTTCATCAACCTGATTTAATATAAAGTTTTTATCGCCAATAATCTTTCCGCTTCTTATGAAAAATACCTGGATATTTGCCTTACTGCTGTTTCTGTAAATGGCTATGACATCCTGGTCCTCCAGGCTTGTGGATATAATATTCTGTTTCTCCATTGTCCTTTCTATTGCTGAAAGCTGGTCTCTTGTCCTCGCTGCCTCTTCAAATCTCAGATTTTCTGATGACTCATCCATTTTTTTCTTCAGGTTATTCAGGAGTTCATCATTTCTCCCTTTAAGGAAGAGGATAACATCTCTGACTATTCTTTCGTAATTTTCTTTTTTCACATATCCCGCACATGGTGCAAGACATCTTTCCATCTGGTAGTTAAGACATGGACGTCTCTTTGGCTTACCATCAAGTGGGTCTCTGCTTTGGCGCAGTTGGAATATCCTGTGTATTAGTTTTAAGGTCTTACGGAGGGACTTTGCAGATGTATAGGGACCAAAGTAAATGCCCTTATTTTTCTTAACCCTTCGGCCAATGGAAAGATATGGATACATCTCCTCTGTTGCAAGCCTTAAGTATGGATAGTGTTTGTCATCCCTTAAGATTACATTATATTTAGGCTTGTGCTTTTTTACTAAATTGCTTTCTAATATCAATGCCTCAACTTCATTCTCAGTAACAACATAATCCACATCCACAATTAGAGAGACCATGCTTTTTATCCGTGGAGACAGAGAGGCAGAATTTTGAAAATATGACCTTACCCTTGACCTTAAATTATTTGCCTTTCCGATGTAGAGGATAGACCCTCTATCATCCTTCATCAAATAAACCCCTGGCTTTACCGGGAGCTTTTCTAATATTTCTTTTAATTCCATTGGAATTGCCTTTTTTCTTTTCCTGCCTTCCCAAATTTCGTTTTAGACATTCAAACCCTTTTAAAATTGGAATTTGGGTGTCTTCATGTGTATTGGCATTGAAAATATTTTAGCATATTCTTTTATTGATAGCCCTCTTAATTTTCTAAGCCTCTTAATCCTGTTACCAGGCAACTCTTTTGTTATTTTCATACGCTAATACAGAAAACACCATTGAAATACTTCTTTCCGTGCAGTAGATGTCTGCATATAAAGGATGGATTAATACTTTAACCCATGAAAAATTCTTGACAAAATTTTGGGATGTGGTATGTTTTACCCATGATTTGATTATCCAACCTTACACAAACAATGTAGTGCGAAGCTTTATCTTCGCCTCATAAGGAGAGTTGAACATGGCAAAAAGGAATCTTATCCCTGAATGCTTTAATCAGGGAATGGCACGAAGATTAGTCAGTCAGTCAGTTCTTTTCTAACTCATATTCGTCTCTCCCATCTTTTAGCCGTCTTTTAAGATTCCTTTCTATTCTCTCTATTTTTGCCATACTCTCATGTTCAGGTAGCGGAGATTCCCCTATTATAAGCAGCGGAAATACCGGCACCATAATTATTTCCTACAGAGTCCCTATCGGGGTCTATAAGGTAAGAGCAGCCATACTTGATACAAATAACCCTCTATCAGAATTTCAGAAGGAAAAAGATGTTACCCCTGGAGAATCAGTAACAATTATATTTAACAATCTCTCCATAGGCTCATACAATATAAAACTTGAAGGACTTGATACCGAAGGCTCTGAGATTCTCTACACAGGGCAGACAAATAGTGTTGCTGTTACCAAAGGTGGAGTTACAGAACCATCTGTAGTTGCAAGATATACCCGTTCTGATATTGCCTCTCCCGGGAGTTCAAATCATAAACCTGCAAACGGTGCCACAAATATCCCTGCAAACACCCAGATAACAGTTCAGATATCTGACGCTGATGCAAGTGTGGATATCTCATCAATTGCACTCACAGTAAACGGGGCTGATATTACCGGCAGATGTTCAATCCTCGGCACATCCGATAACTATACGATTACATATGCACCATCATCAAGCTTAAGCGGGACAGTAACAATAACCCTCCGTGCATCAGATTTAGCAAATCCAGC
>MHDI01000023.1 GCA_001804915.1 Nitrospinae bacterium RIFCSPHIGHO2_02_FULL_39_82 | reverse complement strand
TTATTGACGGATACAATCTATTAATGACATCTGACAGATTCAGAAGAGACTTTATTGATTCATTTGAGGAAACAAGGAATAGATTTATTGAAAATCTTTATAACTACAAAAAATTAAAAGGGCATAGCTTGACTGTTGTATTTGATGGGTGGAAGGGCGGCTACACAACAGAAAAAAGAGAGGTTATAAAGGGGATTAAAATCGTCTATTCAAGGAGAGGTGAAAAGGCTGATGAGGTAATAAAAAGAATGGTTGAGAGTGGAGAGGCATCTACTATTGTTACTTCTGATAGAGAGGTAGCTGATTTTGCATTAAGACATGGTTCAGTTGTTATATCATCAGGAGAGTTTGAGGAGAGTTTAATAATGGCAGAAATTTCTACAGTAAAAGGGGAGATAGAAGAGGATTTTGAAATAAGGATTACCACAAAAAAGAAGGGGAATCCAAGAAGACTGCCAAAAAGCGAAAGAAAGAAATTACAAAGATTGAAAAAACTATAGCCAGAACACAAAAAATTATAAAAGCAACCACAGATTTCACAGATAACACAGATAAAAAACAATAAAAAAGAATTAATTAACAGGGAGGCACAGGATAAACAGGATATTTAAAAATCATTTTTATCTCTTTTATCCTGTCCATCCTGTCTATCCTTGTTAAAGTATTTTATAATCTGTGAAAATCTGTGTAATCTGTGGTTTCATTAAGTTTTTTTCATTATGACATACAAAAAATACATCCCTGTCATTTTTCCCCTCATCTTTTTGCTGTGGTGGAGTAATGACATTCATGCTGCAACTCCACTTAATATTAAACTCCCCAATGGGTTTGAGGTTGTCCTAATTGAGAATCATCAGAATCCTGTCATTTCATGTGTCGTTACTGTAAAAGCAGGTTCATCCTATGAAGACTTTACCAACAGTGGAGTCTCTCACATGCTTGAACATTTACTATTCAACGGAACCGAGAAAAGGACTCAGGAGAAACTGTATAAAGAGATAGATTTTTACGGTATTTATAATAATGCCCACACGGATACAGATTATACAAATTACATAGTCCTTGCAGAAAAATCAAATATTGAAAAGGCGCTGGATATCCAGTCAGATATGTTATTTAACTCTACATTTCCCAAAGACAAGTTTGAGAAGGAGAAGGGAATAATTATTAATGAAATTGCAAGGGATACATCAGAACCATCATCACTTGAAAATGAATTTTTCAACTTAAGATTCTTTTATGGTACACCTCATAACCTCCCTGCGATAGGAATTCCTGAGACAATAAAAAATATGACAAGGGAACAGGTTAAGGAGTATTACGAGAGATACTATGTCCCCAATAATATGACTGCAATAATCATGGGAGACTTCAATAGCAAGGAGATGCTGAGGCTCGTAAAGAGATATTTTGGAAAATATCCACCACAGAAACTTCCAATAGAAAATCACCACCGTATTCAGCAATCAGACCTGAGCTATCAACTATCAGCATCTTCAATTAGCCATTCATCCATAACACTGGGTATCCCCCTACCAGGCATAGAAAATCTGGATTTTTATGGAATGCTTATTATAGCACAATTCCTTGATGCAGACCTGCAAGAAAGAGTAAATAGCAATCTAAAAAGTAATAATAAAGGAGAGGTTTTCAATATTAGCGTGAATATAGATTTTAATAAACACTTTTCTTTTCTTAAAATATCCATTTCTTCCCCCCTCGGTTCAAATGCGGAAGATATAAAGAAGGCAACATTAGAAGAGATAAATAAATTCACTAATGAACCAATAAATGAAGAGGAGAGAAGGGGAGTTATAGTATCTACAAAAACACAGGAGATTTCCCTTTCAGAAAAACCACACTATTATGGTATGGTAAAGGGCAAGTTTATTGCTGCTGGCGGGTGGGACTTTGCAAAAAACTATATCAGCAGATTGGAGAAGGTATCAGTTCCACAATTGGAAGATATTGCAAAGAGATATTTATTAAATCCTGCCTTCATGACGAGTCTGATTACATCAGGTGAAGAGGGTATTGAAACTGTAAGGGAAAAAATGAAAAAAGACTACTACCTCAAAGAAGAATCTGCAAAGGGAGAAAAAATATTTACAGAAGAAAGCATAAAGCTGGTTAATGAGTGGAAGCTTTCAGATGGTAAATTTAAAAAATCGTATCCCATAATTCCAAATCTTCCATCCCGCATTTCACATTCTAAAAAAAGCGGGGGCATTAAAAAGGTTGCTTTTAAAAACGGACTAACCCTGATTGTCAATTCTAATAAGGATTCAGAGGTATTTGCCATCCATCTACTTGCCAAAAACCGCTCCCTGATGGAGCCTGAAGGTAAGACCGGCATTGTAGATTTTATCCATAGAATAATGGAGAGGGGAACAGAGACAGCAGATTATAAGACATTTCAAAAAGAACTCTCTGCTATCGGGGTTACCCTAAAAACAAGGGATTCTGAATTTATCCCATATGACGATTTCTATACTACACACGAATACTCTTATCTGCGTCTTGAGACTATAGATGAATATTATGATAAGGGGATAGAAATACTCGCAAATCTTATCACTAACCCCCGTTTTGAAAATGAAGATATTGAGTTTGTAAGGACAGAAATGCTTAATCTTATAAAGAGAGAGGACTCAAAGGCTGATACCCTGTCAAAGAAACTATTTTTTGAAGAGGTCTTCAAAGGGTTCCCGCAGTCCAAAGCCATTTCTGGAACATTTGAAACCATAAATTCCATAACAAAGGAGGACCTTGAAAATTTTCATAAGATATATTTCTCACCTGATAATCTCATAATAACTGTTGCAACAGGCATAGAGGCTGATGAGGTTATAAAAAAAATCCATAGGTTTCTGGGAAATATGGAGAAAATGGTTATTGAGCTTCCTGCTACAGACTTTTCACGGCTTATAGTTAAAGAGACACCCAATACCCCGCTATCAATAAACAGGGATTTAAAGACAAGACAATCTTATTTAAGAATTGGTAAGCTTATAAAAATTGACCCGGTGGACAGGGCGGCACTGAGATTGCTTGGTTATATATTTTCTGAGCGTATGGCTTTTGAATTAAGAGAGAGACAAGGGCTGGCATACTCCATTGGTGCATGGTTCTCATTATACGATGAAACTCACGCCCTTTTCGCTGCAGCAATGGGAACAACACCTGATACAGTGGAAATGGCAAGGGATGGTATCCTGAAAGAAATTGAGAGTTTTAAGGGGATAGAAATAAAGGAGGAGGATTTAAAGAGGGCTGTAAATAAATATATAGCAGGAGAATTAATGAGAGGGCTGTCAAGGATAAACCGGTGTTATTATATGGGGGCAGCTGAATTTTACAAAAAAGATGTAGATTATCATAATAAGTTATCTGCCGAACTGAAAAGGGTAAAGCTGACTGATATGAAAAGGGCAAAAGAAAGGTATTTAAGTGTTGACAATCTTATTGAGGTTGTTGTTAAATAAATGGAAGGGTAATTTTATTTATAAAAAGGAGGATTTGTGAGCAAAAATTTAGTTTTAAAAAGTATTGTAATAATGTTAGCGGCATGTGGAGTCTTATTATCTCACCACAATGGCTTTGCTGAAAATGAAAAAGGTAAAGCTGTAATGAATCCGGCCGTGCCAGCAAAAGAGATAAAGATTCCAGATGTTGTAGCTACAGTAAATGGTACAAATATCAGCGGAGCCGAATTCAGTAAAGCCCTTCAAAGCTTTAAGAAAAGGCTAACCATGATGGGACAGCAGTTTCCTGAAGAACGTGCAAAAGATATAAATAAGAGTCTTATTGAAGATATAATAAGCAGGGAACTTCTCATGCAGAATTCCAAGAAGAAGAGAATTAAGATATCTGACGATGAGCTAAAAAAGGAGATTGATACTATTAAGTCAAGATTCCCAAGCGAGGACCACTTTAATCAGATGATAAAATCACAAAATATGACCATGGACGATATAAAAACCGATGTCAGAAAGGCAATCACCATAAAGAAATTAATTAAAAATGATATTGAAGATAAAGTCTCAATTGATGAAAAGGCAGTAGATGATTATTATAAAAATAACTCTACCAAGTTTTTAGAACAGGAATCGGTTAAGGCAAGTCATATACTTGTGAAGGTTGATAAGAATGCAACTAAAGAGGCAAAGGAGACAGCAAAAAAGAAGATTGATGGATTATTAAAGAAGGTAAGGGGTGGAGAAGATTTTGCAAAACTGGCTAAGGAAAATTCTGATGACCCCGGTAGTGGACAGAACGGAGGCGACCTTGGATTTTTTGGAAAGGGGATGATGGTTCCCCCTTTTGAAAAGGCAGCCTTCAGTCTTAATAAAGGTGAGGTAAGTGATGTTGTGGAAACAGAATTTGGCTACCATATAATAAAGATGGTTGACAAAAAACCAGGCAGGACTATCCCCCTGAATGAGGTTCATGACAAACTAAAGGACTACCTGAAATCCATGGAGGTTAATAAAAAGTTATCGGAATATATAGCAAATCTGAGGAAAACGGCAGATGTAAAGGTCGTAGAATTTTAATACATTACCTCATATCAAACTGTGGGTAGAATATTATTAACTTTTTTTTGCAGCCCAATTGCATACATTCCTTAATGAGCAGTCACAACATTTTTCTGACAAACGGGACAACCGTCCTCCACCCCTGATTCCAAACTCCGAACTCCGAACTGACAGAAGAGGGCATTCACCTGATATGCCGAGATGACATAGGGCAAAGTCATATTTAACAGGGTCATCTGGGTCAAGGAGCTTCAGATTATCAGTTATCTCCTCAGCCATCTTCCAGCCGGCGCTTTTAAGCCTTGTTAAGCCGAGATATATGCAAATCCTCGCTATGTGGGTATCAAGAGGTATTATGAGTTTTGATGGCGGTATTTTATCCCAGATACCAAAATCAACCCCATCATCAGAGCGGACCATCCATCTGAGGTAGAGATTCAATCTCTTACACGCACTCCCATCCTCAGGGGAAGGGAAAAACAGTTTAACTCCCTTCGTATATTCCCTTTTACCATAGACAGGTGACAAATCAAGGGATACAAAATACTTTACAAATTCATTAAGGGCATTGGCAATATTTTTATCTTTATGATTGTAAAATGAATAAAAAAGATTTTTCAGTGAGCCATATCCAATTAATGCCAGTTTTATAAAGTAGATAAGACAGATAATGTCCTTTTCAGAATTAAATCTATATTTTATACCACCGAATAACCTGCTATCCTTATGGGGGTCAAAATTCATGATAAATTCCCGCAGAGAATCAACAGGGACAGACAGAATCTTATTAATAACCGGCTTAAATAAGGTTACATTTCCATAGGCTAATGATGATGCAATCATGCCTGCAATCTCAATTTCTTCTGGCTTATCGTATCTATGAGGAAATTCAATAGGGTCATGTTCAATCCGTGACTTTAAATCGTATTCCCTGTAAAATCTCTCAAGGGTTTCCTTCAATTTCGGATGCATACAAAATAATGTTACCTCAAAATAGTATAATTACAATATAATTATTGTCAGACAAGAGTTAAATTAAATTTGTATATTCTTAATTGACAGAGACCAAGGTGAGATTTATACTCATATAAACACGATTGGTTTTGGTAAGACAATTAACCCTTTATACGCTACCGCCTCAGCAAAAGGAGGTGAAGAAGTGAGGATATAAAAAAATAGCTAAAAATTTCTGTGCCATCAGAGTCTGACGCAACATAATTCTGATGAAACTTTTTCCCAAAGAAAGGAGACTATATGACAACCAAGCAAGCACCTCAGCAACAACAAATTACTATAAATACTGCCGATGAAATGTCCCGCGGCCACTTCAGCAACTCAATGTTCGTTTCACATAGCCCTGAAGAATTTATCATTGACTGGCTTCTTAATTCTCCAAACGGTACCCACCTGGTTTCCCGAATTATTGTCACCCCGGGACATATAAAGCGTATCATAGCTGCACTATTGGATAATATGAAGAAGTATGAACAAAACTTTGGTCAGGTAACTACAATTGAGCCATCACAACAAACATTTCACTAAACTGATTTAATTTTTCCAAGCTATACGATTACAATTTTATGTTTGTATTTGCAATAAAGAGCCTGTATAAAAAACTTATCACCCTGTTTTTTGTCTCCATTATCTCTTTTCTGGTGATTCATCTTGCACCCGGTGAACCAAGCCAGATAAACCCGCTTAATCCCAGATTTACAAAGGAAGACCTTGAGAGATACAGGGCTGCCTTTGATTTGGATAAACCACTCCACATCCAGTATGTATTATTTTTTAAGAAGCTATTCACAGGCACTTTGAAATCCTTTAAAGACAATCAGGCTGTAATAGGGAAGATAACTGAACGTTCTTATAATAGCCTTTTGCTTTTCATCGTAGGGACAATCCTTACCTGGCTTCTTGCCTTTCCTGTAGGGATACACGCAGCATTTAAAAGAGGTTTTAGATTTGACCGCTGGACTACTTTTCTCTCTTACGCACTCATCTCGCTTCCCAGTTTTTTCCTTGCCTATGTGCTGATTATTTTTGTAGTAGAGGTCTTCAATATCCCTGTGCTTGGCATGAGGACATTCGGAAGAGAGGGGGTAGGCTTTCCTTTTGCACATATGGATAAATTGTGGCACCTTGTTCTCCCATCCATCCTTGAGGCAACTGCAGGTATTGCAATACTTTCCCGTTATGTAAGGTCTCAGATGCTTGAGGTTATGGGACAGGATTATATCAGGACAGCAAAGGCAAAGGGTCTTACTGAGGATGAGGTAAATTATAACCATGCCCTGAGAAATGCACTCCTCCCCTTTGTTACTATGTTCGGTATGTTATTGCCGGGGCTTATAGGAGGCTCTGTAATCATAGAGTCTATTTTTGCCTGGCCGGGTATAGGAAGGATGGGATATGAAGCCATCCTTGCAAGAGATTTCCCAATTATCATTACGCTGAATTTTTTCTCCGCAGTCTTAGTCCTTGCAGGGACATTTGTATCTGATTTGATTTATATGTTTGTTGACCCGAGGATAAAGCTATGACAGAAAGCCAGAAGATAGAAGTCAGAAGTCAGAAGTTAGAAGCTGGAGATTCAATGCCTCCTCCAAGCACCCCTTTTCAGGAATTTTGGAAGATATTTAAAAGGAACAGGATGGCACTTTATGGTCTAATTATACTTTTAATATTTTTCATATTAGCCTTAACAGGTGTTATTGTCACCAGCGGGGAGGAGCCGCTTCTTAATCCTAATACTGTAAGACTTCCAGACAAACTCAAATCTCCACTATCAAAACCCACGATAGATTCTGTCCCGAAAGAGGGTCTTCCATATCTGGGTTTATACCTCCTTGGCACAGACGAACTCGGCAGGGATGTCCTTGCCCGCATGCTTCAGGGCGCTATTGTCTCACTCTCTGTGGGATTTATAGCTGTAGGTATATCTATAATCCTTGGCGTGTTGATTGGAGGTATTGCAGGATATTATGGTGAAAATATGATAAAGGTCGGCAAATATAATATTATGACAGTAGATACACTGATTGTGGCATTGATAGATATCCAGCTTAGCTTTCCCGCCTTTTTCCTTATCCTCACTGTCATCGCCCTGCTACCGCCAAGCATCTGGAATATAATGATTGTAATAGGTATTACAGGGTGGGTCGGACCTGCAAGATTTGTAAGAGCAGATATGCTCTCCTTAAGGGAGCAGGAGTTTATACTCGCTGCAAAGGCAATAGGTTCTCCTGATAAAAGGATTATATTCCGTCATCTCCTCCCAAACTCTATGGCACCTGTCCTCGTTTCTGCCACACTTGGTATTGCATCAGCCATTCTTACAGAATCAGCACTGAGCTTCCTCGGTTTTGGTGTTCCACCCCCTAATGCTACATGGGGAAATATACTCTCTGACGGAAAAAAATACCTTTTTGATGCCCCCTGGTTAACATACATTCCCGGGATAACGATACTCATTACAGTTCTCGCATTTAACCTCTTCGGCGAGGGGTTGAGAGACACCCTGAATCCAAAACTGCAGAATTAATTCCCATATCTATGAATTCTATATCCTACCTCTGAAACCGAGAATTTTTGGGATGCATACAATTAAATCTTTTTTACAAGTATCCATTGAGTCACCCTCCTTTTTATAAAAGATTTCTTAACAATTATACCGCTCCTCTACCCACATATCAGCAATAATCTGTTCAATCTGACACTCAAGGGTGATGTGTCGGTATTAGATAATTCCCCCCTTAGCAAAAGGGGAGACAGGGGGTTGTTTCTTGGCGGCGAGGATTTGGTCAACGAAGGTGATGAAGGGGTGAATTCATTATCTCTGCACAGGAATTTCTTCAGGCTTGAGCCAGACAATTTTGCCGTCACGCCAGACAACAATCGGATTGCCGGCCTGTTTATGGCGCACAAGAGCTTCCTGAACGGCTTTCTTTAAAGCATTGTCTATAAGAGAGCCTTCTTTAAAAATCTCATCTATTGATTTTTCAGA